>NZ_JAODNI010000104.1 GCF_025465255.1 Pseudonocardia sp.
GCGACCAGGTCGCGGAGTCCCGGCTGATGTCCCAGTCCCAGGACCCGACGAGGAACCGCTCTCCGCAAACGTTCGGTTGGTGGTTGGTGACGTCCTCTCCGGAGAGGTAGATGCGTTCCTCCTCCGGCTTGGCCCGCATCTCGTAGGCGATGAGGCGGTGCGTGCCGTCGCGGCGCAGCATCCGCACCCGCCGGGCGGACATCCGGCCCAGCCCGCGCAGCAGCAGCCGCTCCCGGTCCTCCATCAACCGCTGCTGGTCCTCCGGGTGCACCAGCTCCCAGAACGGCACCGCCGACAGCTCGTCCAGCGACCACCCCAGCACCGCCCGGTGCGCAGCGTTGATCGACAAGGTGTAGCCATCGAAGTCCTGTACCGACACCATGACGGAACCGCCGGACGAATCATGCAGCGGCTGCTTTCCATTCCCTGCGGCCATCGCGCAGCTCCCCCAGTTGCCTGAACGGCCGAGATCTGATTGGTGCGAGCGGGACTATCCGGCAGAGCCTCGGCCTAAACCGGCATGGCCGGCGCTGCGGTCTCTGGCGCGACACCGACTTCGTCGAATATCGGCACGCTACCGAGCCGGAATGACCACCCAGATAGACATCCGAGCTGATGCCGCCGTCGCCTTCTGGAGTATTGCTGCCCCCACCGGCCGTTGATCGTCCACCTCGTGCTGCCGGCCGAAAGGCGGCCAGGTGTCGACCTTCCCCGGAGGTTGACGTTTACGCTCGCAATAGGTGGACGACGTGAAGATCGGGGAGCTCGCAACGCGCCCAGGGGTCGGTCTTGGAGTGTCCGACCGCTGGTCGGGCTCATGCGGAGGACTGCCGGGCCTCAGGTCACGTTCCGTAACGCCATCGCCGAGCTCACAGCACGGATCGAGGCCCTCGCAGTCAAGCGGGCGGCCCTTGTCACCCGGCTAGGCGAGGCCGTGCACCGGGGCCAGCACGGTCCGGACGCCCGACGACGAGAGGACGGTCATGGCCGACCTGAACCAGCTCCCCGCCGACCTGCCCATACCCGAGGACGACGGGGCCGCCGACCACCTCGTCGGTCAGCCGATCCCGCGCCTGAGTCTGCCGAGCACAGCCGATCGAACCATCGCTCTCGACGACTTGGGCCCGGGCCGGGCGGTCCTCTACATCTACCCGTTGACCGGCAGGCCGGACATCGGCCTGCCGGACGGTTGGGACAACATCCCCGGCGCTCGCGGGTGCACCACCGAGGCGTGTGACTTCCGGGACCACCACCGCGACCTGCTCGACGCCGGCGCGACCGCCGTACTCGGTTTGTCCAGCCAGGACAGTGACTATCAACGGGAAGTCGTCGACCGCCTTCGGTTGCCCTTCGAAATGCTCTCCGACACCGGGCTGAGCCTGGCCGAGAAGCTGAACCTGCCGACCTTCCGAGCCGGGGACTTGATGCTCTACAAGCGGCTCACGCTCGTGATCAGCGATGGCGCAATCGAGTACGTGTTCTATCCGATCTTCCCGCCGAACCGGCACGCCCAGCAGCTCCTGGCCTGGCTACGGTCACATCCGACACCTATCGGTGGATGAGCCATGCTGGCCTGACCGCCCCGTGCACGTTCGCCTACTGGAACGGGTCTGGAGGTGACTAGCATCCGCAGGCCGAGGGTGGCCCGGGAATCGACGGTGAGTGGGGTGAGGCGGCGGCGGTCGGTGCCGCAGGACGTCGGCGAGGAGGTAGGCGTCGAAGCGGTCGTCCTTGCTGGCGGCGGTGCCGTAGCGGGAGCGCAGGGCGGTGACCTGCCAGCTGGCGATCACGAACACGGTCAGGCGGGCGTCGAGCAGGTGCAGGAGGGTGACCAGCTTGCCCAGCCCAGCCGCGGAGTGCTTGACCGTGAATTGCTCGATGGCGGCGCCGGTCTCGTCGATCGCGCAGACGGCGTGTTCGGACCACGACCAGTCCACCCCGGCGTATCCGACTGGTCCGTCGGCGGCAATGTCGTCGCTGGTCAGGGTCGATCCTGGCTGGTTGATCGCCGTGTTCGCTTCCGTCGTTGCGGGTGGGCGCTCCGGTGAGGCGCGGCTTCCGGTAGGTCATTGAAGCGCTCGCGGCGCGCAACCCCATCGCCGGTCAGCACGCCCCGAGCCGTCGGGTCTCGCGGTTGTCAAGGAGGACCTCGAAGGCCCCACGAGCCTGGGCGATGACCCGACGGTCCGGGATGCGCACCGGACCCGACGGGCCCGGCAGGCCAAGGGCGCCTTCAGTGGCCGCGAGCCTCGGAGGCCGTGAGAGCGGGGTGCACCGCACCGGCGTGACTAGTGGCCATTCGGCCGATGCCGATCGTCCTATCGGTCGGTCCCAGTGACGCAGCACCGACCTAGCGTCGGTGATCATGACCGACCTGCCCCGGCGGTGTCCGGGACCGGCAACGCGCTGGCCCCGCCCGCGCCCGCCCCCATCGCGCTGCCCATCACCGAAGCAAGCACACCGACACACAGGAGGACGATCATGGGGATCACGTTCAAGGGCGCATCCCGCCTCGGCGCTGCTGCTGCCATCACGGGGGCTGTCGTGGTTGGTAGCGCGTGCGGCTCCACCGGTGCCGCGCAGGCGATGCCGGCCGCGCAGGGCGAATGCAGCGCGCAGCAGCTCAACGTCTCGGTCAGGGAGGAGGCCACACCGGTGGCGAACGAGAAGCTGTTCGCCATCGAGTTCGCCGCGGAGCCGGGCGTGTCCTGCACTCTCATCGGCGCGCCGACCAACCTCATCTTCTACAGTGCCGGGGGCGCCCCCCTGGGCATCGAGTCAGTGGAGATGGACGCGAGCACCGCGGCCTCGGTGGTCGAGGTGATCGTCGACGAGGCGCACCCGAAGGTCGTCTACGTCGCCTCGCCGCGCGCCGACCTGCCGGGCGCTACCGCCGCCAAGGCGACGTTCGACCTGCCCTCCGACGCTGTCGACACCGCCGTGGAGGTCGCGTGGCCGAGCGAGGTGAACGGTCCGGTGCGCGTGGGCAACGTGGGCGACCCGGTGAGCTGATGGTCCGAACAGCAGCAATCGACCGATCGGCGCGACGGGCAGGGACGTGATGGTGAGCGGTCCGTCGGCGTCGGCTGCTCGTGCACCTGATCCTGCGACACGCCCCGGTAGATCCGTTCCTGGACGGTGATGACGACGCTGATGGCATTCATGTCCTTCGCCCCCGTCGCCGTGCAGAGCCTCCTGGTCTGACGAGCCGTCGCGGGGCGAGGCACGCCGTGGTGACCATGTTCAGCGGCGGCGGGGCTCTCCGAGATCTGCCGGGCGGCCGCGGCGCCGTCCCCCGCCGCCCGCCGCGCGTTCGCCAAGAGAACGGCAAGTCGGGTCCTGCAGGATGTTGCACGATCGAACGATTGTGGAGGAGGGACCGTTGAGCTCGATGCGCGTCGCGGTGCTGGCCGATGATCCGTTGAGTGCTGACGGCGCTGCCTCGGTCCTGCGCGGGCGCTCCGACGTGGAGCTGCTCGCGCCGGCACGGCGGGGGGAGGCGGACGTCCTGGTCGTGGTGACGCCGCACACCGATGAGTCCACACTGGACCTGATGCGGGGCGCGGCCGAGGAGTGCCTGCCGCGCCGGGCGGGGATCGTGCTGGTGTCGGACTCGCTGCCCGAGCGGCTGCTGCTGCGGGCCGTCGACTGCGGTCTCGTCAGTGTGCTGGCGCGGCGTGACGCGTCCCCGGAGCGGGTGCTGCGGGCCGTGCTCGGCGCCGCGGCCGGCCGGGCCGAGATGCCGGGGGGAGTGCTGCACCGGCTCGTCGAGCAGGTGCGGTCCGTGCAGCGCGACGTGCTGGCGCCCAACGGGCTCACCGCCGGCGGGCTTCAGATCCGCGAGGTGGAGGTGCTGCGACTGCTGGCGGACGGGCTGGACACCGTGGAGATCGCGGACCGGCTGAACTACTCCGAGCGCACGATCAAGAACGTGCTGCACGCGATGATGACCCGGCTCAACCTGCGCAACCGCTCGCACGCCGTGGCGTTCGGGTTGCGCTGCGGGGCCCTCTGAGGCCGAGCCGGGACCGGGGCATGTGGACGGTCACACTGTCGTGTCCTCGAGAAGTTCTGACCTGCAGTGACAGAGGCGCGCCGGGCCGGTTCTCCAGACGTTCATTCGCAGTCACCCACGAAAACGCTTAACAACTGCTAAACCACACCTGTGGATCATCAGCACGCGGCGGCCCTCCCGTTGCGGTTCGTGCTGGCCGGGCCGGTGCAGGCGTGGTTCCGCGACGAGCCGATCGCGCTCGGTCCGCCGCAGCGCCGCGCGCTCCTCGCGACCCTGCTGCTCGGCGCAGGCCGGGTGATCGGCCCGGATCGGCTCGTCGACGCCATCTGGGGCGCCGACCCGCCCGCCAACCCGCAGAGCGCCGTCCAGGCCCACGTGTCCGTCCTGCGCCGGATCCTCGAACCGGGACGCGCACCGCGCGAGGAGAGCCGGATCCTGCGCTCGGTCGGCGGCGGCTACCTCCTCGACGTCGTCGGCATGGAGGTCGACCTGTTCCTCTTCCGGCACCGGCTGGCCGCCGCCCGAGCCGCCGGCGCGGACGGTTCCCTCGAGCGCGCGGCCGCGCTGCTCCGCACCGCGTTGGACGGGTGGGACGGCGTCGCGCTCACCGGGCTGCCGGGGCCCATGGCCGAGGTGAACCGCGTCGCCCTGCGGGAGGAGCGGCTCGCCGCCTTCGAGGAGCTCGTCGAGCTGGAGCTGACCCGGGGCCGGCCCGAGGTGCGCACCGTCGAGCTGCACCGGCTGCTCCGCGAGAATCCGCACCGGGAACGCCTGCACGGGCTGCGGATGCGCGGTCTGCACCGGGAGGGCAGGCGCGCGGAGGCCCTCGCCCTCTACGCGGAGCTGCGGGCCCGGTTGGTGGCGGACCTGGGGATCGAGCCCGGCCCCGAGCTGCGCGCGCTGCAGCGGCAGATCCTCGCCGAGGACACGCTGAACACCGGTGACCTGCCCGTCGTCCCGTTGCGTGGCCCGTCGGCCCCACAAGGACGGGTGTCGTCCGCGTTCCCGCCCGCCGAGGGGTGTGGGGACGCCCGATCCTTCCGGGCCCCGGACGCGCTCCCCGCGACGGTGCCGGACCTCGTCGGGCGCGATCACGTGCTCGACCGGCTGTCCGTGCTGCTCCTCCCGGCCGCGCCCCGTCCGGTCGTGCTGCACGGGCTGCCCTGCGTCGGGACCACCGCGGCAGCGGTGGCCGCGGTCGCCCGCGTCGCGGGCCGGTTCGCCGGGGAGGTGCACCTGGTGGCCTCCGGGCGCACCGTCCCGGGGGCCCTCCCCGGCGGCTCGCTGCTGGTCCTCGACGGGGTGCACGGCGAGCCGGACCTCGACGAGCGGCTCGGCACCACGCCCGGTGCCGGGACCTCGGCGGTGGCGCGGCTCGTCGCCGCCGGCACGACCGTGCTGATCGCGGGTACCTACCGGATGCGCAGGCTCACCCCGGTGCAGCGCGTCCAGGTCGACCCGCTGACCTTCGAGCAGTCCTGGGAGCTGTTCGCCCGCCATGTCGGCCACGAGCGGGTCGACCGGGAACCCGCGGCCGTGGGGGAGCTCCTGCGGCGCATCGGTGGGCTGCCGCTGATGCTGGTCGCCAACGCCACGCAGCTCGACTCCCGGCCCAGCTGGTCCGTCGCCGAGTACTGCCGGGACCTGGCCGCGCAGCAGGCGGCCGACCCCGACTGGATCCACGACCTGGGCATCGGGCCGTTCCTCGGGCACTCGTTCGCCGCGGTGGACCAGGACGCCCTCGAGGTGCTCTGTGCCGGCGCGCTCCTGGACCGGCCCGAGTTCAGCCGGGACGCGGTGCGTCCGCTGTGCCCGGTGCAGGACCGCCAGCAGCTCATCACCCGGCTCGCCCGGCTCGTCGACCATCACCTGCTGGCCGAGCCCGCCCCGGGCACCTACCGGTTCCACCCGCTGATCCGGGAGTACTCGCTGGCGCTGGCCCGGACCCCCGCCATGTGGGCCCGGCTGCAGCGCTTCGGAGGGGAGCGGGCCCGCCGCGCGGCGGGCTGACCTCCCGGGTGTTCCCCGGCGGGCTGTCCGGGAGGGCAGTCCCTGCGGGAGGGACGGGCATCCCGGTCCCGAATCGCTGGCCCCACCGGGCGCGGCCCGCCATCGTCGGTTCCCTGACCGAGGATCGGGGGACGGACGGATGACGACCTGCACGGCCGCGGAGGTCCTGGCCAGCAGCACCGCGGCGATGCTGGCCGGAGTGCGCGCGGACCTGCTCGCGCTCGACGTCCCGGCACCTCAGGGGATGCACGGCGCCGGCGCGGCCGAGCGGGCCTCCATGCTGCACCGGATCGACGACCTGCTCGCCGCCCTGCACGGCGCCCGGGTCGCGGCCCGGCCGTCGCACCGCGGGGAGTGAACCCGCCCGTGTCCTCCGGACTCTTCCCCGGACGACGGTCGTGAGCACCGTCGTCGTCAAGCGGGGCCCGCGCGCGGCGGGGCCGGACCTGCCGGCCGGCCGTCTCGAACCGGCCGAGCCGCCGGTGCTCGGCGAGCCCGCCGCGCTGGACTTCACCTCGGCGATGTCCTACCTGCCGATGGCGCTCGGCACCGGCGCGATGGTGCTGATCTTCTCGCTCGGCGGCACGTCGCCCGCGCTCTACCTGGTCACCGGCATGATGGGCCTGTCGATGGTGTCGATGAGCCTGGTCCAGATCGTCCGGCCGGGCATGGAGCGGCGCCGCACCATGCGCGCCGAACGCCGGGACTACCTGCGCTACCTCGACCAGCTCCGCGACCGGGCCCGTGCCGCGGCGGACGAGCAGCGGGCGGCGCTCGCCTGGGACAACCCCGAGCCCGCTGCCCTGGCGGACCTGGCCCGCTCGCCGCGGCTCTGGGAGCGCCGGGCCGGGCACGACGACTTCGCGCGCGTCCGGATCGGCCGCGGCGACCAGCGGGCCGCCCTCGAGCTCGACCCACCGCAGACCCGGCCGGTGGAGGACCTGGAACCGTTGTGCGCCATTGCGTTGCGCCGGTTCACCCGGGCCTTCTCCACGGTGCCGGAGCTGCCGGTCGCAGTGGGCCTGCGCCGGTTCTCCGCCGTCGAGTTCGCGGGGGAGGCCGGGCCCGCGGCCGCGTTGCTGCGGTCCCTGCTCGCCCAGCTCGTGGTGCTGCACTCGCCCGACGAGCTGCGGCTCGCGTTGCTGCTCGGCCCCGAGCAGCAGTCCGGCTGGGACTGGTGCAAGTGGCTGCCGCACCTCGCCCACCCCGACGCGGTCGACGAGGGGGGACCGGTGCGGGTCGTCGCCGCCGACGTGGACGCGCTGTTCGGCCTGCTCGGGCCGGAGGTCCTGGACCGCCCCGACCACGACCCGGCCGCGACCCCGAGCCCGCACGAGCCGTTCACCGTGGTCGTCGCACACGGGGTGGACGTGCCCGAGCGCTCCCGGTTGCGCGGCGGCGGGCTGCGCAACGTCGTGCTGCTGGACCTGACGGGGGCGCTGCCGGGCGGGGAGGCGGTGCTGCGGCTCACCGTCACCGACGGGGCCGTCGAGTTCCCGTCGGGCGACGGCGTCGGCCGGGCCGTGCCGGACCGGATCGGGCCCGCGCCTGCCGAGCGGCTGGCCAGGGTGCTGTCCCCGCTGCGCACCAGCGGCACCGTCGAGCTGTCCAGCAAGCCGCTGGAGACGGACCTCGAGCTCACCGAGCTGCTCGGCGTCCGCGACCCGCGCGCCCTGGACGTCGCCGCGTCCTGGCGGCAGCGGACCGCGCAACGGGCGCGGTTGCAGGTCCCGATCGGCGTCACCGAGGACGGTGAGGTCGTGGAGCTCGACCTCAAGGAGGCCGCGCAGGGCGGCATGGGGCCGCACGGCGTGCTGATCGGCGCCACCGGCTCGGGCAAGAGCGAGCTGCTGCGCACGCTGGTGATCGGCCTCGCGGCGACGCACTCGTCGGAGATCCTGAACATGGTCCTCGTCGACTTCAAGGGCGGGGCGACGTTCCTCGGCACCGAGCGGCTCCCGCACACCTCGGCCGTGATCACGAACCTGGTCGACGAGCTACCGCTGGTCGACCGCATGCAGGACTCGATCAACGGTGAGCTGGTCCGTCGCCAGGAGCTGCTGCGCGCCGCCGGATACTCCTCGCTCCACGAGTACGAGAAGGCCCGGGCCGGCGGGGCGACGCTGCCGCCGCTGCCCACCCTGCTCGTCGTGGTGGACGAGTTCTCCGAGCTGCTGGCGGCCAAGCCGGAGTTCATGGACCTGTTCGTCCAGATCGGACGGCTGGGGCGCAGCCTCGGGGTGCACCTGCTGCTGGCCTCGCAGCGCCTCGACGAGGGCCGCATCCACCGCGTCGAGGGGCACCTGTCCTACCGGATCGCGTTGCGCACGTTCTCCTCGATGGAGTCCCGCAGCGTGATCGGCGCCGCGAGCGCCTACGAGCTGCCCTCGGCCCCGGGCAACGGGTATCTGAAGATCGACACCGAGAACCTGGTGCGGTTCAAGGCCGCCTACGTCTCCGGGCCCTGCCCCGAGGTACGCGGCGGGGCCGGGTCCGCGCTCCTGGCGGCCACCGAGATCGCCGCCTTCGGGCTCGCCCCCGGCACGATCCGCCGCGACCACGACGCCGCGGACGAGCCCGCGCGCCCGGACCGGCCCCGCGGCGAGGCCGCCGGGGACGAGGAGGAGAGCCTCCTCGACGTCCTGATCGGCCGGCTGGCGGGCGCCGGGCCCGCGGCGCGGCAGGTGTGGCTGCCGCCGCTGGACTCCTCGCCCAGCCTCGACCAGCTGCTCCCCGGTCTGGTGCCGGACCCGAGGCGCGGCATGACCGCGCCGGGGCATCCCGCCGTCCGGAGCCTGCGGGTGCCGCTCGGGCTGGTGGACCAGCCGTTCGAGCAGTCCCGCGAGCTGCTGGCGGCCGACCTGACCGGGGCGGACGGCAACGTCGGCGTGGTCGGGGCGCCGCAGGCCGGGAAGTCGACGCTGCTTCGCACACTGATGCTCGCGCTCGCGCTCACCCACACCCCCGAGGAGGTCCAGTTCTACTGCCTGGACCTCGCGGGCGGCGGGCTGGTGTCGCTGTCCGGGCTCCCGCACGTCGGGTCCGTCGCGACCCGCCTCGACCGCGACCGGGTGCTGCGGACGATCGAGGAGCTGGCCCAGCTGCTGGAGTGGCGCGAGCAGGTGTTCGCCGCCCACGGGGTGGACTCGATGGCGGCCTACCGGGCACGCGACTCGGGCGCGGGCAGCCCGTCCGTCCTCCCGGAGGACCGCTTCGGGGACGTCTTCCTCGTCGTCGACGGCTGGCAGACGCTGCGCAAGGACTTCGAGGAGCTCGAACCGCGGGTCACCGAGCTGGCGTCGCGGGGGCTGTCCTTCGGCGTGCACGTCGTCGTCGCCGCGAACCGCTGGTCGGAGATCCGGCCGTCCACCCGGGACCTGCTCGGCACCAAGCTGGAGCTGCGCCTCGGCGACCCGATCGAGTCCGAGCTCGGCGCCCGTACCGCGGCCGGCGTCCCGCACCAGCCGGGCCGCGGTCTCACCGCCGGCAAGCACCACTTCCTCGCCGGGTTGTCCCGGATCGACGGGTCCTCGGACACGGACGACCTGATGACCGCGACCCGGCTCGCCGCCGAGGAGGTCGCCACCTACTGGACCGGCCGCCGGGCCCCCGAGGTGCGGATGCTGCCGACCCGGCTGCCGGCCGCCGGGGTCCCCGCACCGGTCCTCGGCGCCGCGGGCGACCTCACGGTGTCCCTCGGCCTGGACGAGAAGCGGCTCGAACCCGTCCGGCACGACTTCGGCGCCACCCCGCACCTGATCGTGCTCGGCGACGCCGAGACGGGGAAGACCGGCGTGCTGCGCACGCTCGCCCGCTCGATCACCGCGACCTACGCGCCGTCGCAGGCCCGGATCCTGCTCGCCGACGGCCGCCGGGAGCTGCACGCGGCCGTTCCCGAGGAGTACCGGATCGGCTACGCCGTCAGCTCGGACGCGCTCGCCGACCTCGCCGCCAACGCCGCCGTCTCCATGACCAAGCGGCTGCCCGGCGCCGACCTGCCGCCCGACCGGCTCGCCCGCCGGGACTGGTGGAACGGCCCGCGGCTGTTCCTGCTGATCGACGACTACGACCTGATGGCCACCGGCGCGGGGATGGGCGGGCCTCTCGAACCACTGATCCCGCTGCTCGCGCACGGCGCGACCATCGGCATGCACCTCGTCGTCGCGCGCAGCACCTCCGGCGCGATGCGGGCGATGATGGACCCGCTGCTGCGCCGCATGTGGGAGCTCGGCGCCCCCGGCGTGCTGTTCTCCTACCCCAAGGAGGAGGGCAAGTTCCTCGGCGAGGCGCGGCCGCGCACGCTGCCCGCCGGGCGGGCCCAGCTCGTCACCCGCCGCGCGGTGCGGCTCGTGCAGACCGTCGACCCGTCCGTGGCCCCGGTCCCCGTGGGCGCCGCGCCCTCCGCGTCAGGAGCCCGCCCGTGAGAACAACCCTTCCCGCCCCCTCCCGCAACGGGACCCCGCAGGGCGGGTCCCTTCCCGAGGGCGGGCCCGCCGGAGCCGATCTCTGCCGGATCACCGTGCGCGGCCCCGACGGCCGCGCGGACCTCGCGGTGCCCGTCTCGGTCACCCCGGGCGACCTGCTGACGCTGCTCGCCCGGCGGCTCGCCGGGGACGCGGCGGGGGAGCGGACCGGCTGGGTTCTGCAGCGCCTCGGCGACGCCCCGCTCGACGAGGACGCGCCGATCGAGGTCCTCGAACTCCTCGACGGCGAGGTCCTGTACCTGCGCCCGGCCGACGACGCCGTCCCGGAGCTGCGCTACGACGACGTGCCCGACGGCGTCGGGGCGTCGGTGGGGGCCCGGACGGACCGCTGGACCCCGGCCGCCACGCGGCGGCTGCTGCTCGCCGTCGGTGCGGTGGGACTCGTGGCCGCTGCGGCGGTGGGGGTCGCGGGGCTGCCGGGGCCCGCCGTCGCACCGACGGGCGGCGGGGTC
>NZ_JAODNI010000170.1 GCF_025465255.1 Pseudonocardia sp.
CAGCTCCTCCTCGGCCGGGCCTGCGGCGTTCTCGTGCAGGTACCGGCGGAACGCGGCGACGTTCTGGTGCAGCTTGCGGAAGACCGCATAGGTGCCGTTGCGGCCCAGCGCGTCCGGCTGCGGGATCGGGGGCAGGTCGCCGTTCTCGTCCTCGTAGCCCAGGACGAACTCGCCGGGCTTCAGCGGGGCCTCGTGCGGATTGCTGCCGAGGATGCCGGTTCCCTCGACCGCTGGCTGGCTGATGCTGTCCTTGAAGCCGAACTGCTCTCGTCCGTCCGGGGGCACGTGCACGTCCAGCGACCAGATCGCGGTGACGCCGTCGAGGTCGCGCACGGCGTGCTCGGCCAGCATGACCAGGGTCTGCATCAGGGAGGTGTCCTGGGCCAGCGCGGCCACCACCAGGTGCACGTCCTTTGATCCCAGCGGCGCCTCCCAGTGCTCGGGCGCGTTCTGCCCGACGTCGCCGATGTAGTCCGCGCGCGCGGCCATGCCCTGCCGGAACTCGGCCGGGAAGGTAGCCAGTGACTGCTCCGGGACGCCGAGCGCCTCGAGCCCGGCGTAGCTCAGTCCCACCCCCAGCGAGACCGGCCGGGTGGGGTCGTAGGAGGAGACCGGTTCCAGCAGCGGGATCAGCCGCCGCAGCAGCTCCCGTCCCGCCCGCCGGTCATCGATGCGCACGGCCACGTACGAGCCGGCGTACGGGTGCGGCCGGGGCATCAGGGCGGCGGCTTGGATGTCGCCCAGCTCCAACGTGGTGTCGTTCTGCGTGGTCATCGTGTTCCCCTCGGGCAGTCAAGCGGTGGTGGGTGCCGCGGGCCGCGGGGACGGCGTCCCCCGCGGCCCGGCCGCGTTCAGTCCGCGGCCTCGTCCAGCAGCGGCTTCAGCACCGGGTGTGCCAGCGCTTCTTCGGCAGCGGGGTTGTCCAGCACCCGCTGGAACGCCGCGTTCACGCGCTGGCCCTTGACGATCTCCGGCATCGTGTACTCGCGCAGGTTGTTGAAGTAGCCGGTCGCCGGGCTCTGCACGGACTGGACGATCGCCTTGAGGCCGGGGACGCTGCGCTTCATCTGCGCCTCGAGGTCGGGGTTGTCCAGGCGGAAGTTCGCCCTCCCGCCCGATTCCTTGAGCCATTCCGAGACGTGGGTCCACTGCCTGGTGTGCTCCAGCCAGTCCAGGAAGTGCTCGATGCCGATCTGGACGAAGTCGTCGAAGTAGGGGTCCCAGTCGTTCTCGAACGTCGTGGCCCACATGAGCCGGGTCCCGTTGTCGAAGATCACGTGGCGCTGGTCCCGCAGGCCGGTGTGGAGGTTCTTGTCCCGGTCCACCGCACTGAGCGTGCTGGCGAACCGCTCCGTCGCCCCGCGCAGCTCGTCCTCGTGGCCGGGCAGGACCTCCCAGAAGGTGGCCAGCTCGGAGACCACCCCGTCGCTGAGACCCAGCCCGGATTTCTCGTCGCTTGTGGATACCATTGCGTCCTCTCCTGTATCTGACCTGTGACCCCTCGCGTTGATCGCGAGAGATGTCGTGACCTCGGTGCCTTCCTGATCGATCGAGATTCGCTCGACTCCCTGAGGCGCATGTCGTCTCCGCGGAGAAGGCACCGGTCACCAAAGACCTCGCCGGCGGCTTTCCGCAGGTCGTGTCCGCTCAGCCCGAGACCTCGACGGACTCGACCCTCGCAGCCGCTCGACGACGCCGGATGCCGACTACGCTAGGGCGCGGCAGACACCGCGGAATCCCCGAAATCCTTAGTCCACGGGGCCGAGCGGGAGCCGATTCCAGATGGCTGCGGGCCGATCTGCTCCGGGCTCCGACGAACGACGCTCGGTGGTGGGCGCAGGGTCAGCGAGGTCCGTCGATGAGTGGACGCTCGGGGGCGGAGATCGGTTGGGGGACGCCGACCCGCTGGTGGATGACGCGGTGGGCGAGCTGGGTGCGAGAGGTCACCCCGACCTTACGGAAGACCTTGCGCAGGTGGTATTCCACAGTGCTTGGGCTAAGGAACAGCTGGGCGGCGATCTTCCGGTTCGCTTCTCCGCGGCTCACCAGGGCGGCGATCTGCGCCTCCTGGGGGGTGAGCTCCTCCGGGGTCCCCAGTTCCCGTTTCCGGGCGGGCTCGCCGGTGGCCCGCAGCTCGACGCTCGCCCGTTCGGCGAAGGGGTGCAGACCCATGGCGTCGAACATGTCGCGCGCGATGCGCAACTGGTCGCGCGCCTCCCGCCGCCGGCGTTGGCGGCGTAACCACTCGCCGTAGAGCAGGTGGGCGCGGGCGAGCTGCAGAGGGGTTCGCGCCCGCCCCAGCTGCTCGATCGCCTCCTCGTACATCTGTCGGGCGTCGTCCTGGTCGGCGAGCAGGGCCTGGCAGCGGGCGAGCAGCCCCAGGGCGACGGGCGTGCCGGTGGCGGTCGCGCGGTCCGCCAACCGCTGGAGTGCGCGTTCTGCCAGGTCGCGCCGGCCGCCGCGGACGCCCGCCTCGACCAGGTCGGGCAGTGCCGGGGTTCCGACGAGCGGTGTGTCATCGGTGAATGCCAGATGCAGGCATTCGACGGCGGCGCCGTAGTTGCCGAGGCTGATCTCCAGCACACCGAGGAAGGACGCCGCCATGGCCATCTCCCCGACGGCGCCCCTGCGCGGGGCCTCTTCGGCGACCGCCGCCGCGGTGGCCCGCGCCTCCGCCTCGTGGCCGCTCAGGGCGAGCGTGAGCAGCGTGTGTGCAGCCGTGGGAGGGACGACGCCGGGGTTGTGGGTCACCTCGGCCAGCTCGTGCGCCTCGGACTCGGCCGCCCGTGCCGCCGCCAGCCGCCCGGCGGGCCCGTCGACGAACACGCTCCGAAAAGCGAGCGCGGGGGCCAGCTTGGCCAACGCGCCGCTTTCGCGGGCAAGGTCGATCCAGCGCGCGGTCAGCTGATCCACCGCTGCGTCGTCCAGCAGATCGATTGCCGAGATGGTGGTCAGTCCCAGTCGTCGGAGAGCGACGTCGGGGTCCACGTCATCCGCCAGGAAGGCCTGGATCGTGCGGCGCACCGCCGGCACGGCGGTCTCATACCCACCCGTCACTCGGGCGGTGCAGCACTGCAGAAGCAGATTGGGAGCCGCTTCGGGAGGATCCCCTGTGGGTGGAAGGTCGCGCGCTGTCCGTGCGATCTCCTGCAGGAGGGGGGCGCTGGGGGCCCACCCGGCGAACACGGCTGCCTCCAGTGCAAAGAGCATGGTGTCCCGTGCGGCGCGGGGGTCGAGCGGCGTCAATCGTCGTGCCGAAGAGGCCAGGGCGTAGGTGGCCTCGGCGACGCGTCCCCGGTGGAACCGGATCCTGCCGTCCAGTTGGGTGGCCTGCGCGGTCGACCGCGGATCCCGCAGGCATCTGGTGGCCTCGGTCAGCAGGGCCTCGGCCCGGTCGACCGACCCCGCGAACACGTGGGCCTGTGCTGCTGACAGGTGCCGTTCGGCCTGCCGCTCCTTGTCGGGGGTCAGCAGCGCCGCACGTTCCAGGAGTGCGGCCGCGGCGGCATAGCCACCGCGGCCCCTGTCCCGTTCGGCTGCCGCCTCCAGGTAGGCCGCGACCTGTTCGTCGGGCCCAGCGGCTGCCGCCGCCAGATGCCAGGCCCGGGGAACTGCGTAGAGCCGCGGGTCGCAGGCCGCAGCGAGGGCCCGGTGGACCTCTCGACACTGACCCGGGGCCGCGGAGTGGTAGACCGCCGAGCGGACGAGCGGGTGGGAGAATCGCACCTCCGGCCAGAAGGTCACCATTCGCGCGGCCTCGGCAGGCGCCGCGGCAGACTCCGTGATGCCCAGCGCGGCGGCCGCCCGCCACAGCCGATCGCCCCGGCCCGGCTGCTCCGCCGCC
>NZ_JAODNI010000183.1 GCF_025465255.1 Pseudonocardia sp.
AGTGGCACGCACGGCGTACCGGCCCGGCCGGCCTCGCACACCGAGGCGTAGGAGTGCTCGCCGTCGCGCAGTGCGGTGGTGCCGGCGGCCAGGTCGCCGGTGCGATCCACCACGACGGTCGCGCGCAGGTCCGGGGTGCGGGTGCGGGCGGCACGCAGCGTGGCCAGCAGCTCGACGCGTTTCGCCCGCCGGTAGACCGCGTCGGCGACGACCACCACCGACGCCCGGGACGCGATCAGGCGCGCGGCCACCGCCTCCTCACCAAAGCCGGCGAACAGCACGGTGTAGATCGCGCCGATCCGGTTGCAGGCCTGGATCGCGGTGAACGACTCCACCAGGTTCGGCAGGTAGAGCGCCACCACGTCGCCCTTGTGCACGCCCAGCTCGAGCAGCCCGGCGGCCACCGCGGTCGTCTCGGCGGACAGCTCGGCGTAGCTGTAGGTGCGGGTGTCGCCGGGTTCGCCCTCCCAGATCACCGCGGGCCGGTCCGCGGTCGCCGGGTCCTCCGCCCAGCGGTCCAGGCAGTTGTCCGCCACGTTGAGCCGGCCGCCGTCGAAGTACCGCGCGTCCGCCAGCTCACCGGTGCGCACCGTGTGCCACGGCGTGGACCAGCGCTGTTGGCGCGCCACCCAGGTCCAGTAGTCGTCCGGGTCCAGCTCGCGGGCCGCGCGCAGGGCATCGACCCGTTCGGGCACCGACCACTCCGGGCGCAACGGCCGCAGCGGCGTGTCGATCAGCTGGGCGAGGCTGTCGGACATCGTCGTCCTCCTGAGTCTCGGGCGGGCCGCTTCGTCACGGACGGTCCGGTCAGACCGGGCTGATCAGGTGGTGGCGACGGCCGGGCTGGCGGGTCCAGCGGTCCGCGTCGACCATTCGCGCGGCCAGCTCCGCGCGCAGCCGGTCGGGCTGCACGACGGCGTCGACGATCAGGTCGCTGCCCATCCGCAGCAGGTTGATGTCGGCGCGCTGCTCGACGGTGCGGGCGGCCACGAACGCGGCCCGCTCCGCCTCGTCCTCGATCGCCGCGATCTTGTTCGCGTACACCGCGTTCACCGACGCCTCGGCCGACATCGGGCCGATCGTGGCGGTCGGCAGCGCCAGCGTGGCACGCGGCTCGAAGCCGGGGGCGCACATCGCGTAGAAGCCGGCGGCGTAGGCCTTGCGCAGCACCACGGTGTACTTCGGCACCTCGGCCGACGACATGGCCGCGATCAGCTTCGCGCCGTGCCGGATGATCCCCTGCCGCTCGACCTCGACGCCGACCATGAACCCCGGGACGTCCTGCAGGAACACCAGGGGCACGTTGAAGGCGTCGCAGAGCGAGATGAAGCGGGCCGCCTTGTCCGCGGAGTCGACGAAGATCGCGCCGCTGCGCACGCTCGGTTGGTTGGCGACGATCCCGACGACCCGGCCGGCGAGGCGGGCGAGCCCGACCACCATCTCCTGCGCCCACCGCGCCTTGATCTCGAAGAACGTTCCGGCGTCGACGAGCCGGTCGACGACGTCCCGCACGTCGTAGCCGACGTTCGGATCGGCCGGGACGACGTCCGCCCAGTCCTCGCGTTCCGGTGCCGCGGGTTCGGCCCGGGCGGAGGTGCCGCGGAAGTCGTCGGGCAGGTAGGACAGCAGCAGGCGCGCGGCGGCGACCGCCTGCCAGTCCTCGTCGAACACCTCGTCGCCGCAGCCGGAGACGGTCGCGTGCATCATCGCGCCGCCCATCTCCTCCAGCGTGGTGCGCTCGCCGGTGACCTTCTCGGCCACCCGCGGGCTGGCGAGGTACATGGACCCGTTGCCCTCGACCATCCCGACCCAGTCGCAGAACGCGGGCATGTACGCGCCGCCCGCGGCCGACGGTCCGTGCAGGCAGCAGAGCTGCGGGACCCGCCCGGACAACCGCACCTGGAGATGGAAGATCGCCGATGCCCCGCGCCGGCCCGGGAAGAAGCCCATCTGGTCGGTGAGCCGGCCGCCGGCGGAGTCCACGAGGTAGACGACGGGCAGCAGGTCCCGGTCCGCCCGCTCGAGGATGCGGATCTGCTTCTCGCAGGTCAGCTCGCCCCAGGAGCCGGCCTTCACGGTGAAGTCGTGGGCGATGACCGCGACGGGCCTGCCCTCGACGCGGCCGACACCCGTGATCACCCCGTCCGCGGGCAGGGCGCCGTCCGCGGCGGTGGCCAGCAGCCCGTCCTCAACGAAGGACCCGGAGTCGAACAGGACGGCGAGCCGGTCCCGGACCGGGAGCTTGTCCGGCCACCGGGCAGGATCGCCGCCGCGGCGGGCGGTCTCCTGCGCACGGGCGACCTCGTCGACGTCCGGCGCCGCGTCGGGGATCTCGAGGTCGGTGGCCGTCACGAGGCCAACCCGCGGGTGAGGATCTCCAGCTGGATCTCGTCCGTCCCGCCGCCGATCCGCAGGATCCGGGCGTCCCGGTAGTGCCGGGCGACCGGTGACTCCTCGACGAAGCCGGCGCCGCCGAAGAGCTGCACCGCGTCGTCGACGACCCGGTTGGCGGCCACGGCGGCCAGGTACTTGGCCCGCGCGACCGAGCGGGCGGCCTCGGGATGGCCGGAGTCCAGCCGGGCGGCGGCCTGGTAGGTGACCAGCCGGGCCGCCTCCAGCTCGATCTCCATCTCGGCGAGGCGGTGCCGGATCGTCTGCAGGTGGGTGAGCGGCGCGCCGAACGCCTGGCGGTCCCGTGCGTACGCCCGGGCGAGGTCCAGGCACTCGGCGGCGTGCCCGATTCCCATGCCGGCCAGCGCGATCCGCTCGAGCTCGAACCCCTCCATGATCTGGTAGAAGCCGCGCCCCTCGGCGCCGACCACGGCGTCCGCGGACACCGCGACGCCGTCGAGGACGACCTCGCGGGTGTCCGACGAGTGCCAGCCCATCTTGCGCAGCGGGCCGCCGAACGACAGCCCCGGCGTCCCTCGTTCGACGAGGAACAGGGTCAGCCCGCCGCGTCCGGCCTCGCCGGTCCGGGCGGCGACGACGAGCACGTCCGCCAGGCCCGCGTTGGTGATGAACATCTTCCGGCCGTCGATGACCCAGCCGTCGTCGGTGCGGCGGGCGCGGGTGGAGACGTTCGCGACGTCGGACCCGGTACCCGGCTCGGTCACGGCGATCGCCGCGACCGCCTCGCCCGCGGCGAGCGCGGTCACCCAGCGCTCCTGCTGCGCCGAGCTGCCGTTGCGGACGAGGTGGGTGCCTGCCATGTAGGCACTGACCAGGGCGGTGACGGCGATACCGCCGCTGGCGCGGGCCAGCTCCTCGGCGGCCTGCGCGACGGCGAGCGCATCCCCGTCGGCACCTCCGAGCTCCGACGGCGTGACGAGACCGAGCAGCCCCGCCGCCCCGAGCTCCTTCCAGAGCTCGTGCGGGAACGTTCCGGTCGCCTCCGCCTCGTCCACCAGCGGGCGCACCTTCCGGTCCACGAACACGCGACACGTCGCCGCGAAGTCCGTGTGCTCCTCGTCGAGCTCCCAGGTCATCGGATCCCCCGTTACGTTCGACCGACCGGACGGTCGACTCAGTAGAGCCATCGGCGCCGACGGTGTCAAGGCGGGGCCCGGCTACCGTGAGGTGGCGGGTGAAGCCCGCAGGTGAGGGGTGCACGTCATGACCGGGACGGCGACGAGCCGGGCGGACCAGCAGCGGGAGCGCGTGCTCGCGCTGTCCGCGGACCTCTTCAGCCGGCGGGGGTTCCGCGCTTCGTCCATGAACGAGATCGCGGCGGCGGCCGGCCTCTCGAAGCCGACGCTCTACCACTACTTCCGGAGCAAGGAGGAGCTGCTCGTCCGGATCTACTCCGACGTCCTGGACGAGAGTCTGCGGCTCGCCGAGGAGGTGGTCGCCGCGTCCCCCACGCCGTTCTACGCGGTCCGGGCGCTGATCCGCTCGCGCGTCGTCTACACCTGCCGCAACCAGGCGCTGCTCAAAGTCTGCTTCGAGGAGGAGCACGAGCTGCCCGGGGAACTGGCCGAGCAGCTGCTGCGCCGGCGCCACGCGTTCGAGGCCCTGTTCATCGCCGCCCTGACCGAGCACCTGGCGCAGTACCCGGAGATCGAGCTGGGAATGTCGCCACGGGTGTACGTGAACATGTGTCTCGGCGCGGTGAACTGGACCTACAAGTGGTACCGGCCCGACGGGCGGAACACGCCGGAGGAGCTCGGCGAGCAGGTCGCCGAAAGCCTGGTCGCGGGGATCAGGATCGCGGGCTGAGGCGGTCGTCGCGTGCCCCATCTCGCGTCGTTGAATCAATCATGACGCTCCCGAACCATCGCGGACCGCGACCGTCCTCGCCTTGGACAGGCGGCAGGCCGAGCAGAACCCGAGGCAACCACTCGCCAGCGGTGACGGGATGGTCGGGAGCTGGACGGACGGTCCGGCTCTGTCGTCCTTCATCTTGACCGGCGCGCAGAACTGGAACGACTCGTGCTCGACGTTGAACCTGAGTCCGTCGAACACGCTCGGGTCACCCTCGAAGAACGAAGGCGCCTTGCCGCGAACGACCCCGTAGAGCGTGGTGACACGCTGCTGGCCGTCGAGCATGGACTGCTTCTGTCCTGAGTGGAGGCACCACCCCGCACCGCCTGACCCGCTGCTTTCCGTCTCCCACACGAGGAGCGCTCCGACCGGGTGCCCGTGGTAGAGCGACTGCGGGAATCCGGCGGCCCTCGAGGGGCGCGTCCGAGCCGATCCTTGCGCCGACCTCTCCTCCGAGATATCCGATCTGCGTCCAGTCGCCCTTGGCGAGATTCACCAAGTTCTCGACGTCCGCGTCCTCGCGTGCACTACCCCACTCCACCAGTCGCTCTTCACGTGGATCCGGTCAACCTCCTCGACCACACCGGAGACCTTGTTGACGCCGGTCGTGCAACTCCACGACGTCCACACCTGCAGCACCGGACAAGCCCGCGATCGAGTGGTCCGACGGCACCGCTCCGCCCCCGCGAAGATCAAAACTTGCCGAACCTGGCGGACGCGAGGCACGGCCGGCGCGATCCGACGAACTATCCAGGGCCTTCCGAGTGATCACGTCGGCGAACGGCCGGCCGGCTCTCGTCCTACGGCTACCAGGACCAGCCGTGGAGCCATAGAGTCCCACCACGTGGACCGCATTGAGATCACCTCCCTGGACGAGCTCGTCGAGGTCGTGGGCATCCCGATCCCCCAGGTCGCCGAGAAGCAACGCCCCCGGCTCGACCCCATGGACGTGCAGTGGATCTCCCACTCCCCGTTCCTGATGATCTCGACGAGCGCGGCCGACGGCAGCTGCGACGTCTCGCCCAAGGGCGACCCCCGCGGGTTCGTGCGGGTCCTCGACGACCGCACGCTGGCGGTGCCGGAGCGCCCCGGCAACCGCCGGGTCGACGGCTACCGCAACGTCCTGTCGAACCCGCACGTGGGCCTGATCTTCCTGGTGCCCGGCCGCAACGACACCCTGCGCGTCAACGGCACCGCCCGGCTCGTCCGCGACGCGCCGTACTTCGACGCCATGGTCGTCAAGGGGCACCGGCCGGTGCTCGCGCTGGAGGTCGAGGTCAAGGAGGCCTTCTACCACTGCGCGAAGGCGTTCCTGCGCTCCGACCTGTGGAAGCCCGAGACGTGGGAGCCCGACGCGCTGCCCCCGCGCGCGGCGATCGCCGCCGCCCTGGAGCGCCCGGACATGACCCGCGCCGAGCTCGACCGGTACTACGGCCCGGAGTACGCCACCCGGCTCTACCAGGACTCCATGCCCCGGCCCTCGTGAGTCACGGGCTCCGGGGCCCGGCCATGGCCTGGCCGCTCCCGGCGGCCGCTTCCGCGTGCCCCTCCACCACCTGGCAGTAGGCGGCAGCCGCGGCCGCCGCGATCCGGGGCCAGGCGTAGCGGGCCAGGATGCGGTCCCGGCCGGCGATGCCGTAGGCCTCGGGCATCGTGGCCTCGGTCAGCACCGCACGCAGGGTCCGGGCCAGCTCGTCCGGGCGCCGCGGCGGCACCAGCAGCCCGGTGATCTGGTCGGCGACGATGTCGCGGACCCCACCGACCGCCGTCGCGACCACCGGACGCCGGCACGCCATGGCCTCCAACAGCACCGATCCGAACGCGGTGAACCACGGCGCGTCGACGACCGTGTCCGCCGAGCGCAGCAGCGCGGGCATGCTCGAACGCTGCACCGGGCCCAGGAGCCGGACCCGCGTACCCACTCCGACCCGGCGTGCCAGGTGGTACAGCCGGACCAGGTCGGGGTCCGGCCCGCCCCCGGCGGCCGCGCGACCGCCGGCGACGAGCAGCTCGGCGTCGGGCACCGAGGGCAGCGCGCGGATCACGTCGTCCACGCCACCGGCCCGGCGCAGGGACCCCGCGGTGACCAGCCGGCGCCGGAGGCTGCGGCGGCGCAGGGCCGGGCCGTCCGGGTCGAACGCGTCGACGTCGACGCCCCGGGGGACCACGGACACCAACGCTCGCGGCACCCCCATCCGGACGAGCTCGAACGCGTCGGCCTCGCTCGCCGCGAGCACCCGGTCCGCCCGGAGCGCGATGACCTGTTCGGCGGAGACCCGGCCGCGGGTGGCGGCGGCCCGGCCCACCTGTTCGCGCTCGAGCCGGCCCAGCCCGAGGAACGTCTGGACGAGCGGCAGTCCCCGCTGCCGGACCGCGGCGACGGAGGCGAGCCCCGACATCCAGCCGTGGGAGTGCACGACGTCCGGCGCGTCCGACCGCCAGAGCTGCGTGAGGTGCTGAGCCAGCTGGGGCATCACGGCGACGGCCCTGGATCCCTCCAGCGGCTCGGCCGGCCCCGCGGCGAGATACCGGATCCACAGCCCGGGCCGCGGGGTCGCGACCTCCGGCACGTCGCGAGCCGTCCGCCGGGCCAGGATCGTCACCCCGTGGCCCGCCTCGGTGAGGGCGACGGCCAGGTCTCCCACACAGGACGCGGGCCCGCACGGCGAGTCGGACACGGTGATCGGGTCGGCGTCGAAGGAGACGAGGGCGATGCGCACGAACCTGCTCCCTACCCGGCGGCCGCCGAGGTGACGGGCCGCTGTCCCGGACGTTCGGAGGTGACCGTGGGGCGTGACCGTGCTGCACGGTTCTAAACCTCCTGGCCTCGACGACTTCGCCCCGACCCGCGGGCCCGGCGGTGCGCTGCGTGAGGGCTGGTCGAACGGGCCTGTACGAAGCGGCCGAACGGCGCATCTTCCGGTCCTGATGCGTGGACGATCGCGCGGCGGGTAGCCGCGACCTCATCGAGACGAAGGAGCCGCCCCATGGACTGGCGCGAGCGGGGGGCCTGCCGCACCGAGGACCCCGACCTGTTCTTCCCGCTGGGCACCACCCGGCCGGCGCAGGCGCAGGAGGCCCGGGCCCTCGCCGTCTGCGCACGGTGCCCCGTGGTGAATCCGTGCCTCGCATGGGCGATGGCCCGCGACGACGAGGGGGTGTGGGGCGGGACCACCGCGCTGCAGCGGCGACAGACCCGGCACCGGAAGCCCGACCGGGTCGCGTGAGGCGCCTGCCGTGGAGCTGAGGCAGCTGCGCTCCTTCGTCGTCACCGCCGAACGGCAGCACTTCGGGCGCGCCGCCCACGCGCTGCACCTGACCACGTCGTCGCTCTCACAGCAGATGCGCACGCTCGAACGGGACCTGCAGGTGGCGCTGTTCGACCGGGGACCGCACGGCACCTCCCTCACCCCGGCGGGGCAGATCCTGCTCGTGCACGCGCGGATACTGCTCGCCCGGGCCGAACGGACCCGCGACGCGGTGCGGGACACCCAGCCGCCACTCCCGCTGGTCACAGTGCGGCTCGGCACCGGGTTGCCGGCCGTCCTCGCGCCCGCGCTCGTCCTCCTGCGCGAGCGGACCGGGTTGGTGGTCGACGGGGCCGAGGCGCCGGAGTCCGATGCGGTCGCCGCGGTGGCCCAGGAACGGGCCGACGCCGCCGTCGTCTGGGCGGGAGCGGACGTCGACGGGCTCGAGCGCAGCCCGCTCGGGACGGTCGGCCTGCTGCTGGCGGTCCCGCCCGGGCACCCGCTCGACCGGCCGGGCGGCTGCCCGCGGGCGAGCCTCGCCGGGCACCGGATTCTCACCACCCCTCCCCTGCACCGGGCGCTGCACCGAACCGGCTCCGATCTGGACACCGTCTGCGTCACCGACCCGACAGGGCGGCCCACCGGCGAGCTCCGACGGCAGGTCCTCAACCGCCAGGGACTCGGGCTGGTGGTCGATCCGGGACGCGGGCGGGCCGAGGGCCTGGCGCTGTGTGCGCTGACGCCACCCGTCCGGCTCCGGACGGAGATCCTCTTCCGCGACTCCGCGGACGCGATCGTGCGCGAGCTGGCCGAGGCCCTTCGCCATCCGGTCCCGCCGGTGCCCGGCGGGTTCGAGCCGGCCCGCGCAGCCGCCGCCGCTGTCCACCGCTGACGGAAGGGGAGCCCCCAGATGGTCTACGCGGTCGCGGCGTCCAGCCGTTGGGTCGACCCGGACGGCGTCCGCCGTCCCGGCGGGGAGGTCCACGCATGGGAGCCGGGCACGAACCAGACCCTGTGCGGACTGGCGCTGAGCCGGTCCCGGCTGGACCGGTACCCGCACGTCGACTGGGTGGATGTGCAGCCGGAGTCCGGGCGGCACGCCGACGCCGTCAGACGCGTCTGCCCACGGTGCGCGGCGGCGGCCCGGCCACGGCGTGCCCGACAGACCCGGCGCGAGGACCCCCCGCCTTGGCAACCGTAGGGCCGCGCATACCGCCCGGGTTCGTGCTTGATCGATTCCGGGCGGCCCGAAGGCGCGCGCAGGGTTAGACCGAGCGTTTCGGGCTACACGACCACGGCGGTGCGTCGCCTCGCCTGAACGGGCGACGTCGAGTGGCCCAGCCAGTCCGACGAGCACGGATCGAGGAGGCACGATGCGAGCGATGGTCTACCGGGGGCCGTACAAGATCCGGGCCGAGGAGAAGGACGTCCCGGCGATCGAGCACCCGAACGACGCGATCGTGCGCGTTCAGCTCGCGGCGATCTGCGGTTCGGACCTGCATCTCTACCACGGGATGCTGCCGGACACCCGGGTCGGTATGACCTTCGGTCACGAGTTCATCGGCGTGGTCGAGGAGGTGGGCCCGTCCGTGCAGAACCTGCAGCGCGGCGACCGGGTGATGGTGCCCTTCAACATCTTCTGCGGGACCTGCTGGTACTGCGCGCGGGGCCTGTACTCCAACTGCCACAACGTGAATCCCAACGCCACGGCCGTCGGCGGCATCTACGGCTACTCGCACACCTGCGGCGGCTACGACGGCGCCCAGGCCGAGTTCGTACGGGTGCCGTTCGCCGACGTCGGCCCGAGCCGTATTCCGGACTGGATGGAGGACGAGGACGCGGTCCTCTGCACCGACGCGCTCGCCACCGGGTACTTCGGTGCGCAGCTCGGCGACATCGTCGAGGGCGACGTGGTGGTGGTGTTCGGTGCCGGTCCGGTGGGGCTCTACGCCGCCAAGTGCGCGTGGTTGATGGGCGCGGGCCGGGTCGTCGTCATCGACCACATCGAGTACCGGCTGGAGAAGGCGCGCACGTTCGCCCAGGCCGAGACGTACAACTTCACCGAGTACGACGACATCGTGGTGCACCTGAAGAAGCTCACCGACTTCCTCGGTGCCGACGTGGCCATCGACGCGGTCGGCGCCGAGGCCGACGGCAACTTCACCCAGCACGTCACCTCCGCCAAGTTGAAGATGCAGGGCGGTTCACCGGTGGCGCTGAACTGGGCCATCGACTCCGTGCGCAAGGGCGCGACCATCTCCGTGATGGGCGCGTACGGCCCGATCTTCAGCGCGATCAAGTTCGGGGACGCCATGAACAAGGGGCTGACCCTGCGGATGAACCAGTGCCCGGTGAAACGGCAGTGGCCGCGGCTGTTCGAGCACATCCGCAACGGCTACATCAAGCCGAGCGAGATCGTGACCCACCGGATCCCGCTCGAGCACATCTCCGAGGGCTACCACATCTTCTCGGCGAAGCTGGACGGCTGCATCAAACCGCTCGTGGTCCCGACCGCCGGCTGAGAGAAGAGGAGACCCGCCATGACCTACACGTCGCAGAGGCCACCGATCTCGGAGTCGAGCGACCAGTTGCGCGCCCGCATCCCCGGATGGGGCGTGGACCTGGACCCGAAGAACCGGCCGTCCGTGCCGAAGCTGCAGTACCAGGAGGACCTGACCGGTGCGCACTGGGAGTTCCCGGAGCGGCAGCCGGAGAAGTGGCCCCGCGAGAGGTCGCCCGAGCACAAGTTCCTGACGCCCGTCTTCGGCACGGCCTGTCCGCCGCGGGGGCTCTCCGGCGCGATCCGCAAGTTCGCCTACCGGTACAGCGAGGGGCGCGCCGCGCACTGGCTGCTCCTGATGGCGGGCGATCGGGTCGACGCGGTGGAGAACCACCTCAAATCGTTCCTGACCCTGCATCCGGACAACCCCATCACCGAGACCGGCGTGCTGAGCGAGTTCTCCCACCACGGCATCGCCTCCCGGCTCGGCCAGAAACGCGCGGACCTGAACCACCAGCCGCTCGACCCGATCATCGTCGGGGGCCCGTGGATCCTGGCCGGCGGCCTCGTCTACGCGGCCTGCAGGGCACTCAAGAAGGGGATCGGCAGCCGCTCCTGAGGCAGGGCCCCGGACGGCGCCCCGGCCCACCGGGCCGGGGCGCCGTCCGGGCGTTGGCCTCGCGGTGGCCATGCCGCCGACACGGACCGCCCGCAGGATGGGGCCATGCCACCGCCACCGTTGCCGCCCACCATCGTGGAGATGCTCAAGCAGCCCAATCCCGCGGTGATGGGTACGGTGCGCCCCGACGGCGCGCCCGTCACCGTCGCCACCTGGTACCTCTGGGACGAGCCGTCCGAGAAGATCGTCGTGAACATGGACGGCAACCGGGCCCGGCTCGCCCACATCCGCAACGACCCGCGCGTCTCGCTGACCGTGCTCGACGCCGACGACTGGGGCACCCACGTCAGCGTCCGCGGCAAGATGACCCTGCTCGACGACCCGGACCTGGTGGTGATCGACCGGATCGCGCAGCAGTACACCGGCCACGTGTACGGGGTCCGCGACCGGCCACGGGTGACCGGCTGGTTGGAGATCGAGAACTGGCACGGCTGGGGCCGGTTCGGGCCCTCCTCCTGAGGGCGCCGCCGCCTGCATCCGGCGCCGGTCATCCAGCCGCCGAAAGGTGCAGCGTCCTGTCGCATTCGGCGGCTCTCCGCCTGCCGCGGACCAACTGTGATGACGTCGCCGTGACGATCACGTCACCGCCGTCCGCGCCCGGCTTCCCCTTCCGAGGGAACTCGTTTCCGAACGGTTGCCACCGGAAAACATGCCGTCACGGGTGGCCCTGGTCCGTTGCCGCACGGCGCCGCACTCCACCACGCTTCGACCGTTCGGCCACCTGCCGTGCCCGCTTCGAGGGCACCGCACGAGATCGAGGAGTGAACCGGATGAAGCTGCCTGTTGCATCGGCACTGGTGATCGGCGTCATCGGCGCGGTCATCACCTACCTGTACGTGGGCCCGCTGGGGAGCCTCGGTCTGATGGTCCCGGCGACGTTCCTCGGCGCCGCGAGCTACTTCGCCGCGGGCGGTGACAAGGCGGCCCTCGCCAGGTCGGTGCCGACCAACGTGTGGGGCATCGTGTGCGGCACGATCACGCTGATCCTGCTGGGCTACGCGACCAACCCGCTGCTCATCGGCGTCATCGTCGGTGGCCTGACGGCCGTGTTCATCCTCGGCGCGCTGATCCCGGCCCTCGGATTCGTCCCCGGGTCCGTCCTCGGCTTCGCGACCACGGTGATGTTCGGACTGCTCACGTCCGCCTCCGGGACGGACTTCTCGCTGCCGACCGGCCCGTTCACGGTCATGCTCGTGTCCTTCCTGGTGGGCGCTGCCTTCGGCTACGTCAGCAGCGTCCTCGCGGGGAAGCTCGTCGCTCCGCAGGTGGAGGCCAGCCCGGTG
Organism: Pseudonocardia sp.; assembly: GCF_025465255.1. GTDB lineage: Bacteria > Actinomycetota > Actinomycetes > Mycobacteriales > Pseudonocardiaceae > Pseudonocardia. The sequence goes on from NZ_JAODNI010000183.1 coordinate 11,974, forward strand.
GCGTGACCGGCGCCGTGCACGAACCGGGATGACGGTGGGCCGCCCGGCCACAGGTGGCGGACGGCTCCACCGGGCATCCCGCTCGACCTCCACGGAAGGAAGCATCGCCGGCGCCCTGCTCGACGGCCCGGAGCCGGCGACACGCGATCGCGGTGATCAGCCGTTCACAAGGCTGGTCGCCGCGACCGATCCTTGTCAGTCCACTAGCGCGCGAGGTAGCGGATCACCGCCAGCACCCGGCGGTGGTCGTCCTCGCTCGGAACCAGGCCCAGCTGGTCGTAGACGTGGGAGGCGTGCGCGACGACGGCCTTCTCGGTGATCGAGAGCTGGCGCGCGATCGCGCCGTTCGTGCGGCCCTGCGCCATGCCCGCGAGGACCTCGGCCTGGCGCGTGGTGAGGCGGTCGAGCGCGTCGTCGTCGCGCCGGGCGCGGGCCACCATCAGCGCCACGACCTCGGGATCGAGCACGGTCCCCCCGGCGCGCACCCGCTCGAGGTCCGCACAGAAGGTCGGGATGTCCGCGATCCGCTGCTTGAGCAGGTAGCCGAGGCCGGACGGCTGTTCGGCCAGCAGCTCGGAGGCGTACCGGCGCTGCACGTGCTGGGAGAGCACCACGACGGCCGTCCCCGGTCGCTCCCGGCGAATGCGGAGCGCCGCGACGAGCCCCTCGTCCGTGTGCCCGGGCGGCATCCGGATATCGGTGACGACGAGATCGGGCCCGTGCTCCGCCGTCAGCCGGATCAGGTCCTCGGCATCCGCCGCCGAGCCGACCACGTCGTGACCGGCGTGCTCCAGGACATGGGTGAGCCCGTGGCGCAGGAGCGCCTCGTCCTCACCGATCACGATCCGCACGGCAGCTCCGCGACGAGCCGGGTGCCGCGCCCGGGCGGGCTGACGACGCGCATGCGGCCGCCGAGGGTGTCTACCCGGTCGGCGAGGCCGCGAAGGCCGGACCCGCCGCCACCCGGGCCTCCGCCCACGACGGCGCCCCCGACGCCGTCGTCGTGCACCTCGACGACGAGCCATCCGTCGGCATGCGAGAGCCGGACCGCCAGTTCCCGGGCGCCCGCGTACTTGAGCGCGTTCGCCAGGCCCTCGGCGACGACGAAGTACGCGGTGCTCTCCACCGCAGCCGGGAGCACGCCGTCGACGACGTCGAGCTGGAGCCGGGTCGGCATCGTCACGCGGTCCACGAGGTCCTCCGTGGCGGCGGACAGCCCGCGCTCGATCAGCGGTGCCGGCATCACGGCGTGCACCAGGGCCCTCAGCTCGGCGGCGGCGTCGTCGATCCCCGTCCGCAACGTGGTGGCCGCGAGCTGTGTCGCGGCCGGAGCGGCCGGGTCCTTGGCGACCTGCTGGGCGTCCATCGCCAGCAGGACGAGCCGCACCTGCAGGCCGTCGTGCAGGTTCCGCGCGATCCGCCGGCGTTCCCGGTCCCCCGCCTCGACGATCCGGGAGCGGGACAACCTCAGCTCGTCCTCGCTCGCGCGCAGCTGCGCGGTCAGCCGTTCGTGGTCCACCGCGAGGGCGACGACCCGGCCCGCCGTCCGGACCAGGTCCTCGTCCGCGATGAGCATGGCGTCGTAGACGATGGCCCCGACGCGCCGGCCGGCCAGCTCGATCTCGACCGTCGCCTGCCCGGAACCGGCGGCCGGCAGCGGGGCCGGTGCACCCTGGGCGTCGAGGTACCGGTCCCCGCCCCAGAAGACGAGCCGCAGCGAGCCGTCGCCCAGCGTCCGGGCTAGCGCCGCCGCGAGGTCGGCGCGATGGGCGCCGGTCGTCCCCAGCCAGGCCCCGAGCTCCTCGAGCTCGCCGGTCCGGGCGAACCCGCCGCGCAGCATCCCGAGGGCGAAGGCGACCGGGACGCCCGCCAGCACGATCAGCTGCAGGACCGCGCGCGTGGCCGGGACCAGGCCGAGCCACGGCGTCAGCAGCGTGCTGCTGATCGGGATGAACAGCACGGCGAGGATCCCGTAGGAGAACAGCGGCGCCAGCACGCGCTGCCGCACCGCGTCGGCCCGCCGGAGCCGACCGGCCAGGGCCACGGTGGTGGTGACCATGACGACGGCGCCGGCCCATTGCTGCACCGTCGTTCCGGCGGCGGCGAGGTCGGGCCGTTCGACGAGGGTCAGCAGGTCGTTCGGCGCGTACCGGGTGGTGAACAGGTAGAGCGGCGCCTGCAGGACCAGCGCGACGAACCAGCCGACGCCGACGATCGTCCGGGAGGCCGTCGTGGACAGCCGGCCCGAGGGGAAGGCGTGCAGGAGGTGTACCACCACCGCCAGCGGGGCGGTCGCCAGGACCGCACCGCACGCCGCCAGGACCGGGGCGGACGTGTTGCCGAGGCTCGCGGCCAGCCACGCGAAACCGCCGCCGACGAGGAGGGCCCCGATCCGGTTGCTCGGCCGCCGCGACCAGGCGACGAGCCCGGCCGCCACGTAGACCCAGCCGACCGCGACCAGCGCCCACACCGGGCCACCGGGGTCCTCGGCGAAGACGGCGATCTCGATCGCGCCCAGCGCCAGCGCCACGGCGCCCAGCACCACCAGCGCGAGGCGTAGCGACTGTGCCACGGCCGATCACCCCCTGGCCCTCGTGCCGTCCACAGTGTCAGGAACCGTGGCCGGGACGAAGGGACCGGACGGGCGACAGATCAGCCGGGGAAGTCGACGATCGCGCCGAACAGCGGCAGTTCGTTCGTGCGTGGCTGCGGCGTCGGCAGCCGCCCCTGGAGGAAGTTCCCGCTGAGGTAGTCGTCGGCGTCGAGGAAGGCCTGGGCCGGAACCTGTCCCTCGTAGGTGAAGCCGTCGACGACGTAGGGGACCCCGTCGCTGCCGAGCACGGACGGGCCGTTCATCAGGTGGAAGTGCATGTGCGAGGCGTTCGCGTTGCCGGTGTTGCCCAGCTTCGCGATCACCTGGCCCTTCTTCACCGCATCACCCGGTTTGACCAGCAACGAGCCCTTCTGCAGATGGGCGTAGAAGGCGTACAGGCCGCCACCGATGTCCTGCACGACGTGGTTGCCGTCGACCGTCTCGACCGTGATCTGGGGCCCGAGCACGGGGTCGGCGGCGGGCAGGACGCCCGGCGCGTTCGCGTCGAGCTTGTCGACGGTCGAGGTGATCGTCCCGTCGGCGACGGCGTAGATCGGTGAGCCGTAGTCCACGTAGCTCTCGTTCTTCGTCCGGTCGCCCTGGTAGAACGCGCCGCTCTCGTCGGTCTGCTTCCAGTCGATGGCGAACCGCTGACCGTTGACGAGCATCCCGTTGAACGTGGCCAGCGACGTCCGGTGGGGGAACCCGGGCAGGCAGCATCCGTTGGCCGCGATCCAGCGGTCGCCCTTGACCGGGGGGCCGATCACCCGCGGAGCGCCGGCGGAGACGGCGAACGGGGCGGCGAGGTAGTCCGTGGCGGCCGGCTCCTTCGAGCCCGGGTTGACGGCCGCGTGGGCGTACAGATGGTGCAGAACCGTCTCGGGTGCCTGTTCCGCGGAGTCGAGCATGAAGTCGACGAGCATCGCGCGCGACTCCTGCGCGGGGATCACGTTGTCGGCCGCGATCGACGAGGGCACCCGTCGGAGCCGGTTGCAGTCCCCGGCCGGGCAGCCGGGTGCGACCAGCGTCGTCCCGGCATAGGACGCGATGGCGGTGTCCGGTCTCGTGGCGTCCACGACGTCGATCTTGTCGATCGTGGCCGGGATGGCCGCGGCGTTGGTGAGCTCCAGGTCGTAGACGATGTGGTACTTGCCGTCGGAGCCGAGGAACGGGAACGTCGGCGCCCCCAGCGGCCGCACCACGACCGCGGTGAACGCATCCGGGACGGCCACGTCCGCCGCGGCGTCGGCCGGAGCGGAGGGTGTCGTCGCCGGAGCGGCGGACGTGCACCCCGCGGCCAGGAGCGCGGCGGCGAGCACCGCCAGGGCGCCCGGTGCACCCCGGCCCGCGGCGGAGCCGGCCGGCCGGCGGGACGAGCTGGGAGGCGCGAGACGCATCGGGCCACGGTGCAGCACGCTCCGCCGAAGGCCAAGGGACCCAGGTCCCCTGTTCGGGGCACATCCGACCCGGCTGCCACCCGGACCAGCTCGGGCGAAGCGGGCCGACCAGCGCCGAACGGCGGGTCCCCGGCGCCGGGATCCGAGTAGCCTCGGTCGGCGCCGGGACCCGGACACGCGAGAGGACACCGATCATGTCGAAGGTCGTGCTGCGGGTCGCGCAGATCGTCGGAATCCTCGTGCTGGCGGGGATCGCGGTCGGCATCGTGGTCGGTCTCGTGCAGTGGGTGCTGGTCGCCGCGGTGATCGTGGCGGTCCCCGTCGGCGGCTGGTGGCTGTACAAGCAGGTGTCCGGCCGCAACCGGAAGCCCGCGGTGCCGACCAGCTCGCCGCAGGCGGTGGCCGGTCCGTCCGGTGACCGGCGCAGGGAGCTCGAGGGCCGGGCGGTGCTGGACGCGTCGGGCCACTGCGGCTGGTGCGGGTCCCCGACCCTGCACAAGGACGAGTTCGGCTTCCCGACGACGCCGCTGGGCTACCACCGCGCCGAGATCGACGCGATGCTCTGACCCGGCGCCCTCCGGCTGCCCCCGCGGCGGTCCCGGCACCACCGGCTCCCGCCCCGGCGTCACCAGGCGCAGGCGAAGGGCCCGTCGCCGGGGTGCGACGGGCCCGTCGTGCCGGTGCGGACTACCGAGTGGCCAGCGTCCCGGTCGCCGTCCCACCGCGCGAGGACTGAACCAGGTACTGGTTCTGCTGAGCGGCCGGGCCGGGCTTGGGGCGGACGGACCAGGCCCCGGTCGTGTCGACCGGCGAGATGCCCACCTTCGTCCACGGTGCGGTCGCGTTGGGCCGGGAGTAGACCACGACGACCGTCTGCGGGGTGAGGATCGCGGTGTTGCCCGCGATCGTGGACGTCCCGTCGACCCGGAGCTCGGTGCCCACCCGGTGCCTGGCGGCGGTGACGGCGACGGTGTCCTGCGGGACGTCGATCGTCACGTCGGCGGTCGACGGTGCGCTACCGGCGTTGGTGGTCGTGAGGCGGACGACCGCCGGCCCCGTCGGCTCGGTCCGCGGAGCGGTGTCGCCGACGGCCGCGGCGAACTCCACCTTCACGGTCGGCTTCGCGATCTTCGGGTCGGAGAAGGTCACCTTGCTGCCGCTGACCTGCGTCCACTCGAACGTCGTGGAGTTGGTCGACTGACTGCCGTCCAGGGCGACCGTGGCTCCGCGGATCGCCGCGGTCGGCGTGGCGACGGCCTTGGCCCCCGGGACGTTGGCCTCCGGGACGGACCCGTCCGCGGCGCACGGGGCCGGGTCGCAGACCGGGCCGGGATCCGGAGCGGGATTGTCGTTCGGCGGCAGCCCGGGCGGCGTCACGTCGCCACCGGTGATCGACACCGGGGAGGTGGCGCTCCCGCTCGGGGAGGTCACCTTCACCGTCACCGGCGGAGCAGGGGTCGTGACGTCCACGACGCCCGTGTCCGCGGCCAGGACGACGGGGCTGCCGTCGGCATTCTTGAACCCGTCGAGCGTCAGCACCTCCGGTGTGGTGGAGGTGGCCTTGACGTGCAGGGCGGTGCCGTTGTAGCCGGCCTCGTTGACGGTGATGCCGCTGGGCTTCGTGACGTCCACGACGCTCGTGCTCACCGGGTCGTCACCGACGTTGCGCACCGTCACCTTGGCCGGAGCCGCCCCGGTGCCGACGTCGATGCGGGCGTAGAACCGCCTCGACCCGGTTTCGGTGAGCATCGGAGTGGTCGCGACGGCGCCGTCGCCGACGACCTCGAGCGCGCCGGACGTGGTCGCGTCGCTGGTCGCGAAGACGTTGAGGAACCGGCCGTTCAGGACGGCGGCGTCGGCCTTCGCACCGCTGTTCGAGGCGATCTTGCCCTGGAGGGTGAACAGGTTCGTCTCCAGGTCGAGCCCGGCCGGGCTCGTGACCGAGAACTTGTTGCGGTCGGCGCCCAGGGGGCTACCCGTGACCGCGTGCTCCACGTCGGGATTGCCCAGATAGCCCGCGGGAGCATCGGCGGCCCAGGTGAGGAAGGGCCCGATGTTGCCCTTCAGCGCCGTCTCGAAGTTCCCGGCAGCCGGCGAGATGTCCTCGGTGAGCCGGCCGGCCCCCGTGTTGTCGGTGTCGATGGTGATCGTCCCGTAGGGGTGCTTGAAGGTCAGCGTGGTGTCCGCGGGACCGCCCTTGACGAAGATGCGCTGCCGGGCGAACGTGACCTGGTCGCCGTCCTGCACGGCGTTGGCGAACGCGGCCTCCAGGCCGAGCGTGAGCGTCGCCCGCCCGCCCCCGGGCAGGTCCAGCGTGGAGCCGGCCAATGCGTAGAAGGCCTCCTCCGGGAAGTTGCCCGGGAACGCGATCGGCTGCGTCTCGTCGGGGACGTCGCCGGGCAGGAAGCCGCAGAGCGGGTTGTCCTTGTCCAGGCAGAGCTCCACCCGCTTCCCGGCGCTGTCCTCGTACCAGCTCGGGAAGCCGTTCTGGCTGTTGACCGGGCCGACCTTCGTCAAGCCCCCGGGATTCTTCTCCGCCACCCCGGTGACGGCGAAGGCGTCGGTGGCGCCGAGGAGCGAGACGGTGACCGCCGCAACGGCCGTCAGTGCCGCGACCGCGCGCCTTCGTCCGTGCAAGCGGAACCGGTGGCCATCGGAACGCAGCGGGGAGGCTACTCGTCCGGGCGCCGTCGTCCGGGTGAGGATCTTCATGGAACGCTCCTGGTGTTCACGTGGCTGCCGCCCCTGCGCGAGGCTTCGGCATGTCACCAGAGTCGGTCTTCACAGCGCTCCGCAGCAGCTGAGTCGAGGGGGGAGGCAGACCCCCAATACCGGGGGTCCGACGAGCGCCAGGAGAGGTTTCCCTCTGGAGGATCGGAAGGCCACGGACGGGCGGCACCCTGCGCCGAGACACGAGATCGCCCTTTCCGTCGCGGTCCGACCACCGACGAACTGTCGCTTCCGGCCCGGACGACATCGGCCATGAACCGAATGTGATCTTTCGTCCCTCGAGCGGTCGTCGCGCAGGTCTTCCACGAGCATGGGTCGTCGTCCGAACGGGCCACGTTCGACTTCTGCCGTGGAAACGAAAAAGCCCGTAGATCATGAAGAGCCCGGGTAGCATCCCGGAGTGGTGATTGTCCTGATCGTCGAGGACGATGCGACGATTGGTGGAGTCGTCGAGTCGAGCCTACGAGCGCACGGCTATGACGTCGTCTGGGTGACCGACGGGCGCACCGCCCTGGCCAAGGCGGCCACCACCGAGTTCGACCTCGTGCTGATCGACCTGGGTCTGCCGGATCTCGACGGCATCGAGGTCTGTCGTCGCCTGCGGCGGAAGCTGCCGGCTGCGGTTCTCGTCATGCTCACCGCCCGCAGCGCCGAGATGGACGTCATCGTGGGCCTCGACGCCGGCGCGGACGACTACCTGACGAAACCGGTGCATCTCGGCGAGCTACTCGCCCGAATCCGCGCGCACCTCCGCCGCGTGGGTTCACCGGCGGCGTCGCAGTCGCTGTTCCTCGGGGACCTCGTTCTGGACATGGGCAGCAGGCGGGTCACGATTCGGGGTACCGAGGTGACACTCCGGACCAAGGAATTCGACCTGCTGGCCCGATTGGCCCGAGAACCTGACGCTGCCGTGAGCCGGGAGACCTTGATGGCCGACGTGTGGGACCAGAACTGGATCGGGTCGACGAAGACATTGGACGTCCACGTCGCCTCGTTGCGCAGCAAGATAGGCAGCGGGGGCACTTCTGCGCACGTACCGATGATCAGGACGTTACGCGGATACGGCTACCGATTGGAACTTCCGGCCGGAAGCGGGACGAACAGGGCGGGGAGTGAGTGAGACATGCGCACCCGCATCGTCGCCCTCGCCGTGGCGGCGGCCGCACTCGCCATCGGGCTGTTCGGCGTACCGCTCGCGATCGGGCTCGCACAGTTCGCGGTGACCGAACAGCGGGTAGCACTTCAGCGTGTCGCGGACTTCACGGCACAATCGGTCGTCACGGATATGGCGCACGACGAGATACCGAACGCCCTGCCCGTCTCTCGCGACGACACCGAACTCGCCCTGTACGACGACAACGGGCTGCGCATCCTCGGCCGCGGCCCGCGCTCGGGCGATGCACAGGTGAATCAGGCGTTGAACGGCCGGATCTCCCAGACCACGACCTCCCGCGATCTGATCGTGACGGTTCCGGTCAACGGCGAGCACGACATCAACGGCGTGGTCAGAGCGGCCACGCCGCTCGCGTCGATCTACCGGGGACTCGTGCCGGTGTGGCTGGGAATGCTGGGGCTCGCCGGACTCGTGCTGGCCGTGGTGTGGGCGCTCGCACGGCGCCAGGCGACGCGCCTGGCCCGGCCGCTGAACGACCTCGCCCGTGATGCGGAGAGACTGGGTGACGGGGACTTCAGCGTGCAGTCGTCCGCCGCGGGGATCGCGGAGATCGACTCGGTCGGTCATGCCCTCAACAGCACGGCTTCGCGGCTCGACGCACTCCTCGCGCGGGAGCGCGCGTTCTCGGCGGATGCGTCACACCAACTCCGGACGCCTCTCGCCGGGCTCCGCCTCCGGCTCGAGTCGACGCTCGACCAGCCCAGGCCGGACTGGCGTTCCGCGGTCGCCGACAGCATCGACGTGACCGACCGGCTGGAGAAGACCATCGACGAGCTCCTCCTGCTGGCACGGGAGCATGCGGGAAGACACGGCGCACCCGCCGACGTCCATGCGCTCGCGGCCGAGATCGAGGACGGGTGGACCCGACGACTGGCCGCCTCGGGGCGAGCACTCGAACTCGTCGTCGCTCCCGCGCTCCCGACACCGCAGGCGTCAGCGGCTGCGATGAGGCAGGTGCTGGCGGTTCTGCTCGACAACGCCGAGCTGCACGGGGCGGGCACCGTACGGGTCACGGTGCGGGAGGCGGGCGAAGCCATTGCGGTGGATGTCTCGGACGAGGGCGCCGGGCTCGATCCGGACACTCTCCCGGCGGCGTTCAGCAGCCGCCCGGAAGGTGCACCGAGACACGGCATCGGTCTCGCTCTCGCCCGTCGTCTCGCCGAGGCGGAGGGCGGTCGTCTCGTCCTCGCGCAGGCGTCGCCACCGGTGTTCACCGTGTTCATCCCGTCCCGGTGGGAGCAGGGATCAGGCGCCGACGAGGACCATCGGCGGAACGTCCCGGACCCGGACGTTCAGTTGTCCGTCGCAGAACGGGGGTAGCCGCGGCACGTCGTCGAGCCGCGGGACGAACGCACATCGAAGACCGCGATCTCCACCATCTTCGGGCGCATGTCGATCTCCTCGGAGAGGAACCTCCGGTCGGTCATGCGGACGAGCAGTCTCGGCCCGTCGATCGCCAGACCGATCAGCACGGTCATCGCCCTGTCGAGGAGAACCGAGGGTGTGTCCGCGATCGACTGGCACGCCAGGCCCGCACGCGCGACGTGCACCGAAACCGTCAGGGTCTGGTGTACCGCAGCACTCGAGATACGCACGGCATCGTCCCAGCCCAGCACCAGAAACGCTCCGTCGTCCGGGATCGGCATTCCTCCCGTAGCCACGAGAACGCGTCCTCGGCTCATCCCGAGCCCCTTGAGAACGGGATCATCGGCGAGCAGGCGGCGGATCACGGAGAGTGGCTGTCGAGATCCCGGCTCGCTCGACTCTCGCGCCGAAGGGCGAGGTGCGGACATCAAACGTTCGAATAGCGCCATGCGCAATCAACCTCGCAATCGCCGGTGCACACCCGTGATGACGGCCGCGGTATCCGAATTCATCGTACTGAGCGGGCATCAGGCGAAGGAAAATCCGAGGCAAGGCAGAGGCAAAATCTGGTTTCGACCTCGCTGGGACGGCCTTCTTCGCCCCGGGACGGCCAGCCGGTCACGGCTGTGGGCCGCCGCGCCCCGAGGGCGCGGTCGACGACGAGCAGGCTTCTGCGCACCGCGCGCGATGAGGATGACGCCCAGCACGAACCGTCAACCCAGCTTCGCCTTGAGCAGCTCGGCCTGCTTGACCCCCACGGCCGTCACCACGTCCGCGGGTACCGGGTCCGCTTCGGGGCTGCGGAAGTCCATCGCCACCGACGCCGCACCCTGGCTCAACAGCAGCATCGTCGACGCCGTCCCGTCCACCCGGTAGCCGGTGATGATCACACCGCGATCACCCACCGGCACCGTCGCCGTGGTCGAGCCCGGGCGCTGGCTCTCGGTCGTCGACACGACACCCTGCAAGGCCGTCCGAGCCGCTGCGGCGTCCGGCAGAAGGACGATCGTCTCGCCGAGCAGCCGTGTGCCGTCCGCGGTGCCGAACACCGCCACGACTCCCGTGACCGGGCCCTCGGTGACAGGCTGGAGGGATTGCCGGGAGAAGCCGGAAAGTGGGATGTCACCGGCCTGGATGACCAGCTGGCCGACGTCGACGCTCGGTGCCGCCACCGCCGGCGCGGGACTCGCCTGCGCCGGTGGGGTCACCGCGGCATCGGCGGACGAACCGCATGCACAGCCGCCGAGGACGCTGACGATGATCACCATCGCCCTCAACAGGCGATGAGCGACATGACGCGACGAATGAACCATCGGACTCCCCGTCCCCCCGACGATGGTGCGCGGCCAATCGTCCTCCCGATGACGGGATGCGGTACAGCACCAGATGGACCCATCGCTCGGGAAGCGACGCCCAGAGGAGCCCGCCACTCAGACCATCGGCAGGTCCGTCATCAGGCCCGGCGGCCCCTGCTGTCGACCGGCGCACGGTGACCGCGGAGACGGGAGCCTGCCACGACGAACGCGTTGCGGCGGCCGGGCGAACCGGGACCCGGCCTCAGGCCGGGCCCCGGCCGTGCCCGGCCGACTCCACGGTCGGCCTGCGACCGGGGAGCGGACGCACAATCCGCGCGGCGCGCTGCGAACAGCCACGCCGCAGAGGCCCTGTTCGAGTACCCGATGGCCGCGGTGCGACACCTCGCCGCCGGCCGCTGCGCCGAGCGGCAGCGGACCGCCTGCGTGAGGGCGGCCGGGCGGCCGGCTCAGGGCACGACCTCGATCCAGCCTCGGACGACGTCGGGCGTGACCGACGGCGCGAGGTCGGGGTCGTCGACGGCGACCGTGCTCCAGGACGGTGCTGACGATCTGGTCCTCGCTCTCGGACCGGGTCGAGTAGCCACACTCGCAGCTGACCTGGTTCATTCCGGTTCTACTTCTCGTCGAGGGCCGGGACGCGCGCCCCGGCGGGTGGAGTTCGAGTATCCGCGGGCACCTGCCCGCGAGGTTGCCGAATGCTTGTCGTGGCGACGGGGCCGGGCGGCCCAGCAGGCTGCGCCGGAGGCTGCCCTCTCCACTCCTCTGCTACTGCAGGATCGCCTTGTGCAACGCCCGGGTGGCGGGGCCCGGCCCGACACCGAGCTCGTCGAGGAGCATCCGGCGCAGCCGCTCGTACTCGCGCAGCGCCTCGGCCCGGTCGCCGCGCGCGGCGAGCGCCCGCATCAGCAGGCGGTGCCCGTTCTCGTCCAGGGGTTCGGAGCGGACGAGCTCGCGCGCTGCGCTCGCCAGCTCGGTCGCGGTCGCCAGCCCGAGACAGGCCTGCGCGTAGCAGGCCAGGGCCCGCAGATGCAGCCGGCGCACGTCCTCGCGGCACTCGTCGACCCACGGATCGGTGAGATCGGGCAGGAACGGGCGTTGGGTCACGAACAACGTGCTCAGCGCGTGGGTCCAGGCCTCGGGCCAGTCCTGCCGGGCCGATGCGGCAGCCGGGTCGACCAGCCCACCCTCGGGCAGGACGAGCTGGAGGCTCTGCCGGCCGATGATCTCGACCGGCGCGAGGACCGCACGAACCTTCGACAGCAGCGCGGTCAACCCGATCGCGGGCGTGCCCGGGCAGAGCGTGTCCGCGAGGACGCCGCGTTCCACGGGGCGCCGGTGGTAGGCGAGGTAGGCCACGAGCTGCCGGCCGCGCCGGCCGGGCAGGAGGTCCTCCACCGGACGTCCGTCGACGAGGATCGCGAAGCGCCCGTGCAGCTGGATCCTGACCCCCTGACGAGCGTGGCATCGTCCGGGAGCCGTGTCAGCGCCGTCGAGCGGTCCCGTTCCTCGCGCAGGTCCTGACGGGCCACGCGCTCAGGAGGGTGTGTAGAGCCAGCGCCGCAGCAACCGGCTGACGAGCGGCATCACCACATAGGTCATCAGGGTCAGGATGACCAGCGGGAACATCGCCGCCTTCGCCCAGAGCGGCCAGTCGGAGACCCGGGGCACGATGAACGCCTGGAACAGCAGCACGAGCGGGTAGACCGCGACCAGCGAGACCAGCCACTGCTTCCAGCGAGGCGGCGGTTTGATCGCCTCCCCGGCATGGGCGGGAACGTAGAACCAGGTCTCCAGGCCCGTCCGTTGCTGCACGGCCGTGCGTGCCTCGGCGATGTCGCGGGTCTTCTCATGCCAGCGGGTCCGCTCCCGGGAGTTCAGCCAGCGCTGCAGCGCCTCCCCGTCGACGAACTGCACGATGAGGTGGAAGTCGCGGCTGTCCTGCTCGTGGATGACCGTCGCACCCAGATTTCCGGGGAAGTGGGCTGCCGCCGAGGTGACGCCCTTGGCCCACTCGGCGAACTCGTTCTCCTTGCCGGGCTTGGCACGCCAACTGAAGACCACCGTGACGGGCTCGTCATCGGCCACGTCGTGTTGACGTGCAGATCTCGGGCCGCTCACGGTCGTCATCACCTCAGTCTGCGCGCTCCGCCCCGGGACGTTCAGGAGCCGACCGGGGCAGCCGGACGGCCGAGATCTGGCCCTCGCGGGTCCTTGACCACGCGCACGGCTAACACCTGCTCCCCGACCGCCGAGGTCCGGAGATGACGGGAACCGGACGGTCGGTGGTGGCGGCCCAGGCTCGGGCGATCGCGGACGCGTGGTCGCCACCCGGCGCCCCGGAGAGCTGGTGGCTCACCGCCGCCACGTTCACCACGATCGCCGAGGACGAGCCACTGCTGGACGTGGCGCTCGCACGGGCCGAGCCGGCCCGGTCGGTGCGGGGCAACCTGCTCGACGTGCTGCCCGACGTCGTCGCCTCGCTGCCGGCGGAAGCGCTGGTGTGCCTGGTGGACACCTACGTGCACGTCTTCCTGCCGCCCCCCGACCTGGAGCGGTTCGACGGCCTGATCGCGGAGATCGGCCGCGAGCGTGACCTGGAGTGGGTGTCCGTCGACCCGCTCGTGCCGCTGGGACCCGACGCGCGGGCCACCGTTCAGCGCCTCGATGTACCGGCCGCGCGGGTGCGTGAGAACCGCGACGGCGGTGTGTGGGGGGTGATCGGCCGAGTCGGCGTGCGGAACGGGGTTCGCAGCGACACGGTGCTCGGCCGGGCCCATCCCGGCGCGGCGTGGTTGGAGTGGCGGTGACGCCCGCGAGCTCCGACCGGCGGGCCCTGCTGATCTCGGTCGCGGCCTCGGCCGGCTTCGCGGTGCTCGCGCTGGCCTGGGGGCTCGTCACCGGGTCGCAGCTGATCGTGTTCGACGGGTTGTACTCCTTCGCGAGCGTGGGCCTCTCGCTGCTCGCGGTGCTGGCGCTGCGCACCGCCCGGAAGGGGCCCGACCAGCGCTATCCGTGGGGTCGTGAGGTGTGGGAGCCGCTCATCGTCGTGGTCAAGGCGGCTGCGCTCGGCGGCTTGTGCGTCTACGCACTCGCCGGCGGGGTCGCTGACCTCCTGGGCGGTGGCCGGGACGTGGAGGTCGGCTGGGCGGTGATCTACGGCGCGGTCGCCACGCTGGGCGGTGCCGCCGTGACGGTGGTGCTGCGCCGGCGGCGCGCGGGTGGCTCCGACCTGGTCCGCGCCGAGGCCGCGGAGTGGTCGGGAGACACCCTGCTGAGCATGGGTGTGCTCGCCGGTTTCGTGCTCGCGTTCGTGCTCGACGCCGCGGGCCGGGCCGACCTGGCCCGCTACGTCGACCCGGCGATGGTCGTGCTGGTCTCGGCGGCATTCCTGCCGGTGCCGGCCCGGCTCGTGGCGAGCGGCTTCCGCGAGGTGCTGACGATGTCACCGCCTCCTGAGCTGTCGAGCCGGATCCAGGCCGTCGTGAGTGCGGTGGAGGACGAGCACGCGTTCACCGAGTCGTTCGTGCGGGCGTCGAAGGTGGGCGGCCGGCTGGACGTGGAGATCGACTTCGTGGTGGCCGACACCTCGGCCGTGCAGACGGTGCGCGGGTTCGACGCCGTCCGCGCGTCGCTGCAGGAGCGGCTGGCGGAGCTGGGGCAGCCGGTGTCGATGTCGGTCGGGTTCACGGCCGACCGGGCCTGGGCCGCGAGGTGACCTGGGCCAGGGCCTGTACGTGCCGCGGCCCCTGACCGGCGTGCAGGGGTGCGAGTCCCGCTCGGGTCGCGGTCCCCCGGTTGCCGATGTGCCGCACCTGGCTCGGATGCCCGAGCCCGGCGGACGAGCGCGTGGCGCTGCTGGTGCGCGCCCTGTGGGGGTATCGCGAACTCGGCTGCGACCTCACCCGGTCCGCGGCCGCTCTCGGTGTCCACCGCAGCACGATGCGGTATCGCCTCTACCGCGTCCGCGAACTCACCGGGCTCAGCCCGGAAGACCCCAGATCCGCAGAGGCACTGCACGCCGTCGCGGGCCTGCATCCGTAGTCAGTGCTCCCACCGACGTCGCATCCGGGCAACGGTCTGGCGTGGTCACGGCCGCCGGCTCATGGCGCGAATCGCCCTGTCGGTGCTGGGGTGGATCTCGAACAGTCGGCGTACGCCGCCAGTGCAATGTCGACCACCACCGCCAGTGCCAGGACGAAGGCGCCGGTCAACAGCAGGATCACCGTCCTCGGACCGGCGTGGTCGAGCGTGCGGTGGTCGCAGTTCGTCGACCCCACGATCGCGGCGGGACTGCGGCAGTCCATCGGCAGGTGTTCGGTGAGCAGCCATTGGGCGCTGTACAACGGGGCGAGCGCGGGCACGCCGAGCAGCAGGTTGGCCAGGACGGGGGCCCACAGCGACCGCCGTGGCCGCCATCCGTCATTCACCGCCGCCGCGTCGTGGCCCGTCGGCATACGGGCCACGGCCGTCAGACGTCGAGTTGGTCGAGCGCGCGCTGCGCGGCGTCGAGCTCGGCGCGCAACTGCTCGACACGTTCGCGTTGCCGTTGACGCGCACCCTCCAACGACGACGTGATCACCTCGGCGACTGCGGGCGGCAGCGACCGAGAGGCGGCGGCCACGTCGGCCGCCTGCACCGGCACGGAGGGCACGACCCGCTTCGTGCCGACGAGCACCTCGACACTCCACTCACCGTCCGCCTTCGCGGTCAGGCTGACGGTCATCGCGGCCGAGCGGTCGGCCCGTCGCCGTGTGCTGACGGGCCGACGCGTGGCGGCGCCCGCGGACGCGGCAGGGCTTTCGGCCGGCGCCGCGGCCTTCGCCTTCGGTTTCCTCGGCGCCGGAGGAGCCACGGACCCGGTCGCCTCGTCCGCGGGCTGTGCGGGTACCGAGGCAGGTCGTCGCGTGGTCGGCGGCGCGGTCAGCGGCGTGACGGCCTTCCCTGCCTCCTCCGTTCGCGGCGCAGCCCGTCGGCGCGGAGGCTTGGTTCGCGTGAGCTCGTTCGGCGAGCAGAACATCGTGTCACGCGAGCCCGCCGGCCGGACCTGGATGAAGTCCCCCTCGGCGACGTCGCCGACCGCCACCACCTTGGCCGACCCGCCGGCGGGAACCCCGACCGCGGCCGCGGTGAACCAGACCGTCACCGGGCGGCCCACTGCCGCTTCCCCGCGCACGGCCACCACATCCTGCTCCGTGAGCGCACCCTGTGCAGTCATCGCCTCGTCATCCCCCTCCACTCGCCCCGCATTGTGCCGTGCTGCACCGACAAGATCACCCCGCCCGCCATGGGCGGCGGACTGCTCGTCGGCGCACTCGCCTCGCAGTACCGCCCGGCCGGGTGGAGGGGGATGCGGGCTCCGCGAGCCGGTGGAAGGAGGATGTCGTCGTGAGATACGTGGCGATCGGCGACAGCTTCACCGAGGGAGTCGGCGACGAACTGCCCGACGGATCGTCCCGAGGGTGGGCGGACCGGGTGGCAGCCGGCCTCGCGGCGACCCGCAGCAACGGCGTGCGGTACGCGAACCTGGCGATCCGCGGGCGCCTGCTCGAGCCCATCGTGACCGACCAACTCGACGCCGCGCTCTCGCTCGACCCCGCACCCACCCTCCTGACCCTCAACGGCGGCGGCAACGACATGCTGCGCCCACGCACCGACGTCGCCCGGCTCGTGGACCTCACCGCACACGCCGTGCGCCGCTGCACCGACACAGGCATCCGACTCGTGCTGCTCAGCGGGGCCGACCCATCGGCCCGGCTGCCCTTCGGACGAGCAGTCCGCCAGCGGGGCGAAGCCCTCACCACGAAGATCACGGAGCTGGCCGAGGCCCACGGCCTCGACTTCGTCGACGTCTTCCACGACACCGAGATCCGCCACCCCGCCCACTGGTCCCCCGACCGCCTGCACCTCAACGCCACCGGCCACCAGCGCGTCGCCGAACTCGTCCTCGAAACCCTCGGCGAACACACCGCCGCGCGGGCGGTGCGCTCCGACTCCCCCGGGACCCGCAGACCGCTCGACGAACTGCGCTACTACCGCGAGCACGTCCTACCCTGGATCGGGCGCCGGCTACGGGGACGCTCCTCCGGAGACGGCCGCACGGGCAAGTACCTCAGCTGGATACCCGCGCCACCCGGCCAGCCGTCGCGTGCGTGACGCCCGCCGGGCGGACGCGTCCGCCCGGCGTCTGCGCGTCTTTCCGTGGCGGGCTGAGCCTGCGACCCGTGACGGTTTCCCTCCGAGGCGCTCACCGTTGCAGCCATGCTGCCGATCACCCGTCTGTACGCCGACGAGCACGGTCATGCCCGCCCGGGTGATGTGCTCCTGGTCGAGGACACGGCGGGTGTCGGCCACTCCAACAGGTCATCGGAGGGCTTCGCCGCAGCGTTCGTCCTGCTGGAACCTTCCCCTGCGGTTCTCTGACGTGCCTGTCCGGTGATTTCCCGGCCTCAGGACGGGTCCGGAACGGTTGGCGCGATGGCACGATCACGGGCATGCCCTCAACGACGAGGCCGGTACCGAGCACGCCCGGGCCGCGGCCGCCGGGGAACTGATCCGAAACGCTTGACGACGCGGCCCACCCCCACTGCGGAGGCGACGATGCCGGGCATCTCCATCCGGACCCACGAACCCGACGAGGCCCGCGACCGCTGCGCGGAGGTGTACTTCCCGCACCGGCTGACCGTGCTGCACGACCGGGCGCGGTTCGCGATGTCGCTGTCCGCCACCGACCTCGGGCCGGTGTCGGTCGGGCTGCTCGGCTACGCCGGTGAGGTCCGGCTCGAGACCGCCGAGCTCGAGACCGGCTACGAGGTCAACGTGCCGATGGGCGGGCGGTTGCGCACGTGGACCGGGCAGGACGAGGTGTGTGCGACGCCGGGCCTCGCCGCGGTCTACCGGCCGGACAGCCGGTCCACGCTGCAGGGCTGGGAGGGCGGCGGCCGGCTGCTCGGTTTGAAGATCGACCGGGCGGCCCTGGAGGCGGAGCTGGCCGAGCTCGTCGATACGCCGGTCCGGTCGGTCGTCCGGCTCGGGTCGAGCCTGGACCTGCGCCGCGGCCCGGGCCGGCAGTGGTGGGCGCTGGCACGCTCGCTGACCGAGCTCGTACGGGACCCACGCGGCCCGATGAGCCTGCCGATCGTGGCGCGCCCGCTCGCGCAGAGCGTGGTCGTCGCGCTGCTGCACGCCGTCGACCACCCCTATCGCGACGCCCTCGACCACCGTCCCGCGGTGCCGCGGCCGGCGGCGATCCGGCAGGCGGTGGACCTGTTGGAGGCGGAGCCACAGAACCCGGTGACCGTCACCGACATCGCGCGGCGGGTCGGGCTGAGCACCCGCGCCCTGCAGGAGGGCTTCGCCCGGCACATCGGCGTCCCGCCCATGGTCTACCTGCGCCGGGTGCGGCTGCGCCGGGCGCACGCGGACCTGCGAGCCGCCGACCCGGCGCGGCACGGCGTCGCCGAGATCGCCGGGCGATGGGGTTTCGCGCACCTCGGCCGGTTCGCCGCCGCCTACCGCGCCCAGTACGGGACGGCGCCGTCGGAGACGCTGCGGTCGAGGATCTGAGCCCTTCGTGAATCGGCTTCACGCGCCGCGCGAAGTGGATCGCTCGTGACCCGGGTCACTCCTAGCCTTCGGAGCGACCCGAACCGAGCGCGCGGAGGCACCCATCGTGACCACACAGGAGGTCCCGGCCGGACAGGCCGAGGTCGACTTCAACCCGATGGGCTCGCCGCACCGGGAGGACCCGCACCTCTTCTACCGGGCCTCCCGGGCGCGCCCGGTCGAGTTCAGCCCGTCCATCGGCGCCTACATGGTCAGCCGGTACGCGGACCTCCGGACCGTCATCGAGGACCCGGGGACGTTCTCCTCGAAGGTCGCGGTACCGCTGATCTACGGCAACCCGCCCGAGGTCGTGGAGGCGCTCCGCGCGGGCGAGGTACCCGAGACGAGCATGGTCGTCAACGAGGACGAGCCCGAGCACGAGGCGATGCGCCGGGTGTTCGACGCCGGGTTCACCGGCGCGCGGGTGCGGGCGATGGTGCTGCGGATGCGGGAGCGGGCCGCGGAGCTGGTCGGTGCGTTCTCCGGGAGCAGCGCGGACCTCGTGGGCGAGTACGCCGCCCCGTTCGTGCAGACCGTGATCAACGCGATCATCGGGTTCCCCGCCGAGGACGACGACCGCGTCCAGGCCTGGACCGACGACTTCGTGCTGCTATGGAATCCGCTCGCGCCGGTCGACGGCAAGGTGGAGGCGGCCCACCGGATGGCCGACTACTCCCGTTACCTGCAGGCCCTCGTCGAGCAGCGCCGGACCGAGCCACGGGACGACCTGATCTCCGACCTCGTGCACGGCGCGAACGGCTACCCCGGCCTGCCCGACGAGTCCGTGCAGAACATCGTGCGCGGGGCCGCCCGGATCGCGGGCTTCGACACCACCCGCGACGCGATCACCTCGACGATGCTCGCGATGCTGCAGCACCCCGAGGTGGCCGAGCGCGTCCGCACCGACCCGGCCCGGACGATCCCGAAGCTCACCGAGGAGGTGCTGCGCCGCGACGCGCCGCACCGCGGCCTGTTCCGGATCACCACCCGGGAGACCGAACTGGGCGGCACGGCGCTGCCGGCCGGCGCGATGTGCCTGCTGCTGTTCGGCTCGGGCAACCGGGACGAGAACGTCTTCCCGGACCCGGACGCCGTGGACCTCGACCGGCCCAACGTGCGGGAGCACCTGGCGTTCGGCACCGGGGTGCACGTCTGCCCGGGCGCGCCGATGGCGCGGGCGGAGATCCGGGTGGCGCTGGAGACGCTGCTGTACCGCCTGCCCGGCCTGCGGCTGGCCGACGGCTACGAGCCGACCTACATCGCCAGCTACTTCTTCCGCGGGCTGGAACGGCTCGACGTCACCTGGTGACCGGGCTCGAACTCCGGAGGCGACCGCCAGCTGGGCGTCGATGCCCGGTCGTCGGGGTCCCCGCCCGCAGGATCCGGCCGCGGACCAGCCCCGGCCGACATCCGGCTCGGGCCTCGGCGGTGAGCTGCCCGCTGTCGGCCGCGCAGGCGCAAGATCGACGCCATAGCACATTTCCCTGCCCCGTTCAGCTGTTCCTGCAATGATGTCCGTGCCTCTGCTGCGCGACTCGCTTCGGACGCACGAACGTCCCCCGTTCCGGAAGAGTGAGAGAATGTTCGATTCCCCTTCCCCTCCGACTCTCATCGCGAAACTCAGCGCGCTGCCGGGAAAGGACGATGAACTCGCCACCCTGCTCGCAGAACTCGCCCGGGAGGTTCGTGCGGAACCCGGGAACGTCGCCTTCACCGTTCACCGGTTGCGTGACGACCGGAACGTCTTCCTGGTGTACGAGATCTACGAGGACGAACACGCATTTCGCGCACATATGTCCACGGCGCACGGCCGCATCTTCAACGAACGCATAAAAACCCTCGTCGAAGGCGGGGGGTCGCAGCTCACCTGGCTCACGAGCAACGAGACGTAAGCCTGCCTCAACCCGGCGATGTCGCAGGGGCCGAGCCCGTGATCGTCTTCCCGTGTCACCACGGCCGCGCCGTACGGCAGAGTTCGGCGGAGGCACGAGCTGCGGTGCAGCACGAGGCGCGGTGGTCCCCCATGCCTTCGGCCGCCAGGCCGGCCACGTTGCGTGCTCTCCCCGCCCGAGCAGGGGATCGAGGGCGTCGCCTGATTCTTGATTGATTCCAGGAAATGGGCCAGACTTCGGGCCGTGCCGACCACTGCGGACTTCGAGCGCATGTTGCGCGGGGTCGCCCTGCGTGTGACGCGTCCTCGTTTGGCGGCGCTGTTCGCGGTGCACGACCATCCGCACGCCGACACGGACTCGATCATCCGTGTCGTGCGTGAGGATCTCGGTGAGGTGTCCCACCAGGCCGTCTACGACGTGCTGCGCGCGCTGACCGCCGCTGGTCTGGTGCGGCGCATCCAGCCGGCGGGCTCCCCGGCGCGCTACGAGTCGCGGGTCGGCGACAACCACCACCACGTCGTGTGCCGGTCGTGCGGTGCCATCGCCGATGTCGACTGCGCCGTCGGCACCACACCCTGCCTGACCGCGTCGGACGACCACGGCTTCGCGATCGACGAGGCCGAGGTCGTCTACTGGGGTCTGTGCCCCGGCTGCTCCACCACACACCCGTCCTGACCACCACCCCTTTCAAACCAGGAGGACCACCCGTGTCCGAGAGTCACACCACCGTCGAGAAGAAGATGAACACGGAGGAAGCCGGCGGCTGTCCGGTCCACGCCGGGCGTCTCGGCCACCCGACCGAGGGTGCCGGCAACACCGACTGGTGGCCGAACCAGCTCAACCTGAAGATCCTCCGCAAGCACTCGGCCGTGGCCAACCCCATGGACGCCGACTTCGACTACGCCGCGGAGTTCAAGACCGTCGACCTGGACGAGCTGGCCAGGGACGTCGACGCGGTGCTGACGGACTCGCAGGACTGGTGGCCGGCCGACTTCGGCAACTACGGGCCGTTCATGATCCGCATGGCGTGGCACAGCGCCGGCACGTACCGCGTCGAGGACGGCCGCGGGGGTGCGGGAGCCGGCATGCAGCGCTTCGCGCCGCTGAACAGCTGGCCGGACAACGGGAACCTCG
>NZ_JAODNI010000229.1 GCF_025465255.1 Pseudonocardia sp.
GGCGCGCGGGCCCCGAGCGCGCCACCTCGTCCTCCGGAACCGCGACCCGCGACGACGACGCGGCCGCCGCGGACCCGGAGGCCGAACGGGCCGGGCGCGAGGCCGCCGCCGAACGGGAACGCGTCGAACGGGAACGGCGCGCGCGGGAACGCGAGGAGGCCGAGCGGGCCGCCGCCGAAGCCCGCCGCGCGGCGGACGAGGCGACGGACCGGAACGAGGCCGACCGGAACGCCCTCGACCACGCCGAGGCGGCGCGCGACGAGGCCGAACGCCGGGTCGACGAGCTCACCGCCGAACTGGACCGGGCCCGCGACGCGCGCTCCGACGCGTCGGCCGCGGTGAAGGAGGCCAACCGCGCGGAACGCGAGTCCGCCCGCGCCGCCCGGGACGCGGCGGTGGCCCTGGAGCGGCTCGAGGCCCGACTCGCCGACCTGCAGGACTAGCCGACGGAGAATCACCCCGGTAGCCCAGCCGGCGTCGGCGTCCGGCACACGCCGCATGATCGCGACGCGCGGTACGAAAAAGGGGGGCCACAGACGGCCGCGGTGTACCACAGAAGGTGATCACGGCCGCTTGAGGACCGCGATGATCACCGCCGGCGCCCCCTCACGTGCCGTCGCCGGCCGGTCCCGGGTCGCGGACGGTGATCATCCTCTACGGCCGGCGTGCCCTGTGTTCGGAGCGAGGGCGGCCCTACTCGTCCGCGTCCTTCAGCACGGCCGTCCGCAGGTCCTTCTTGAGGATCTTGCCGGTCGCCGTCCGCGGCAGCGCCTCGTCCCACCAGATCACGGTGGTCGGGGCCGCGAAGGCCGCGACCCGCTCGGTGACGTGGCGGCGCAGCAGGTCCGCGTCCCGCGGTGTGCCCGGGGCGAGCCGGACCACCGCGGCGACCTCCTCGCCCAAGGTCGGGTGCGGGATGCCGACGACCGCGACCTCCTCCACCCCCGGCACCTCGTGCAGGGCCGCCTCGACCTGGACGCTGTAGACGTTCTCGCCGCCGCGCAGCACGACGTCCTTGAGCCGGTCCACGACGTAGACCCAGCCACGGGTGACATGGCCGAGGTCGCCGGTGCGGAACCAGCCGTCGACGAACGCCGCGGCGTCGGCCTCCGGGTTGTTCCAGTACCCGCGGACGACGTTGGGCCCGCGGAACCACAGCTCGCCGATCTCCCCCTCCGCACGCTCGGCCAGCGTCTGGGGGTCGACGACCCGCACCTCCGCGCCCGGCGCGGGGCGGCCGACGCTGTCCGGGCGGTCCGCGTAGTCCTGCCCGGAGTTCGCGCACACCGCGGAGGTCGTCTCGGTGAGGCCGTAGCCGTTGAACGAGATCGGGCCCAGGTGGTCCGTGATGCGCGCGACGAGCTCCGGCGGGATCGGCGCGCCGCCCATGCCGATCCGGGTCAGTGACGCCGTCTCCTCCGGGTGCGCGATGGCCTCCTCGGCGAGCTCGCGCATGGTCGTCGGCACGCCCGCGCCGCCGGTCAGCCTCTCCTCCCGGACCAGGGCGCGCGCCTCCTCCCGGTCCCAGCGGTACATCGTGGCCAGCTTCGCCCCGTTGAGCACGGCGCCGTAGAGCGAGTTCAGCCCGGCGATGTGGAAGAGCGGATAGGTGAGGAGCGTCCCGGGCTGGCCCGCGGGTGGGGCCGCGCCGCTCACGACCGCGTTGGCCCGGGTCGTCAGCACCACGTTGAGCGCGTTCGTGACGTGATTCAGGTGGGAGTGCACCGCGCCCTTGGGGCGGCCGGTCGTGCCGGACGTGTAGAGGATCGACGAGTCGTCCTCGGCCAGCACCTCGACGTCCGGGAGCCCGGCCCCCGGGTCGAAGCCGGCGACGACGTCCTCCCAGGTCACCGCGCCCGCGGGAACGGGGCCGGTGCCGCGCGTCCGCACCAGCGGGACGTCGACGTGCCCGGCGAGCGCCTCGACGCGCGGCCCGTCCCCGACGACGATCCGGCAGCCGGCGTCCTCGACGGCCCAGACGAGCTCGGGGCCCGTCCACCACGCGTTGAGCGGGACGGCGACGAACCCGGCGACCTGCGCGGCGAAGAACACCACGCCCCACTCCGGGTAGTTCCGCATGGCGATGCCGACCCGGTCGCCCTTCACCAGGCCGTACCGCTCGCGCAGCACCGCCGCCAGCCCGCAGACCTGGGCGAGGTGCTCGGCGTAGGTCGTGCGCTCGTCGCGGTAGACGGAGTACGGGCGGTCCCCGAAGGCGGCCGTCGCGGCGACCAGCTCGCGCAGGGTCCGCGGGGCGCGGTCGTAGACCCGCATCGGGATGCCGTGCACCACGGCGTCGGTCAGCGGGAAGTCCCCGCCGGGGGCCGTCAGGTCCGCCAGCGCGGGCCCGAGGCCCACGTCGTCGGCGTGGCCCGCTGTCCGGATCTCACCCGCCATCGTGGGTGCTCACCTCCGCTGGTACTGCTCCGTCGCCGCCGGGGACGATCACCGTCCCCGACCTGCACCCTGCCATCCGCCGCCGGGCGACCGGAAGCGGGAGGGACGCGTCTGACAGGGTCTCCGGCGTGGACGAGGGCGGGACGGCGGACGCGGCCGGGCGGGGCGATCCCGGCAGGTGGGAACGATTCAGGCGAATCGCCTGGGCTCGCTGGGCGCTGCTCGTCGCGACCACGGTCCCGCTGACGCTCGGCCTCGGCGCCCTCGGCGTGCCGTCCCCCGCGCTGTTCGCCGGGCTCATCGTGGGCACGGTGCTGGCGCTCCTCGGCGCCGGGCCGGCCCGGGTGCCCAGGCCCGCGACGTCCGCGGCGCAGGCCGTGATCGGCGTCGTCATCGGCGTGCTGGCCCGGACGGACACCCTGTCCGCCGTCGCGGCGAACTGGCTGCCCGTCCTCCTCGTCAGCCTCGGCACGCTCGTGGCCAGCATGGCCGCGGGGCTCCTGCTCGGCCTGCAGCGCGGGGTCTCCCCGCTCACGGGGATGCTCGCCCTCACCGCCGGCGGCGCCTCCGGCCTGGTCGCCGTGACCCGCGAGCTGGGCGGCGACGAGCGCATCGTCTCGGTGATCCAGTACCTGCGCGTCGGGCTCGTCACCGCGACGATGCCGATCGTGGCCGCCGCGGTGTTCGGCGCCGGGCACGTCGGGGTCGGCGGCGGCACGGAGTCCGCGAGCGCCCCCTGGTACCTCGGCGTGCCCCTGCTCGCCGTGTGCTGCGTGGTCGGGATCCCCCTCGCGGAGAAGGCGCACGTCCCGGCCGGGGCGCTGCTCGGCCCCATGGTGGTCGCCCTGGTGCTGAGCCTTGGCGGCCTCACGTTCGGCGCGACGCCGCCGGCCCTGCTCGTCGACGTTGCGTATGCGGTGATCGGCTGGCAGGCCGGGCTGCGCTTCACCCGGGCCGCGCTGCGGACCGTCGTGCGGGTGCTGCCGTCGGCCACCGCGCTGATCCTGGCGATCGTCGCCGTGTGCGCGGGCCTCGGCCTGGTGCTCTCCGCGACGACCGGGACCTCCTTCCTCGACGGCTACCTCGCCACCACCCCGGGCGGCATCTACGCCGTGCTCGCCACCGCGATCTCCTCCGGCGGCGACGTCACGTTCGTCGTCGCCGTGCAGGTCATCCGGGTGATCCTCATGCTGCTGGTCGCGCCGTTCCTGGCCCGCCTCGTCGGACGACGGTGGGGCACCGCCCAGGCGTAGGGAATTAGGAGGGTGCTCCTTGCCCCGCGATCGAGGTGAGGCTGCGCCCGGTCGTCCGCGGTCCGAGCCACGCGACGTCGACGACCACGATCAGCATCGCGATCCCGATGGCGACGAACACCGCGGTCGGGCCGAACCCGTTCAGCAGCGGGATCAGCACGAACGGCATGACGGCCGTCGCCAGCCGGCTCAGCGAGTAGGCGATGCCCGCCCCGGTGGCGCGCAGCGTGGTCGGGAAGAGCTCGCCGGAGTAGACGTGGAAACCGTTGGAGAACAGGTTGCTGACCACCGTGTAGAGGAAGCCGAACACGATGATCAGCGTCGGGCTCGTCGCGTAGCCGAACGCCAGGCCGAGCACGAGCATCCCGAGCGCCGCGGCGATGATCAGGAACTTGCGCTCCACCCGCTCCATGATCGGGATCGAGAGCGCCGAGCCGACCGGATAGCCGATGAAGGTCACCGCCGTGAAGGTCAGCGTCGACACGATGTCGTAGCCCTTGGCCGTCAGCACCAGCGGGACCAGCGTGCCGAAGCCGTAGTAGCCGAACGTCTGCACCGACTGGAAGATCCACAGCATCACGGTGCGGCGGCGCCACGGCGGCCGGAACAGGGCGCCGAACGGCTCCTTGCCGGCCGGTGACGGCTCGACCTCGGGCTCCGGCAGCGGCCGCCCGGGGTTCTCCCGGAGGGCGGCGTCCTCGAAGCGCCGCACCACCGCATCGGCCTCCTCGGCGCGGCCCACGGACGCGAGCCAGCGCGGGGACTCCGGCAGGGCGCGGCGCAGCAGCCAGCAGAGGAAGGCGCCGAGCCCGCCGAGGATGAACATCCACCGCCAGCCGGCGAGGCCCAGGAACTCGTGCGGGGTGACGACCCGGGCGAGCAGCCCCGCGGCGGGGACACCGCAGAAGCCCAGGGTGTAGGCCCAGGCGATCATCCGGCCCCGGACGTTCGCCGGCATCAGGTCGGACAGATAGGCGTCCGACAGCGGCAGCTCCGCCCCGATCCCGACGCCGGCCAGGAACCGGCAGACGATCAGCATCTCGACGTTCACGCTGAACCCGCCGAGCACCGAGAAGAACGAGTAGATCCCGAGGGTCAGGAAGAACGCCCGGCGGCGGCCGAGCCTGTCCGCGAGCCGGGACAGCACGACGGCGCCGAGGAACGCCCCGACGAACGCCGAGGCCAGCACCAGCTTCTGCGCCGTGCCGGTGACCCCGAAGTCCTTGCCGAGGACGGCCGCGAGGGTGCCCGCGAGGAACACCTCGTAGAGATCGAAGAACATCCCGATCCCCACCGCGACGAGCGCGAACCTGTGCCGGCGCGTGATCGGCAGCCGGTCCAGCCGAGCGTTGATGGATCCCGTCACCCGGGACGTGTCAGGTGCTGACATCTGCGTCACCTCCGGGCGATCACTCTGAACCCGACGGCGCGGCCGCGCAGGGCGAAGTCCGTTTTCTCCCGATCACCCGATCCGCTCGACCCGACCCGGCGGCGGCGCCGGGACGGCGTCCGGGTGCAGCGCCCAGGCGATCGCCTCCACGCCGTCGACGAGCCGGGGCCCGGCCCGCACGACGTAGGACGCCGAGTCGATCGCGACGACCGGGAGTCCCGGCAGCCGCTGCCGCACCTCCTCGGCCTGAGCCACGGCGGAGCCCAGGCCGAACCCGCACGGCGCGACGAGCACCAGGTCGGCCCCGGGCAGCACGTCCCACCCGGCACCGACGCTGCGTCCGCCCTCGACCGCCCCGACCGCCTCTCCCCCCGCCCGGTGCACCATCTCCGGCACCCAGTGCCCGGCGAGGAAGGGCGGGTCCGTCCACTCCAGCACGAGGACCCGCGGCACCGGACGTCCCGCCACGGCGTCCCGCACCGCGGCCAGCCGTTCCCGCAGGCCCGCGACCAGGCGATCCGCCACCTCCGGCACGCCGGCCCGGGAGCCGACGGCGAGGATCGAGTCCAGCACGTCGTCGAGGGTGTGCGGGTCGATGGACAGGACGTCCGCGGTGATCCCGATGGCGTCCAGCGCCTCGTCGACGGTGCCCGCGGGCAGCGCGCAGACGCGGCAGAGGTCCTGGGTGAGGATCAGGTCCGGGGCGACCCCGGCGAGCACCTCCCGGTCCAGGTCGTAGAGGGGCAGCCCGCGGGCCACCCGCTCGGTGACGATCGCGTCGATCTCCCCGGGCGCGAGGCCCGGGGGCAACGCGGTGTCGACGACCACGGGCCGGCGCTCCCGGATGCCCGGCGGGTCGTCGCACTCGAAGGTGACGGCGGCGAGGGACTGCTCGAGCCCGAGCGCGCCGACGATCTCGGTGGCGGCGGGCAGCAACGACGCGATCCGCATCCTGTCGACAGTAGGGCGCCGCGACGGCACGCAGAAGGGCGCGCCCGGATGACCGCGGGCCCGAGATGCGGCAGGCTGAGTCCCGCCCGAGCACGTCGTCCCGAGGAGTGAAATGTCCGTGAACCCACGCGCCGGTACGCCGGCGCGACCCGAGGACCTCGTCGACGTCCCTGCGCTGCTGTCCGCCTACGCGAACCTGCGCCCGGACCCGTCGGTCGCCGAGCAGCGCGTCGCCTTCGGCACGTCCGGGCACCGAGGATCCTCCTTCACGGCCACCTTCAACGACGACCACATCGCGGCCACCAGCCAGGCGATCTGCGAGTACCGCGCCGCGCAGGGCACGGACGGGCCGCTGTTCCTCGGGAAGGACACCCACGCGCTGTCGGATCCGGCGTGGACCACGGCGGTGGAGGTGTTCGCGGCCAACGGCGTCCAGGTCCTCGTCGACTCGGCCGACGGCTGGACGCCCACGCCCGCCGTCTCGCACGCGATCCTGACCCACAACCGGGGCCGGACGGACGGGCTCGCCGACGGCGTCGTCGTCACCCCCTCGCACAACCCGCCCCAGGACGGCGGCTTCAAGTACAACGGCCCCGACGGCGGCCCCGCGGGCACCGCGGCCACCAGCTGGATCGCCGGTCGGGCGAACGAGCTGCTCGAGGCGGACCTGCACGGCGTGCGGCGCACCCCCCTGGAGCGGGCCCGCGGGGACGTCGGGCGCTACGACTTCATGGACGCCTACGTCTCCGACCTGCCCGCCGTCGTCGACCTGGAGGCGATCCGCTCGGCCGGGGTCGTGCTGGGCGCGGACCCGCTCGGCGGCGCGTCCGTGCACTACTGGGGCGCGATCGCGGAGCGGTACAAGCTGGACCTCACGGTCGTGAACCCGGAGACGGACCCGACGTTCGGCTTCATGACCCTGGACTGGGACGGCAAGATCCGCATGGACTGCTCGTCGCCGTACGCGATGGCGTCCCTGGTCGAGCGCATGAGGAGCGGTGCGCCGTTCGCCATCGCCACCGGCAACGACGCGGACTCCGACCGGCACGGCATCGTCACCCGCGACGGCGGGCTGATGAACCCGAACCACTACCTCGCCGTCGCGATCGGGTACCTCTACGCGAACCGGCGGGGCTGGCCCGGCGGTGCCGCGGTCGGCAAGACCGCGGTGAGCTCGTCGATGATCGACCGGGTCGCCGCGGACCTGGGCCGGACGCTGCTCGAGGTGCCCGTCGGCTTCAAGTGGTTCGTGCCCGGGCTGCGCGACGGCAGCATCGCCTTCGGCGGCGAGGAGAGCGCGGGCGCCTCCTACCTGCGCAACGACGGCACGCCATGGTCCACGGACAAGGACGGGATCATCATGGCGCTGCTCGCCTCCGAGATCACCGCCGTGACCGGGAAGACCCCGAGCGAGCACTACCGCAAGCTGACCGGCCGGTTCGGCGAGCCCGCGTACGCCCGGATCGACGTCGCGTGCTCGCGCGAGGACAAGGCGAAGCTCGGCAAGCTGTCCGCCGACGACGTCACCGCGACGGAGCTGGCCGGCGAGCCGATCACGGCCCGGCTGACGACGGCCCCCGGCAACGGCGAGCCGCTCGGCGGGCTCAAGGTGACGACGGAGAGCGGCTGGTTCGCCGCGCGGCCGTCCGGCACCGAGGACGTCTACAAGGTGTACGCGGAGAGCTTCCGGGGTCCGGAGCACCTGGCCCGGATCCAGGACGAGGCCCGCGAGGTCGTCGCGGCGGCGCTGAGCTCGGGGAGCTGATCATGTCGAAGCTGAAGAAGCACCACGGGTTCGGGATCGACATCGGCGGCTCGGGGATCAAGGGCGCCCCGGTCGACCTGGAGAAGGGCCGGTTCTCCGAGGACCGGCTCCGCCTCGTCACCCCGCAGCCGTCGACGCCGGAGGCGGTGGCCAAGGTCGTCGGCGAGATCCTGGACCACTTCGGCTGGGACGCACCGTTCGGCTGCACGTTCCCCGCGGTCGTCCAGCACGGGATCGTGCAGACCGCGGCCAACGTGGACCCGGCCTGGATCGGGGTCGACGCGCACGAGCTGATGAAGAACGTGACCGGGCGCAAGGCCCTGGTCGTGAACGACGCGGACGCGGCCGGCGTCGCCGAGGTGGAGTTCGGGGCGGCCAAGGGGCACAGCGGCGTCGTGCTGATCTCCACGCTCGGCACCGGGATCGGCTCCGCCCTGGTGATCGACGGGAAGCTGGTGCCGAACACCGAGCTCGGCCACCTGGAGATCGACGGGTTCGACGCCGAGACCCGCGCCGCGGACTCCGCGCGCGAACGCGAGGGCCTGTCCTGGGAGGAGTGGGGCGCCCGCCTCACCCGCTACTTCCAGACGGTCGAGAACCTGCTCTGGCCGGACCTGATCGTGTTCGGCGGCGGGGTGAGCAAGAAGGCCGACCGCTGGCTGCCCTACGTCGAGACGCGGACGCCGATGACGCCGGCGGCGCTGCTCAACGACGCGGGGATCATCGGGGCCGCCCTGCTGGCTCACGGGTGAGCGCGAGCTCGCGCGCGGCGAGCCGGAAGCTCCGGTGGGACACCCGGCCGTCGAGGTAGAGGCGCTCGGACACCGGCTCGTGGCCGATGCCGCCCACCAGGACGGTGACGGGCGAGCCCGGGATGCCGCGGACCGCGAACCGGCCGTCCGTGGAGACCTCCGCGAGATCGACCTGCCGGCCGTCGTCGTCGAGCACCGTGACGTGGGCGCCCGGGACGGGGGCGCCCCCGTCGTCGACGACCCGTCCGATCAGGGTCGGTGCGGGGTCCTGCAGCAGGGTCATGCCCGGACGCTACTCCCGGGCCCTCGTTCCCCATCGGGCGACAACATCAGCCCGCGACGGCCTCATCGCCGGGCGACGAGCGCCTCGACCGTCGCGCGCGCCCCGTGCGTGTGCAGGGAGTCCAGTGCCCACAGGTAGGCCTCGGTGAACCGCTCGTTCTCGGCGAGGTCCCCGAAGACGGTCGTGTTGCGCACGAACGCGAGCGGGTCCTCCCGCTGGGACCTCGCCAGCGGGACGAGGGTGTCCGCGAGCCGGTCCTGGACGTCGATCGGCTCGCCCTTCTCGTCGACGCCCTCCGCGTAGCGCGCCCATCCGGCGACGACGGCCGCGGCGCGCTCCATCTCGCCGCCCTGCGCGAGCTGGTGGCGGATCACCGGCAGGACCCAGAGCGAGATGCGGTCCGAACTGCCGAAGTTGATCCGCGCCAGGGTGTCCGCGACGCCGGGGTTGGCGAAGCGCTCGATCAGTGTCGTCTTGTAGTCGTCCAGGTCGACCCCTGGGACGGGGCTCAGCGTGGGGGTGCCCTCGTGGTCCATGTAGTCCCGGATGAAGCGGGCGAACAGCGGGTCCCCGGCGACCTCGTGCACGTAGCGGTGCCCGGCGAGGAAGCCGAGGTAGCCCAGCGCCTGGTGGCCGGCGTTGAGCAGGCGGAGCTTCATCAGCTCGTAGGGCACGACGTCCTCGACGAGCTGCACGCCGACGTCCTCCAGCGGTGGCCGCCCCGCCGAGAAGTGGTCCTCCAGCACCCACTGCGTGAACGGCTCGCACACGACCGGCCAGCCGTCCGTCAGGCCGAACTCGTCCGCCAGCCGGGCGCGGTCCTCGTCGCTCGTGGCCGGGGTGATCCGGTCCACCATGGAGTTCGGGAAGGAGACGTTCTCCTCCACCCACTCCGCGAGCCCCGTGTCCCCGCGCGCGGCGTCGCGGAGCCGGGCGAAGGCCGCGAACGTGCGGGCTGCGGTGTCCCCGTTCCCCTGGATGTTGTCGCAGGACATGATCGTGAAGGCGGGCAGCCCGCGCTCGCGACGGCGGGCCAGCGCCTCGGTGACCAGCCCGAACACGGTCTCCGGCACGGCTGCGGCCCGCAGATCCTCCTGGATCGCCGGGGTGTCCTCGGCGAACTCCCCCGTGACCTGGTCGATGTTGTACCCGCCCTCGGTGATCGTCAGCGAGACGATGCGGGTGCTCTCGGCGGCCATCTTCTCGATCACGGCCTCGGGGTCGTCCGGGGCGAAGAGGTACTCGACGACCGAGCCGACCACCCGAGGTTCGAGCGTTCCGTCCGGCTGCTTGACGACGAGCGTGTAGAGGCCGCCCTGCGAGGTGAGGACGTCCTGCATGCGCCGGTCCCCCGGCAGCACGCCGACCCCGCAGATCCCCCAGCCCATCGCCTCGCCGTCGTTCATCAGGGAGTCCAGGTACATCGCCTGGTGGGCGCGGTGGAAACCGCCGACGCCGAAGTGCACCACCCCCACCCCCACCGCGGAGCGGTCGTACGCCGGGACCTCGACTCCCTCGATCGCGGGCAGGACGCCGCCGTCCAGAGACTGCATGGGACACCTCACCTGCTGCTGCCGACCTGTTGCGCAGGTCACCCTACCGGCGTGGGCGGGCTCAGGCGGTAGCCGAGATCGGCGTGAGGCCCCAGCTGCCGGTCCAGGCCTTGCCGGGCTCCAGGACGATCAGGTCCGTGCCCGAGTTCAGGGCGTCTGGCGGGCAGGTCATCGGCTCGACGGCCACGGCACGGCTGCGGCCGGGGAAGTCCTCCGGTGTGAAGACCTGGACCCAGCGGAAGTCCGGGTCCGCCCACAGCGCCACGCCCGAGCCGTCCGGGGCGGTGAGGGTGTGCCGGACCCGGCCGTCGACGGGGTCCGGCTCGCAGCCGCCGAACGCGGAGTCCAGGGACACCCCGCGCAGCGGCCGGCCGTCGCGCAGCGGGTCCGCCCCGGCCAGCGGGCGGGCGAGCCCGGCGGGGAGCTGGGCCTCGAGCGGAAGCTCGGTGGTGGCGGCGAGGCGGAGCGTGCTGTCGTCCGTCTCGGCGTCGCCGGCCCGCAGATAGGGATGGAAGCCCAGGCCGAACGGGACGGGCCATTCCCCCAGGTTCGTCGCGACGGTGGTCACGGTGAGGCCCTCGTAGCCGACGGTGTAGCGGACGGCGACGCGGACCGGCTCCGGCCAGCCCGGCTGCGGCGGCGCCACGGCCGTGAGCCGCACGCTCTCGGCCTCGTGCTCGGCCTCCCACAGGACGTGCCGGAGCAGGCCGTGGATCGCGTTGCCGGCGGCGGGCTCGGTCAGGGCGAGCTGCTGGGGCGTGCCCTCCCACGTCCACCTCCCGCCCGCGACCCGGTTCGGCCACGGTGCGAGGAGCGAGCCGCTGCCCCGCGGCGGGCGCTTTCCGGCCTCGTGGGTCTCCACGTACGGCACGCCGCCCACGGTGAACGAGCGCAGGCCTGCCCCCACCTCGGTGACGACGGCGCGCACGCCGCCGGAGGCGATCTCGAACTGCTGCCCGCTCGGATCCATCACGGACGCCATCCTTCCCTGCCCCCGGGGACCGCTCGCGTCGGCGTGCCGGACCGGCGATGCTCCGCTCGCGTTCCGGAGCCTCCGCGCGGGTCCGACCGCGAGCGGAACAAGCACGACTCGCGCCTTCAGGCCGGAGGCGACCGACCGCTCAGCCCGCGGACGGCAGGGCCGCGGGCGCGTCGAGCGCCACGACCGCAACGGAACCCGCGGCGGGCGCCAGCGGGGCGAGGTGGTCGTGGTGGGTGAGCAGCACGACCTGCCAGCGCTGCCCCAGATCGGCCAGGAGGCCGAGCGCGGCGGCCGCGCGCCCGTCGTCGAAGGTCATGAGGACGTCGTCCAGCACCACCGGGACCGGGGGCAGCCCGTCCGCCTCGCGCTCGGCCTGCAGCGCCACGACGCCCGCGAGGCGCAGCGCGAGGAACGCCTGGTCCGCGGTGCCCTCGGAGAGCTGGTCCGGGGTCAGCTCCTCGCCGTCCGCGCGGACCGCGACGAGGGTGCGCCCGCCCTCCCCCGGCCGCAGCCCGGTGAACCGGCCGCCGGTGAGCCGCTCGAGCAGCCCGCCCGCCTCGACCAGCAGCGGCGACGCGTGCCGCCGCTCGTAGCTCTCCAGCTCGCGGCGCAGGATCTCCCGCTGCAGGTGCACGACGAGGTAGCGCTCGGCCGCGTCCGCCGCCCGGGACAGGTGCTCCTGGGCCTCCGCGTGCAGGACGGCGACGCCCTCGGCGCCCTCCAGCGTCCGCAGCCGGGAACGCAGGCCGCCGAGCTGCTCGAGCAGGGCGTCGTTCTCCGCGGCGAGCGCGGTCTCGCTCTCCCGCGCCCGGGACAGCGCCTCGTCCAGCCCGGTGGCCTCGGTGCTGCGAGACATCTCGACGAGCTCGTCCGCGTCCAGGTCCGGGGCCGCGGTGCGCAGCAGGGCGAGCACCGTGTCGATCTCCCCCGCGAGCCGGACGGCCGTGCGGCCGCGCTCGGCGGCGGCCTCGATCCCGCCCTCCTCCGGCGCCGCGGTGAGGGACAGCTCGACGGCGAGGCGGTCCAGCACCGACGCGGCGGAGTCCGCCGCCCGGGAGCGCTCCCGGACCTCCCGCTCGGCCGTCGCGAGCTGGGTGTCCAGGTGGCCCGCGGAGACGGCCGCCGTCTCGGCCGCGCGGACCCGTTCCGTCAGCGCGACCAGGTGGGCCGCGGCGCTCCCGTCCTTCTCGTCCGGGTGCCGGGCGGCCAGCTCGGCGACCGCGGCGTCGTGCCGCGCGACCCGGGCGGCGAGGACCTCGGCCTCCTCCGCGGCGCGGCGGCCCTCGGCGTGCGCGCGGGCCGCGGCGAGCAGCGCGTCCCGGCGGACGTCCCAGCCGTCCGGGGCGGTTACGGCGGGGACTCCCGCGGCGCGCAGGGCGTGCCGCCAGCGCAGCTCGGCCTCGTCCAGGTCCTGCCGGCGGGCGTCCGCCGCAGCGGCGGCGCGATGGACCTCCGCCCGGAGCCGGCCGAGCAGGACCCGGCGGTCCCGGGCCCGGTCCGCGTCCGCCTCGAGGTCCTCGGCCGCGACGATCATCGCGTCCAGGTCCGCGTCGTCCCGGGGCCGGCCGGCGGCGGCGAGCGCGACGGAGAGGGTGTCGGCCTGGGAGAGGGCGTCGTCGGCCAGCATCTCGGCGCGTTCCCCGGCGTGCGCGCGGTCCGCCTCGGCCCGGCGGGCGGCGACGAGGGCGTGGTGCACCGTCTCCGCGTCGTCCGGGCGCGGCGCGGGGATGCCGGGCCAGAGGGCCCGCCACTCCTCCTCCGCGGCGGTCTGGATCTCGGCCGCGGCGTGCGCGACCCGTTCGGCGTCGGCGTTCTCCTGGTCCGCGGCGACGAGGTCCGCCCGGCGGCGGGTGTGCTCGGCGACGCGGTCCGCGGCGGCGATCATCCGGTCCGCGACCGTGTCCGCGGCCCGGACGGCCCGCTCCACGGCCAGGGCCGCGGCGGCGCTCTCCCGGGGCTCCCGGGCGGCGAGGAACGCGTCGACCGCGGCGTCCCGCGCGGCGCGGGCGGCGGCGAGGCTGTCCGGGTCCGCGGGCGGCCCGTCCGCCGCGAGCTCGTCGAGCATCCGATGGGCGGCGTCGAGGCGCCGGGCCGTGCGCTCGCGCTCGCCCTCCGCCCGCTCCGCGGCGAGGGTCGCGTCCCGCAGGGCCGCCCGGAGCTCCGCCATTCGGCCCGCGGGCGGTGGTTCGGGGGTCTCGTCGTCCGGGTGCAGGCCCGTGCCCGCGACGGCCTCGTGCCGGCGCCGGGCGGCGTC
>NZ_JAODNI010000124.1 GCF_025465255.1 Pseudonocardia sp.
GGCGGACCCGCTGACCGCGACGGGTCCGCCGGCCCCGGCCGACCCGGCGGACCCGGCCGCCCCGCCGGGCTCGCCGATCCGCGCCAGCGCCGTCCCCACGGGGACCGTGTCACCGGCCGGAACCAGGATCTCCAGCAGCACCCCGTCGTACGGGCTGGGGATCTCGGAGTCGACCTTGTCCGTGGACACCTCGAACAGCGGATCGTCGAAGGCGACGGGGTCCCCGACCTGCTTGAGCCAGTTCCCGATCGTGCCCTCGGTGACGGTCTCGCCGAGCTTGGGCATCGTGATGTCGTGGACCTCGCCCGTCGGCGTGCCGACGCCGGGGTCCTCCCCGCCCATGCCCTCCGAACCCCCCATCGAGGGCGACGCCGGGTTGCTCAGCGAGGGGCCGCCCGCCGCCGCGGTCGCCGGGGTCGCCGCGGCGGGGGCGTCGACCCCGGCGCGCCCGGCCTGCCCCGAATCTGACGACACCGCGGAGCCGGCCGGCCCGATGCGCACCAGCGGCGTCCCCACCGGCACCGTCTCCCCCGAGCCCACCAGTACCTCGACGATCACGCCGTCGTAGGGGCTGGGGATCTCGGAGTCGACCTTGTCCGTGGAGACCTCGAACAGCGGGTCGTCGAACGCGACCTCGTCCCCGGCCGCCTTGAACCAGTTGGTGATCTCGCCCTCGGTGACCGTCTCGCCCAGCTTGGGCATGGTCACGACCCACTCGTCGCTCATGTCTGGTGCCCTCCGGGTCAGCCGTGCAGGGAACGGCCGGAGAAAGTGATCATGGTTTCGCCGATCGCCTCGGCGAGGCTCGGATGCGCGTGGACCAGCCGGCCGACGTCGGACGGCAGGGCCTCCCAGTTCACGGCCAGGTACCCCTCGTGCAGGAGCTCGCTGGCCCACGGGCCCACCAGGTGGAAGCCGAGGATCGGCCCGCCACGGGCGGCGACGACCTTCACCAGGCCGTCCGTCTCGCCGAGGATCATGGCTCGGCCGTTGCCCGCCAGCGCGTGCTTGTGCACCTCGACGTCGTGCCCGGCGGCCCGCGCCTCGGCCTCGGTCATGCCCGTCCAGGCCACCTCGGGATGGGTGTAGACGACCCAGGGCACCTTGGCGTAGTCGACCGGCGGCGGGTTGTCACCCAGGATGTGGTCGACCGCGACCATCGCCTCGGCGTACGCCACGTGGGCGAGCCCGGGTGTGCCGACGCAGTCCCCGATCGCGTAGACGCCCGGTCGCGACGTCTGCATCGTGGCCGTGTCCACCTCGACGAAGCCGCGCCGGTCGATCCGCATCCCGGCCTCGGCCGCGCCGATGTCCTCGGTTACCGGGCGGCGTCCGATCGACACCAGGACCTGGTCGACCTCGATCTTGTCCGAGCCGCGTGGGGTCTCGAAGGGCACCACCACGCCGTTCGACGTCTGCTCCAGCGTCCCGACCCGCGCCTCGGCGTGGATCGTGGTGCCGCGCTTCTTCAACGAGCGGGCGAGCACGTCCGCGACGTCGCGGTCCGGGCCGATCGGCAGCACGCCGTGCGGCAGCGCCTCGAGCAGCGTCGTGTCGACCTTCAGGTCGGTGTAGACGGAGGCGAACTCCGCGCCGATCACGCCGCCGCCGATCACGGCGACCCGTTCGGGCAGCCGGTCGGCGTCGCTGTTCGTGCTGTGGTCCGAGGTGACGACGCGGACGCCGTCGACCTCCATGCCCGGGATCGCGCGGGGCACCGAACCCGCGCAGACGATCACGGCCCGGCCCCGCAGGGTCTGGCCGTCGACCGACACGGCGCCGTCGGCCGTGAGCCGGCCCCAGCCGTTCACCACCGTGACCTTGCGCCGCTTGAGCAGCCCGGACAGTCCCTTGTGGAGCTGGCTGACGATGCCGGCCTTGCGCGAGTTCGCGGCCGGCCAGTCCGGCTCCGGCTGCACCCCCTCCGGCAGCCGGACACCGTGCGCTCCCGCGTGGGAGACCGTGCGGAACACCTCCGCGGCGTGCAGCAGCGCCTTGGCCGGGATGCAGCCCCGGTGCAGGCAGGTGCCGCCGACCTTCTCCTTCTCGACGAGGGCCACGGTCAGCCCGGCCGAGGCGGCGTACAGCGCGGAGGCGTACCCACCGGGCCCGCCGCCGAGCACCACGACGTCGAAGTCGCTCATGCCCGCGCCACCTTCCGGAGCGTCTCCGCGATCTGGGCGGGCTGCGGGATCACCGCGTCCTCCAGCGGCGGGCTCGTCGGCGTCGGGGTGTTGAGCGCCGCGATCCGGACGACCGGCTGGTCCAGGTGCCAGAAGGCCTCCTCCTGGATGGTCGCCGCGATCTCCGCGCCGTACCCCAGCCGCTTCGCCGCCTCGTGCAGCACGACCGCCCGGGACGTCTTCTTCACCGAGTTCACGATCGTCTCGACGTCCAGCGGGACGAGCGTCCGGACGTCGACGACCTCGACCGAGATCCCGTCCTTGTCCAGCTCCTCGGCGATCTCCAGGCCCTGGTGCACCCCCGCCGAGTAGGTCACGAGCGTGACGTCGCGGCCCTCTCGGACGACCTTTGCGACGCCCAGCGGGATCGGGTCGAGCGAGATCGGCCCCTTCGCCTTGAGCCGCCGGTAGAGGTACTTGTTCTCCAGGTAGAGCGTCGGGTTGTTGTCCCGGATGGAGCTGATCAGCAGGCCCGCGGCGTCCTCCGGCGTCCCCGGCATCACGATCTTCAGGCCCGGGACGTGCGCGAAGTAGCTCTCCACGCTCTGGCTGTGCGTCGGCCCGGCGCGGAGCCGGCCGCCGAACGGCGCCCGCATGGTGACGGGCATCGGGTCCCCGGTGCGCCAGTGGTGGCGGGCCAGGACGTTGATGATCGGGTCGAAGGCGCAGGAGATGAAGTCCGCGAACTGGAACTCCACCACCGGCCGCAGCCCGACGAGTGCGGCCCCGGCGGCGAGCCCGGTGAAGCCGGTCTCGGCGATCGGGGTGTCCACGACGCGGCGCGGCCCGAACTTGTCCAGGAAGCCCTTCGTCACCTTGAAGGCGCCGCCGAACTGGCCGACGTCCTCGCCGATGATGAAGACGTCGGGGTCACGGTCCATCTCGGCGTCGAGCGCGAGTCCCACCGCCTCCAGATAGGTGGCGGTACCGGAGTCAGTCGGCATACACACCGTCCTCGATGTCGCCCGGGTCGGGCATGGGGTCCGCGAGCGCCTTGCGGCGGGCGGCGATGGCGTACTGCCGCGCGTCCTCCCGGACCTGCTTGGCGGCGTCGACGTCCAGGACGCCGGCCTCGATCAGCACGTTCTCGAAGAGCTCCACCGGATCCTTCTTCGAGTACTCCTCGTAGAGCTCCTTGAGCACGTAGTCCGCCGGGTCGTGCTCTGCGTGGCCGTGCATGCGCATCGTGACGCCCTCGATCAGGGACGGCCCCTCGCCCGCCCTGGCCCGGGCGACGGCCTCGGCGGTCGCGTCGTGCACGGCCAGCGCGTCCGTGCCGTCGACCTTCACCCCGGGCATCCCGTACGCCGCGGCCTTGGCTGCGAAGCTCTCCGACGCGGACGTCAGGCGCAGCGGGGTCGAGTAGGCGTACTGGTTGTTCTCGATGAAGAAGATGTTCGGCAGCTTCTGCACCGACGCGATCGTGAGGGACTCGTGGAAGTCCGCCCTCGACGTCGAGCCGTCGCCGCAGAACGCCAGGCACACCCGGTCCTCGCCCCGGTACTTCGCTGCGAACGCCATCCCGGTGGCGACCGGGAAGTTGGCGGGGATGTGGCTGGGCAGGTTGTAGATGTTGAGGTCGAGCCGCCCGTAGTGCAGGGTCCCGTCCCGGCCGCCGGTGGGCGACGTGGCCTTGCCCATGAAGCTGGCCATGACCTGCCACGGCTCCATGCCGCGCCACAGGTGCGCGCCGAGGTCCCGGTGGATCGGGGCGAGGTAGTCGTCGGGGCGCAGCGCGGAGGCCGCGCCGACACTGATCGCCTCGTGCCAGTGTCCGGTGTAGAGGGAGCCGAGCAGGTCGCCGCCCTTGTACATCGCCACCATCCGGTCCTCGACCGCACGGGTCAGGACCATGAACTTGTGGATCCGGCGCAGCAGGTCCGGGTCCCGGTCGCCCACCGCCGTGGCGGCGGGCTTGCGCCGGGACCGGGTGCCGGTCGTCCGCGTCGCCATCCGCTCAGTCGCCCTTGAAGAAGTCGCGCACGAGGCGGTTGAAGTCGTCGGTCCGCTCGATCATCGACCAGTGCCCGCAGTGCGAGAACACCCCGAGGTCCGCGTTGTCCAGCAGCTCCTCGAGCTTGTAGGAGTTGGACAGCGGGATGACCTGGTCCTCCCGGCCGTGCAGCACGAGGGCCCGGTGCGGGAGGGCGCTGATCTCCTTCTCCGGCGTCGTCATCGCCTCGACCCAGCGCTGGCGGGGCTCGGGGAACATCGACGAGAAGGACTCCTGGAAGCCCGGCTGGGTGGCGCCCTCGTAACGGACCTGCGCCAGCTCGGCGCCGGTGAGCTCCTTGTCGTAGGCGAAGTAGCCCATCACGCTGCGCATGCCCTCGAGCGTGCCGTCGTAGCCCCACACCGCGTCGAGGCCCTCGGTGATCGGGAAGTCGACGCCCATGCTGCCCATCAGGACGAGCTTGTCCACCCGGTCGGGGTGCTGGGTGGCCAACCGGAGCGCGATGGCGCCGCCGAAGCTGTTGCCGATCATGTGGGCGCGTCCGATGCCCAGCGCGTCCATGACGCCGAGGGTCTGGTCCGCCCACGTCTGCACGGAGTAGTCCGGGTTCTCGGGACGTTCCGAGTAGCCGAACCCGACCATGTCCGGTGCGACGCAGTGGAAGTCCTCACCCAGTACCGGCAGGACCAGCCGCCAGTTCGCGTACGACGTCACGCCCGGGCCGGACCCGTGGACCAGCACGACGTGCTCGTCGCCCGAGCCGGACTCGAGGTAGTTCGTCCGGATCCCGTTGGCATCGACGTCCTTGCCGATCGCCGGGTTCTCCGTCGTCGTCATGCGGGTTCCCTCTCAGGAGTAGTAGCGGAAGACGAGGTCGGCGACGCAGCACGGCTTGGGCTCGCCCTCGATCTCGTAGGTGAGCCGGTAGACCGCCTGTGCTCCGCCGGCGAGCTCGCGGACGTCCGCGAGCGCGACGTGCATCCGGATCCGGCTCCCCACGCGCAGCGGCGACGGGAAGCGGACTTTGTTCAGGCCGTAGTTGAGGACGACCCCGAAGCCCTCGACGGTGCAGACCTCCCAGAGCAGGCCGGTCGCCAGCCCGAGGGTCAGGAACCCGTGCTGGACGGTCGCCCCGAAGGGCCCGGCCTCCGCCCGGACGGGGTCGACGTGGATCCACTGCTCGTCGCCGGTGAGCTTCGCGAACAGGTCGATCTGCGCCTGCCCGACGGTGCGCCAGCTGCTCGTCCCGATGTCCTGGCCCGCGCGTTCCCGCAGGCCCTCGAGGCCGTGCAGGACCACCGGTCCCGATCGCTGTGTGGTGGTCGGTTCGCCCATCGTCGCGCCCTCCGTCGTCCTCGGCGTGGCTGCTCCGGCTGACCTCGAGCCGAGTGAAACACCGCGCGACGCGGCGGCGGGCCGGCCAGAGGCCGTTTCCTGCTGAGTGGGAGTGCCGGCGGGGCCGTGGCGACACGCCCCGCGAGGTGGCCACCATGGGCCGGAGCGAGGAGGGCCATGGCCGGGGGCAGCACGCAGTGGCGGGGACGGTCGGTGATCAGCAAGGTCGTCTCGCTGCTCGACGCGTTCGGCCCCGAGAAGCCGGAGCTGTCCCTCGGCGAGCTGGCCCGGATGACCGGCCTGCCCGTGTCGACGACCTACCGGCTGGCGTCCGAGCTCGTCGACTGGGGCGGGCTCGAACGGGCCGCGGGCGGGTCGGGCTACCGCATCGGCATGCGCATGTGGGAGCTCGGCTCGCTGGCCCCGCGCACCGCGGAGCTCCGCGAGGTCGCGCTGCCGTACATGCAGGACCTCGGTGCGGCGACGCGGGAGAACGTCCACCTCGCGGTCCGCGACGGGCACGAGGCGCTCTACGTCGACACGATCGCCGGCCGGGCCGCCGTGCCGACCCGCTCGCGCCGGGGCGGCCGGCTGCCGTTGCACGCCACCGGCGTCGGCAAGGTGCTGCTCGCGCACGCCCCGGACGCCGTCCTGCAGGAGCTCCTGGACGCCGGGCTGCAGCGCTACACCCCGCACACGATCGTCGAGCCGGCCCGGCTCCGGCGGACGCTCACCGAGGCGCGGCGCACCGGGCTCGCCTGCGCCCACGAGGAGATGAGCCTGGGGTCACGGTCGGTGGCCTCGCCCGTCACGGGTCCCGGCGGCGACGTCGTCGCCGCGCTCGGGCTCGTCGTCCGGACCGGGAAGGGCGACGTCCGCCGCCTCGGCCCCGCGGTCCGCACCGCCGCCCTCTCGATCTCCCGCTCCCTCGGCGGTCGTGCGCGGTGAGTGGTGCCAGGGCACCACTCACCGCGCACGGGCGGCGTCAGCCGCAGGTACCTCGCTCAGGAGGTGTCCTCCACTGGTTCGGGCTCGGCCGCGGCGGGTCCGCGCTGGAAGAGCGAGTACAGGTAGATCAGCGACGGGACCAGCACGAGCGTCCCGATCACCAGGGAGACGAGCATCGCCACCAGCGTGGGCCGGCCGGCGGCGGCGTCGTCGATCGTCAGGGCGGGCGGGAGCAGGTACGGGTACTGCCCGGTGGCCCAGCCGACGAGGATCGTCGCCACCGCCAGCGCCGAGGCGATCCGCGCCGAGGCGTAGCGGCGCAGCGCCAGGAGCACGATCGCCGCGACCCCGGCGACCACGGACAGGACGATCACGGGCAGCCCCCGCCCGACGAGCCCGTCGAAGAGCAGGGGTGCGTCGGTGCGCAGGACGAAGAACCCGACCAGCCCGGCGGCCCCGGTCAGCGCCGCGGTGCCGAGGGCCCGGACCCGGAACTCCTCGGCCAGCTCCTCGTGGCCGTCGCGCACCGCGTCCCCGCAGAGGAACACCGCGGCCAGGTATGCGCACACCAGCACCGCGAGGAGACCGCCGAGCGTCGACGTCGGGTTCGCCCAGCTCGTCACGACGTTCCCGGCCGCGATCCCCGGCGGCACCCGCCCGGACGCCACCCCGCCGACGACCGCACCCAGGAAGTACGGCGTGACCAGCGACGACACCGCGAAGGAGGCGCCGAGGAAGCGCCGCAGGCCGGGCTCGGTGGTGCTCTTGCGGAACGCGAACGCCGCCCCGCGGGCGATCATGCCGAAGGCCGCGAGGGTCAGCGGGACGTAGAGCGTGGTCGCCACCGAGACGAAGCCGCGCGGGAACGCCGTCCAGAGCACCACCAGAACGAAGATCAACCAGACGTGGTTGGCCTCCCAGACCGGGCCGATGGAGTGCTCGATCAGGGCACGGCGCCGCGCCCCGGCGCGGGTGCCGCCGGAGAGCAGGTCCCAGGTCCCCGCGCCGAAGTCCGCGCCGCCGAAGAGCCCGTAGGCGATCAGCCCCACGAACATCAGGCCGAGCACCACGTCCGGCAACGTCACCGAGAACGAGCTCATCACGCGGCCGGTACCGGATCGTCGCGCTCCTGCGGCGCCGCGGTGTCCTGGCCCCGGGCCAACCGTCGCAGCACGTAGACCGTCAGCGCGGTGAGCACGACGTAGATCACGACCACGGCATAGAAGCCCAGGTAGAGACCGGGTGCCGGGCTCACGGCGTCCGCGGTGCGCAGGATGCCGTACACGATGAACGGCTGCCGCCCGACCTCCGTGGTGATCCAGCCGGCCTCCATCGCCAGCACGGCCGCCGCCCCCGCGACGGCCACGGCGCGCAGGAACCAGGCGGTGTGCGGGATGCTCCGGTGCCGCCACCAGCTCCACGCGAGCCAGAGCGCGAGCAGCAGCAGGGCGCTGCCGATCCCGACCATCGTGTTGTAGGCGAGGTGGACGATGTTGACCGGCGGCCGCAGCTCCGGCGCCACGCTCTCCAGGCCGGTCACCGCGCCGTTCGGGTCGTGGGTGACCAGCAGCGACAGGCCCCAGGGGATCTCGAGCGCGCCGCGCAGCTCGTCGTCGACGTAGATCCCGCCGAGCGAGAGCGGGACGGCGGTGGAGCTGCGGTACAGGCCCTCCATCGCGGCCAGCTTCACCGGCTGGTTCTCCGCGACGACGTTCGCGATCCAGTCCCCCACCCCGAGCTGGATCGGGGCCGCGATCGCGGCGAACGTCAGCGGGACGAGCAGCCCGAAGCGGTGGTAGCGGTCGCGCCGCCCACGCAGCATCCCGATCGCGTAGACGGACGCGATGGTGAACCCGGTGACCATGTAGGCGGCGATCAGCATGTGCACGAACTGCGGCCAGGTCGACGGGCCGAACATCGCGCCCACCGGGTCCGCGTCGACCACCCTGCCGGCCGGGTCCAGGTCGAAGCCGGTGGGGTTGTTCATCCAGGCGTTGGCGGCGATCACGAAGAACGCCCCGGCGACCCCGGACACGATCATCGGGATCGCGC
The DNA here is from genome assembly GCF_025465255.1 of Pseudonocardia sp. Taxonomy (GTDB): domain Bacteria; phylum Actinomycetota; class Actinomycetes; order Mycobacteriales; family Pseudonocardiaceae; genus Pseudonocardia. The sequence goes on from NZ_JAODNI010000124.1 coordinate 8,473, forward strand.
TGAGCATATGTGCCCGCGGCGACATCCGGTCCCAGCCGAACAGGTAGATGCCGACGAAGATCGCCTCGATGAAGAAGGCGAAGCCCTCCAGCACGAACGGGAAGCCGAAGACCTCGCCGAAGGGCTCCATCAGCCCGGGCCAGAGGATGCCCATCTCGAACGACAGCAACGTCCCGGACACGGCCCCGGCGGCGAACAGGACGCCCATTGCCCTGGCCCAGGTGTGGGCGAGCCCGCGCAGGTCGGGGTTGCCCCGCCGGTGGGCCCGCCACTCGGTGAACACCACGATCGTCGGGAACGCGATGCCGAAGCAGGAGAAGACGATGTGCCAGCCCAGGGACAGCGCCATCTGCATCCGCGCCGGATAGAGGTTGTCCGCCGCCCCGGTGAGCACGAGCGCGTACTGCTCCACGTCGGCGACCTCCGTGTCGGTGATCCGGACAGCGGGCCAAGGATGCGGCGTCCCGGGTGCCGGGACGGGGCGTTCCCGCTCGATGGAAGCGGAGTACCCCACGCGGTGGACCGCGAATACTGGGACCGTGGACCCCGTGCCCGAGGAGCCGTCGCTCTGGCCGGACCCCGCCGCCCTCCGCGCGCTGATGGCCGGTCCGGCCGGCGCGCTGCTCGACCGGCTGCTCCGCCGGGCCGCCCGCCAGCTGATCGGCAGGCGGTTCACGGTGCCGGGGACCGGGGGTGAGCTGGTGCTCCGGCTCGATGCGGTGCGGGCCCGCCCCGAACCGCTGTCCGTCGCGGTCGGGCAGTTCGGGGACGTCGGGGTGAGCGCCTCGGACGTCGAGTGGCGCGGCGTCCCGATCCGCCGGCTGGACCTGGCCTGCCGCAACGTGCACGTCCGCCCGACAGGCACCGCGGTGGCCGCACCCGTGACGCTGGAGGTCGCCGTCGGGATCGACGTGGTGCGGGACCTCGTCGCCGCCGCCCGGCCCGCCGTCCGGATCGACGCCGGCGCCTCCGGGCAGGCGCGGGTGGCCTGGTCGCACCGCGCGGAGACGGCCGCGGTCCATGTCGTCCCCGAGATCGCCGGACGCGCGCTGCAGCTGAGGCCGACGGTCCTGGAGATCCGCTCGCGCCGGTTCCGGCTGCCCGGCTGGCTCCCGCCGGCCCGGATCGCTCTGCCGGATCTCCCCCGGAACCTGCGGTTGCGGGACGTCGAACCCGGCGCCGACGAGGTCGTGCTGCGGCTCGTCGCCGGGCAATGGGCTGAGGAGCTTCCCACGTCGCCGCTGCTCGACCTGTTCACGATGTCCTGAGCCGGACCTGGTTCCCGCTCAGCGGAACCGCGCGGAACGGGCGTGGCCCCGCGGAAGTTGCATAGGAGATGACGACGGAATCGATCCAGTTCAGCGTCCACCTCGACGTGGTAGCCGAGTCCCTCTATTGCCGGTACGGGGCGGCGCCCTGGCGTGATCTCCCCGAGGACACCCGCGCGCACTTCCGAGATCTCGTGCGGGCGGGCGTCGACGGCGCCGGGAACCCGCTCACGGGCACCCCACAGCCCTCGGCCTCGGACCTCCCCGATCGGTCAGGGACAGCCGGCCGCTGAGCCCGTCCGCACCGCCGCCGACCTACCCTCGCAGGGAACCGCCTCCCCGGCCCGTGCGTTCCACACACCGGAGGCAGTCGGCGGGGCCGGGACGGGCCGGGTGCCAGGCGTCGGGAGGGTCAGTGCACGAGCGCAGGACCGGCGCATGTCCCGCCGCGTCCGTCGACAGCGCGGCCGTCGACGGCTCGGTGTCGGTGCAGAGGCACCGGCCGCACCAGGACCTCGTCCTCGTGCAGGTGCGGGGAGACGTCGGCGACGCCGCGGGCGCGGACCTCGCCCGGCGGCTCACCGCCGTGGCCACGCCGGGCACGGACGCGCAGGTGGTGCTGGACCTCGCCGGGGTCACCGCCCTGTCGCGCGCCGGCCTGGACGTGATCCTGCGGGCGCAGGAGTCGTTGGAGGCGGGCGGCGGCAGCCTCGAACTGCTCGAGCCCTCACCACCGGTGCTCCTGCTCCTGCACGACGCGGCGGTCGCGCAGGACGAGGCCCCCCCGTAGCGGCGGGTCACCGTCGTCCTGGACTCCGTCGAACGACATCTTCGGCTCGGACTTCTGCCACCCGCCGCTGACCACGGTCACCAGCCCCGCCGAGCAGGCCGGGCGGATGCTGGTCGACATGCTGATGGGGACCTGCGCGCCCGGCCGGGCGGTGCTCCCGACCCCGCTGCACGTCCGGGACTCCACCGGGTAACCCGGCCCGGGATTCCGCGTTACCAAAGCATGACCGCCGCCCCGCCGGGTAGCCGCCCACCATGGGATTCCAGGTGACAGAGGTACAGAAGGCACTCAAGGGTGCGGACTACCCGATGAAGGGGCAGGATCTCGCCGAGCTCGCCGAACGCAACGGGGCCGACAAGGACCTCGTCGAGACGCTGCGCAAGGTGCCCGAGGTCGACGGGCCGAACGGGGTCATGAAGCACCTGTCCGGTGAGCTCGGCGGCCCGACGTCGGACGACTCCGGCAGCTGAGCACCGGCCCGACGACCCCTCCCCGGTCACGGGCCGTCGGACCGGCCGGTCGTCGCTTCCTCATCGACGACCGCGTGCTCACGACGGCGACCGGGCACGCCGACCGGCCGAGGCTCGGCGGGCCAGCTCGTCCAGGTCGTCGTCGGTGAGCGGCCGGGGCAGGCGCAGGACGACCGCGTGGCGGTCGCAGGTGAACGCGTGGAGGGCCTCGTCGGTGGCGGCGACGTAGATCAGTCCGCTCGTCGTCGGGGCGGAGGCGCACGGCTGGTAGCCGCCCGGACCCGAGCCCCCTACACCCGCGCAGCACCCGGCCGCGTCGGGTTCGACGAGGGCGCCGTCCAGCATCTGCATACACCGACGGTGACATCGCGCCGACGCCCGGGCCTGCCGAAACGTCGAAGTGGGGCGGCGTGGCCCAGCGTTCTGGGCCGTCCGCCCGCGTGGGACTGGTGCGGCCGGCGGCGCGGTACCGGTGCCATGGCTGGGCACCTGTGACGAACAGGAGGCCCGATGACGGTCGGCGTGACGTGGGCACAGGTGTTGTCCCGGCGACTGGACCGCCACCTGCTGGGCGCGATCCCCGCCTACCTGGGTGCCCACGGGCCCGCCTCCGCGGACGCGTTCAGCCAGTGGCTGTGCCGGAGCGCGGCGAACAGATCCGCGCTCTAGGGGGTTCGAGGGGCTCGTCGAGGCCGGGCCGGTCGACGCCGCGGGCCTGGAGAGCGAGGTCGGGTTCCTGGAGAAGGTGCTCGAGACGGCGCTGACGTCTGCGATCACGACCGTCTGAGCCCGCCCGGTGGCGGGTCCGCGCGCCGGCCGCGCGACCGCCACCGCTCGGCCCACGTTCGCCCGACCGGCGACCTCCGGTCTCGCCGCTGCCCCAGATGGGCGACGCTGGCGACCGTGCGCGACCGCCAGCCCCACGACCTCTGCGCCGAGGTCCTCGACCAGGCCGCCGCCGACGCCGTCCGCGCCCTGCTCGCGGACCCGGCCGACGGGCACACGGTGCGCGCCGTCGTCGGGTACCTCGGGGAGCGGTTCGGGCCGGACGCGGTGCGGGACCTCGCGGAGGTGCTGGCCGCGGACGTCGCCGAACTGATGACGGTCCTCGGCGAGGTACAGGGCCGGGACCCGCACGTCCTCCTCGACGAGTGGACCCACGACGAGCCGCGGCCGGACCTGGCCGAGGTCCCCGAGGCGATCGACGGCCGCGGGTCCCCGCGCGAGACGCCGGGGTGAACACCCGCGTCGCCGGGCCTCGGGTGAGGTCCGGCGACGCGTGGGTGCGCTCAGGTGCTGCTCAGTGCTTGTCGCGGCCCCGCACCTGGTGCTGCGGGTCGTCGACCTCGACCTGCTCCTTGCGGACCGTGCCGGACACCGTCTCGTCCTCGGTCACGGTGCGGGTGCCGAGCCCGACCGTCTCGACGGCCTCGATCGTCTTGTCGACCACCGGCTTCTCCGCGTGCAGGGTGACCTCGTGCGTCTCCTCCTCGATCTTTCCGCGACCGGCGTGCTTCCCGTCGGTGACGGGCTCGCGCTCGAGGCGGACCTCCTCGTGGCTCACCGGGACGGTGACCTGCTGCTCCTCGGTGACGACGTACTTGCGCAGCCGGACCCGCCCGGTCTCCTCGGACTCGGTACCGACCCGCAGCCGCTCCTCCGAGCGCGTCATGGAGTCGTCCGCGCCGCGGGTGCGACCGGTCGTGTCCCGGTCCGCCTCGGTGCCGTCCGCGGCCCGGCCGCCGTAGTGGCGGCGCAGCTCGGACTCCTCGCGGCCGCTCAGGTGGTCCGCGTCCTCGCCGACGTGCGGCGCGTCCTTCACCTTCGCCTTCCGCACGCCCAGCGCGACGTCGCCGCCCTTGACGTCCGCGCCGTCCAGCGGGACGAAGCTCTCCTTCATGCCGAAGAGGCCGGTGTGGACGGTCGCCCAGGTCGGCGCGCCGCTGTTCTCGTCGACGTAGACCTGACCGATCTTGCCGACCTTCTCCCCGTCCCGGTCGTAGGCCTGGCGGCCGATCAGGTCCCGGGTCATCGTCTCCGTGATCATCTCGTGTCCTCCTGCTTCGTCGGTCGTCGAGCTGACGTCAACGGAGTGCTCGAAGATCGAGTATCCGAACCGCGAAAGCCCGGACGTCCGGTCGATCGAGGGACCCGGCAGGGCCGAACGGGGGTCCCCGCGTCCCGCGGATGATCACCCAGGGCGAGCGGCGCCCCGTCACGTGGGACCGTCCGGCGCGGGACCCCCGGCCTCGGCTCGCGGTCGACGTCCGAGCGCAGGACTACCGAACCGCCGGTCCCGATGCGAACATATGTTCGTGTCCGACGAGCCGACCGAGCAGCGCGCGACGATCCTGCACGCGGACCTCGACGCGTTCTACGCGTCGGTGGAGCAGCGGGACGCGCCGCAGCTCCGGGGCCGGCCGGTGATCGTCGGCGGCGGGGTGGTGCTGGCGGCGAGCTACGAGGCCAAGGCGTGCGGCGTCCGCACCGCGATGGGCGGGCGGCAGGCGCGGGCGCTGTGCCCCGGTGCGGTCGTCGTGCCGCCGCGGATGGAGGCGTACTCGGCGGCGAGCAGGGCGGTGTTCGCGGTCTTCCGGGACACGACGCCGCTGGTCGAGGGCATCTCGATCGACGAGGCGTTCCTCGAGGTCGGGGGCCTGCGGAAGATCGCGGGCGCGCCCGTGGACATCGCCGCGCGGCTGCGCCGGGAGGTCGCGGAGCGGGTCGGCCTGCCGATCACCGTCGGGGTGGCGCGCACCAAGTTCCTCGCGAAGGTGGCCAGCGGCGTGGCGAAGCCGGACGGGCTGCTGCTCGTCCCGCCCGGGCGGGAGCTCGCGTTCCTGCATCCGCTGCCGGTCGAACGGCTCTGGGGCGTCGGCACGGTCACCGCGGCCAAGCTGCACGCGCTCGGCATCCGGACCGTCGGCGAGGTGGCGGGGCTGGGTGAGGCCGCCCTCGTCTCGATCCTCGGTCGCGGTTCGGGCCGGCACCTGCACGCGCTCGCGCACAACCTGGACCCGCGCGCCGTCGACACCGCCCACCGGCGCCGGTCGATCGGCTCGCAGCGCGCGCTCGGGCGCCGGGCGCGGTCACCGGTGGAGATCGACACGATCCTGGCCGGGATCGTGGACCGGCTCGGCCGGCGGCTGCGCGGCGGGAACAAGGTCTGCCGCACGGTGGTGCTGCGGCTGCGGTTCGGCGACTTCACCCGCGCCACCCGCTCGCACACCCTGCAGCAGGCGACCGCGCACACCGGGACGTTGCTGGAGGCGGCCCGCTCGCTGCTGCGCGGCGTCCTGAGCACGGTCCTGGACCGCGGGCTCACCCTGCTCGGTGTCTCGCTCGCCGAGCTCGCCTCGGACGACGGGGTGCAGCTCACCCTCCCGTTCGACCAGCAGAGCGGCCCCGCCCTGGACACCACGCTCGACGCGCTGCGGGCCCGGTTCGGTGGCGAGGCCGTCACCCGGGCGGCCCGGCTCGGCCACGACCCCGGGATCAGCGTGCCGATGCTGCCGGACACCTGAGGAGGGGTGTGAAGATGACGCCATGGACTTCGCCCTCTCCGAGCAGGCCGTCGCCGTCCGGGACGGGATGCGCGAGCTCTGTTCCAAGTTCGGCCTGGACTACTGGTCCCGCTGCGACGCGGAGCACCGCTGGCCCGAGGAGCTGTGGGCCGAGCTCGGTGCCGGCGGCTGGCTCGGTCTCGCGGTTCCCGAGGAGTACGGCGGCGCCGGCTTCGGCCTGCTGGAGCTCGCCGTCGCGCAGGAGGAGCTGTCCGCGAGCGGCGCGGGCAGCGCCGG
>NZ_JAODNI010000131.1 GCF_025465255.1 Pseudonocardia sp.
ACGGCGCTCGCGGCGCGGGAGGTGACGGGGACGGCGGCGGTCGAGGTCATCGGAGGGCTCCGTTCACAGGGTGCGGCGTGTGTGGTCGCAATAGAGACCAGACGCACAGGCGGAACTCATCGGCGCGTGGGCCGCGACTCACCGGCCCGAGCCGGACAGCACGGGTCTTCCTGGGCCGGCTGACCGACGCGGGACGACCGGGTCGCCTCAACAGGGCGCCTGTCCGTCGTAGTTGTCCGGCGGGGAGTACCGGCAGGCGAGCACCACATTGCCCGAGAACCGCGTCGAGGGGGACGCCCCGCAGCCGACCCGCTCGGTGGTGCGCCACCACACCATCTGGGAGCAGTGGCCCACGGGTACCAGTTGTCGGTCCGGAGATCGACCGGCCCCGGGTTGGCGAGCGAGTCGTCCCACGTCAGTGCGGGCGTCCCGACCTCGGCGCGATACTGGTTGTGCACAGCGCCGCCCGTCCGCTGGACGATCCAGGCGGACCAGTCGGACCAGCGGATTCGGAGAGGACGCCGCGTGACGGACATGACTCGTCACGAGCGCCACGATGTGACGCTCGCCCGGACGACGGGCTCCGGCCGACCGGCGCGCCTAGGCTGCCGCTGGTGAACACGCCACCACATGCACCCGGCCTGACACGGACCTGCCCGTGGTGCGCCGAGGCCCGGGTCATCGCGTTCAGCGACGAGGGCCTCGTCCGCGCCCTCTCCCGGCACCTCGAGAGCTGCCCGGGTGCGACGACGGACGAACCACCGACGGCGACCTGACCGCCACGACGGCGTGGACCGTCGTCGGCGGGTCACGCGCCGAAGTGCACCTTGCTGATGACCCCGTGCACTCCGGCACCGTCGTGAGTGCAGGCGAGGGTGCGCGGGCGACCGCTCACTCCGCAGGGACCCAGGTCGTGAGGTCCTGCCAGCCCAGCGCACGCCGGGGGTTCAGCGCCGGAGGCTGGACCGCTTCCGGATGGCCGAGACAGACGATGAGCTCCGGGACCCATCCCGCGGGCAACGCCAGCACCACTCCCACCGCGGCGCGGCTGAACGAGCTCACCGGGCCGGCGCCCACACCGAGGGCGTGCGCGGCGAGCAGCATGGTCGCGGCGGCGGTGCCGACGTCGACGGACAGTCCCGGTGCGTCCGGCCGGAATCCGTAGGCCTCCGCCGAGGCCCGGTCGACGCAGATCGTCACCGCCGCCGTCGGGCGCTGGATCATCCCCGGCGACACCATGCGCAGCACCCGGAGCGTGCCGGGATCGACGGTCGCCACGAATCGCTGGAGGTGCCGGTTCCCGGCGGTGGGCGCCCAACGGCCGGCGTCGAGGACCGCCTCGACGGTGTCGCGTCCGACCGGCTCCTCCGTCATCGCCCGGACCACGCGACGGCTCCGGATGGCGGCCAGCACGGGATCGGTCACACCGGGCCCGTCGTCGCCGAGGCCGACGCGTACCGCGCGACGAGGAGCTCCGCGACGGAGCGGCACACCTCGTCCAGGCGAGCCACGTAGCCGTCGCGGTCGTCCCGAGGCACGGCCAACAACGGCATCCTCCGCAGCGGGCCGTCCACCAGCGCGCCCGTCCCGTCCGACGACCGGGAGTCGATCTTCTCGGCGAGCCGGTGTGCGGCCGTGAGCAGCCGCATCGGGCCGTACTCGGCGGCTTCGTCCACCTGGGTACGGGCGGCGGTGACAAGGTAGGCGAGCAGCTCCAGCGCGTCGTCCTCGTCGAGGACCCAGGCGGCCGACATGCGTCTCATCGTGGCCCCCGGCGCCCGCCACGCCAAGAACCGCTTTGCCAGGGACCCGGGGCAGGTCTCGCTGCCTCCGGTCACCGAACACAGGCCACTCACGCTCGCGCGGGTACGTCGCCGGATCAATAACGCTATTGAATGGAGCACAATCCATCGCGCCTCTTGCCGTCAACCTGGAGTTGACGAGGAAGGAATCGTCAACCTAGGGTTGACGTATGGTGGACCCAGTGCGCATGAGCAACCCCGTCCGGCTCGACGACCTGATCGAGGCGATCAAGAACGTCCACACCGACGCACTCGACCAACTCTCCGACGCCGTGCTCGCCGCCGACCACCTCGGCGACGTCGCCGATCACCTCATCGGGCACTTCGTCGACCAGGCCCGCCGCTCGGGAGCCTCGTGGACCGAGATCGGCAAGAGCATGGGCGTCACCAAGCAAGCGGCTCAGAAACGCTTCGTCCCGAAGGCCTCCGGGCCCGACGCCGTCGATCTCGACCCGGGCCAGGGGTTCAGCCGGTTCACCGAACGGGCGCGGAACGTCGTCATGGCCGCCCAGAACGAGGCACGCACCGCCGGCAACGACCGGATCAGCCCCGTACACCTGGTGCTGGGGCTGCTCGACGAGCCCGAGGCCCTCGCCGCACGAGCCGTCGTCGCGCAGAACGTCCCGCTCGACACCCTGCGGCAGGCCGTCACGGCCACCCTGCCTCCCGCGGCCGACCCGGTACCCGACCTCATCCCCTTCGACCCGCAGGCGAGAAAGGCGCTGGAGCTGACGTTCCGCGAAGCGCTCCGCATGGGACACAGCTACATCGGGACCGAGCACATCCTGCTCGCCCTGCTCGAACTCGAGGACGGCGCCGGCACGCTGGCCGGTGCCGGCCTCGACAAGGCGGCCGCCGAAGCCACCATCACCGCCGCCATCGCCGCACTCACCGCCCGCCACGAACAGTGACCGCGGCACCGCGCCGAGAGACCCCGGAACCCGCTCCGCCGGTCACGACGCGAGACCCCCGGTGACCAGCGGCAGCACCGCCCCGCCCCCGATCCCGAGCAGCACCGACACCGCGGCGGCGAGCACCGCGACCACCGTCGCCCGCGGGGCGACCGGCTGCTCGGCGCCGTCCCCGGCCTCGGCCCGGAAGGCGGGCGCGATCCAGCGCAGGTAGTAGAAGACGCTGGCCACCGTGTTCACGATCGCGACGACGGCCAGCCAGGCCATCCCGCCGTCGACGGCGGCGGTGAACAGGGTCAGCTTGCCGAGGAACACGGCGGTCGGTGGCGTCCCGACCAGCCCGAGCAGGCACACCACCAGTGCTCCGGCCAGCGGGGGGGACCGCCTCGCGAGGCCTCGGACGTCGTCCAGGGTGCGGGCCCGGGGCAGGGCGGCGACCACGGCGAAGGCGCCGAGGTTCGTCACCGCGTAGCCGGCGAGGTAGAACAGCAGGCCCGGGAGCGCCCCCGGTGCGCGGCCCGCCACCGCGACGGCCATGAGCAGGTAGCCGACCTGCGAGATCGTCGAGTACGCGAGCAGCCGCTGGACGGAGGTCTGGAAGAACGCGGCCAGATTGCCCAGGGTCATCGACGCCGCGGCCAGCACCGCGAGCAGCACGGGCCAGGCGACGACGTCAGCGGGCACGGCGACGTCGAGGAGCCGGTAGGCGCCGACGAGGGCACCGACCTTCGGGATCGTGGTGACGACGGCGGCGACGGGCGCGGGGGTTCCGTCCGTGACGTCGGGGACCCAGAACTGGGCCGGGACCGCTCCCGCCTTGAAGGCCAGTCCGGCCAGGACGGCGACCAGCCCGACGGCCGCGAGCGCGGCCGGCGCGGGGGCCAGCCCGTCGCGCAGGGCCGGGTAGGCGGTCGCCCGGCCCGCCCCGTAGAGCAGGGCGAAACCGGTGATCATCGCGACCCCGGAGAACGCGCCGGACAGGTAGTACTTCATCGCCGCCTCGGTCGCGCGCGCGTCCCCGGCCCAGCCCACGAGCGCGTAGAACGGGACGCTGGCCAGCAGGAACGCGGCGAAGAGCAGCAGCAGGTCGTTCGCTCCGGCCATGACGACCGCACCGAGGCCGCCGAGCTGGACGAGCACGGCGAACTCGGTCTCCCGGCGGTGTCCGGTGACCGCGTCCGCCGAGAGCCACAGCGCGAGCAGCACCGACACCAGAACGATCGCGCGGGTGGCCGTGGTCGCCGTGTCGACGGCGTAGGCGCCGCCGAACACGGTCTCGCCCTGCCGAGCGAACGCCGTGCCGACCAGCCCGCCCCCGGCGGCCGCCGTCGCGAGCCACCGGACCAGGCCCTGGCGCCTGCGCGGCAACCAGGATCCGAGCAGCAGGCCGGCGACCGCGCCGCCGAGCAGGAACAGCTCCGGGAGCAGCGCCAGCGGGTTCTCGTTCATGCCGGTCATCGCGCCACCAGCTCCACGAGGCCCCGCGCGGCGGGCTCGATCACGTCGAGCAGGAAGCGCGGCAGGATCCCGATCACCAGCGCGAGCGCGAGCAGCGGTGCGACCGCCAGCGCCTCGCTCACCCGGACATCCGGGAGAGGACGCGGCGCGCCGGGGGCGTCGGGTGTCCGCAGCGGACCGAGGAACAGCCGCTGCAGCGCCAGCAGGAACAGCGCCGCCGTGACGAGGATGCCGGTGACGGCCAGGGCGGTCGGGACCGGCGCCGCGCCGAGCGCCCCGGTGAAGACCTGGAACTCCGCGATGAACCCGGAGAACCCGGGCAGCCCGAGCGAGGCGAACGCGGCGACGGCGAACAGTGCGGCGAACCGCGGGGTGCGGGCGGCCAGGCCGGAGTACGCCCGCATGTCGTACGTCCCGCCGCGCTCGTGCAGCACCCCGGCCAGCAGGAACAGCGCGCCGGTGATCAGGCCGTGCGACACCATCTGCGTGACGGCGCCCGTCGTGGCGAGCGCGCGTGCCTGCACGTCGCTCCCGGCCACCAGACCCGCCGCGCCCACGCCGAGCACCACGTAGCCCATGTGGTTGATCGAGGTGTAGGCGATCATGCGTTTGACGTCGGTCTGGGCCAGGGCGACGAGCGCGCCGTACACCACCGAGACGACCCCGACGATCACGACCACCAGTGCGTACTGCCGCCAGCCGGCCGGCAGCAGCGGCATCGCGATCCGCACGAAACCGTAGGCGCCCATCTTCAGCAGGACCCCGGCGAGGATCGCCGAGCCGGTCGCGGGCGCCTCGGTGTGCGCGGGCGGCAGCCAGGTGTGGAAGGGCACCGTCGGGGTCTTCACCGCGAGGCCGACGCCGAGCGCCAGCAGGGTCAGGCCCGCGTAGAGACCGCCGCCCGCCAGCGGATTCGCGGCGGCCAGGGCCGGGATGTCGAACGTGTGCGGTACGGCGGCGAGGAACAGCGCGATGATGCCGAGCAGCAGCGCGAGCGAGCCGAGGAACGTGTAGAGGAAGAACTTCAGCGCCGCCGCCCGGGCCCGCTCGCCGTGCCCCCACCCGGCGATCACGAAGTACATCAGCACGATCGACAGGTCGAAGAAGAGGAAGAACAGGATGAGGTCGAGCGCCGCGAACAGCCCCGAGCTCACCGTCTGCAGGGCCAGGAACAGCACCACGTAGGACTTGACCCGGCGGGTCTCTCTCAGCGCGAACACGGCGCACGCGAGGAACAGCACGGCGGTGAGCGCGAGCAGCGGCAGGGACAGCCCGTCGACGCCGAGGTGGTAGGAGATCCCCGCGCTCGGGATCCAGGGCAGCCGCTCCTCGAACCCGTAACCCTGCCGGGGCAGCCGCAGCCACACCGCGACGACCAGGGCGAGGTCGACGACCCCGGCCGCGATCCACACGCCGACGAACAGCCGCGCCGAAAGCCGGGCCGGCAGGCACAGCAGCACCGCGCCCACCAGGGCCGGCCAGAAGACGATCAACGACAGCACGGCGGGGTCACCTCACGACGATCACGAGCAGGGCCAGCGCGGCCAGGGCGGCGACGCCGACCGAGAGCTGGGCGAGGTACTGGTGGAGCTGGCCGGTCTGGGGGCGGCGCGCCCACCTGCCCAGGGTGCGGGCTCCGTCCGCGACCGCACCCACGACGCCGTCGACGGCGGACTCGCCGCGCCGGTCCAGCAGTCCCGCGAGCCGGACGACGGCGCGGGCGGAGCCGTCGACGGCCCGGCCGAGCACGTCGTCGTCGAACCGGGCGAGGGCCGACGCCAGGGCCACGGTGGGCCGGGCGACCAGGGTGCGGGCGACACGCTCGAGACCGAGCCAGCTCGCGAGGAGCCCGGATCCCCGATAGACGCGGGCCGGCCCGGAAGGTTCCCGCCCGGCCCCCCGGCGCCGGGAGAGCACCGCCCACGTCGCTGCTGCGGCGACGACGGCGAGCACCGCCGAGACGGCGAGCTCGACGGCGCCGGGCCCCGGTCCGCCGACCAGCGCGCCGACCCCCGTCAGCGCCGCGGGCACGGCGAGCAGCACGAGGGGGGCGGCCATGAGCCCGGCGACCCGGCCGGCGGGCTCCTGCTCGTGCACCGGCTCCCCCGGCTCCGCGGGCTGCCACACGAACCACAGCGCCTTCATGCTGTACACCGCCGCCACGACCGCGCCGGCCAGCCCTACGACGTACAAGGCCACCGAGCGCTCCAGCACCGCCGCGAGCACGGCGTCCTTCCCGACCCACAGCGACAGCGGCGGGATTCCCGCCAGCGACAGCGCGCCGATCGTGAACGTCGCCCCGACCAGCGGGAACCGGCGGGCCGCGCCCCGCAGCCCGTCGAGCTGCCGGGTACCCAGCGCGACCAGCCACGCCCCGGCCGCGAGGAACAGCAGGCTCTTCGTGGCCGCGTGGGCGACGAGCTGCAGCGCCCCCTGCGGGACCCCGCCGACGCCGGCGGCGAGCACCATGTACCCGATCTGCGCGCAGGTCGACGCGGCCAGCAGCTGCTTCAGGTCGGACTGCGCGACGGCGACGAGCCCGAGCAGCACCGCCGTCGCGGCCCCGACCCAGGCGACCAGCGGCCCGGCCCACCCGGTTACGTCCAGCAACGGCGCGACCCGCAGCAGCAGGTAGGCGCCGGCCGCGACCATCGTCGCGGAGTGCAGCAGCGCGGAGACCGGGCTCGGCCCCCGCATCGCGCCGGAGAGCCAGAAGCTGAACGGCAGCTGCGCGGACTTGCCCAGCGCCGCCACGACGACCCCGGCAGCGGCCACGTGCACCCACGCTCCCCCGACGGCCGGCAGGTCGGCCAGGGCCAGGGTGCTCACGCCGCCCGCCAGCGCCGCGCCCGCCGCCAGGTAGAGGCCCAGGTCCGCGGCCCGTGTCGTGAGGAAGGCGGTCCGGGCCGCGCCGACGGCCGCAGGGTCCCGATAGTGGTACGCGATCAGCGCCCAGCTCGTTGCGCCCATGACCTCCCAGGCCATGAGCAGCGGCGCGACGGTGGTCCCGGTGACCGTCACCAGCATCGCCCCGGCGAAGACCAGGACCGTTCCGACGAACCGCGGGCGCCGCAGCTCCGGCTCCCCCGCCGCGAACACCAGGACCGCGAGCAGCACCACCGCCACCGTCACGACGAGCACCGCCGACAGCCCGTCGACCGCCAGACCCACCGGGATCCCGCTCAGCAGCGGAGCGCTCGCGGCCGGCCGCAGGACGGCGGCCGCGACGGCCAGGCCCAGCACGCCGGAACCGAGGAGGACGCCGGCGGGCGCGGCGAACCGGCCGGACCGCGCTCCGAACCCGGCGAGCACCAGCAGCGCGCCGCCCACGAGCGGGGCCCCGGTCAGCCACCACAGCAGCACGGCTCAGCCCTTCAGGTCCGCGGCGGCGTCGGTCATGTCGACCTGGCGGGCGCGGTAGATCGCGGTGGCGACGGCGAACCCGGCGGCCATCTCGATCGCCATCGCGGTGACCACGACGACGATCAGCACGGGGCCGTCGGTCCCGTCCGGGGCCAGGAAGAACCAGAGGGCGGCCGCCGCGAGGATGACCCCGTTGAGCATCAGCTCCAGCCCCATCATCAGCATCACGATCGACTGCTGGGACAGCGCGCCGTAGAGACCGATCGCGAACAGGCCGGCCGCGGCGAGCAGGAAAAGCTGCAGCGTCATCCCGGCCCACCTCCGGCGGGGTCGTCGGCGCGGCGGCGGTCGAGATCGTCGCCGAACCGGTCGTACCGGCCACGCGCGGTGGCCAGCACGACGGTGCCGACGATCGTGGCGAACAGGGTGACCCCGAGCGTCATCATCGTGAGCATCTGCCCGCCCATGAGCGCCTCGCCGAGCGCGAAGGTCTGGTCCGGTGCCGGCGCCCCGCGGCGGGTGGGCCAGTCCGTCAGGAGGATGCCGGCGGCCAGCACGGCGAAGGTGCCGACCGCGATCGCCATCGACCCGGACTTGTTGTGGTACATCGCCATCGGCATCAGCCCGGCCGGGTTCATCATGTACATGACCATGAACACGGCCATGATCACCATCTCGATGACCATCATCAGGACGATCACCACGCCGAGGTAGCCCAGGCCCAGGAGCATCACCAGCCCGGCCACGGCGAGGAAGGACGCGAGCAACGCGAAGGTCACCTGCGCCATCGAGTTCAGCCGGAACACGGCGAACCCCGCGACCACGGCGACGACCGCCAGGATCCAGAAGAGCACGGTCATCCGGCACCTCCCCGGTTGAGGACGAGCAGCGCGACGACGAGCGCCTGCACGATCGTCAGCGGCACCAGGACGATCCACGCGACCTCGGTGAACCGGTCCGCGCGGATCGTCGGGAACCGCCTGCGCACGAGCAGGACGAGCGCCAGGAGCACCGCCGTCTTCACCGCCACCCACAGCCAGGCGGGCAGCCACGGCCCGGCGCCGCCGCCGAGGAACAGCGGCACCGCCAGGGCCACCGCGACCACGAGCAGCAGCCGGCGGCCGCCGGCGAACACGAGCCGGTCGACGCCGGACAGCTCGGCGGCGGCACCGCCCGCCACGTCGCGGCCGACCGGGGCGTCGAACGGACCCCAGAAGGCCATGGCGGTGGCGGAGATCAGGTACACGACGAACGCCACCGGCATGATCACCACGAACCAGAGACCCCGCTGGGCGGCGACGATGTCGGTCGGCCGCAGGCTCTCCGCGCCGAGCGCGGCGGTGATGATCGCGAACATGTGCGGGAGCTCGTAGGCGAGGCCCTGGGCGACGAACCGGTAGCCGCCGACCAGCCCGAGCGCGCTGTTCGGGCCCCAGCCGACCATCCAGACGGCGGCCCAGGCCAGCACCTCCATGGCGTTGAACCAGACGACGCCGACGGACAGGTCGGCCACCGGCCGGAGCCCGAGCGGCAGCACCACCCCGGCCAGGACCGCGGCGACGGGGAGGACCGCGCCGCCGGCCCGCCACAGCACGGAGTCCGCGGCGACGGTGCGCCGCCGCTGCCCGACGAGCAGCCGCCCCGCCTCCCGCACCGGCAGGAGGACATCGGCCCGGGCCCCACGGGCGCGGGCCGTCAGGCTCGCGTCGGCCGCGACGACGGCCGCGGCCACCGCGACGAGCAGGAACGGCAGGACGACGACCCACCAGAGCGGCAGCGCGGCCGGCGCGGACATCGGCTCAGGCATGCCGTGCCCCCCGTTCTTCGGCCACGAGGTCGGTGTCCGGGTCCACGGCCGCGACGACCAGGCGCGCGGCCGCGAGCTCGGCTCCGACGACCGCGCGGGCCAGCGCGGCGAGGTCGGGCGGCCGCGACGGGCCGGGTTGCGCCGGCGGGGCCCCGTCGACCGCGGCGTCGAGGGCGGCGAGCCGGTCGGCCAGCCGGGCCGCGACGGCACGCTCGCCCGCCGGGATGCCGCGGACGAGCCACCGCAGCGTCCGCGACCGTCGGACCCGGGCGGTGAGCGCGTGCACCTGTCCGCGCACCGCGGCCGGTTCGGCGCCGGCGAGCAGGTCGTCCCGGAGCCTGCGGGCCCGGGCCGCCGGATCGGCCCAGCCTGCGACGCCGAGGAACCGCGCGAGGCCGTCGAGGTGCCTGGCGGCCGCGTGACGAGCGTCCTCGGCCGCCGGCACGTCACCCCGGGACGAGCCGCCACGTCCGGGGTCGAGGACCTCCGCCTCGGCCTCCTGGATCACGTCGCCCTGGAGCTCGACGCGCAGGACGAGCCCCGCCGGCCAGTCCGGCAGGACCGGCCCGAGGGCGACGTGCAGGCGGTCGAGCATCAGCCCGTCGCGGTCCTCGCCGAGGTCGGCCATGGGGAGCCCGCCGGGCATCTCCATGCCCCCGCCGTGCCCGCCGTGCTCGTCTCCGCCGTGTTCGGGCCCCCGGTGCTCCTGCTCCCTGGGCCCGGGTCCCCCGTACTCGGGCCTCGCGGCCGTCCACGAGGCGAGCTGGGAGGCCGCCGAGTCGAGCGTCCCGGACACGTCGGCCACGACCTCGACGACCACCCGCACCCGCGGCTCGGGCATCTGTTCCCACACCCGGCCGACGACCGCGGCCAGCGCCGGACCGGCCGGTCCCGCCACGAGGAGCACGTCGGCGTCCGCCGGGGAGACCGCGGCGGGCCAACCCCGCCGGCCGAGCTCGGCCTCCACCGCCAGCCGCGCCTCGGTGGCACCGGGCAGCGCGACCAGCAGGACGTGGGGCCGGGCGGCCGCGAGGCGGAGGAGCAGCCGTCTCAGGTCCATCGCAGCGCGCCCTCCCGCCAGGCGTAGACGACGCCGGCCAGCAGGATCCCGAGGAACAGGAACATCTCGATCACCGCCGAGGGCCCGATCCGCGACACGACCAGCGTCCAGGGGTACATGAAGATCATCTCCATGTCGAAGGCCAGGAAGACCATCGTCACCGGGTACCACCGGACGTGGAACCGCGAGAACGCGTGCTCGGTCGGCGCGAGACCGCCGCTGAACGGCACGATCTCGAGCGCGGGCGGCCGGACGGCGAGCACGCGCGCCGCACCGTAGAGCAGCAGGACGGCGGCGACGACGACGCCGAGCGCCGCGAGCACGGGCACGAACTCGTCCATCCGCATCCCTCTCGTTCGGTGATACCGAAACCCCGTGGGGGTATCGTGCCCGTCCTCGCACCCGCTGTCCACGCGCGTTCGGAAACCCAGCTCATCAGGGGAGATCAGGCTCCGCTCGCCCATCTCTGTCACCCGCAGACATCGACAACTGCTTGCGTACCGTACCCCCCTACCGTATCTTCGAAACTGTCGGGACGAGCCGGAGGAGCAGCATGAACGGGTACACGGAGGACAAGGCCGCCTACCTCAGGCGGATGCGCCGCATCGAGGGGCAGGTCCGCGGGATCACCAGGATGATCGAGGACGACAAGTACTGCATCGACGTCCTCACCCAGATCTCCGCGGTGAACAAGGCCCTCGAGGCGGTCGCCCTGGGGCTCCTCGACGAGCACCTCAAGCACTGTGTGACCGAGGCCGTCGCCGAGGGCGGCGACGTCGCCGACCGGAAGGTCGCCGAGGCGAGCGCCGCGATCGCCCGCCTCGTCAGGTCCTGACCTCCCGGGGATCGCCCCGCCGGGTCGACATCCACCAGCAGGCACCGAGCAAGGACCACGGAGCATGGACACTGCAGCGAAGCTCTCCGCCTACGGCGCGGCGCTCGTCCTCCTCACCCTGGGGGCGTATGCGACCGGATCCGCTGTCGGTCCCCTCTCCCCCGCCGCACCGGCCGGTCACGCGGGGATGCCCGGCGCCGAGGCCGCCGGACACGGGGACACCCACAGCGGCGCCGTCGCGGAGGCCGCGACCGACCAGCCCGCGGGGCTGGCGTCGAGCAGGGGCGGCTACACCCTCACGCCCACCGACCCGACGCCCGCCACGGGAACCCACGACTTCGCCTTCCGCATCACCGGGCCCGACGGCGCACCCGTCACCGCCTTCGACGAATCGCACACCGAGCGCCTGCACCTCATCATGGTGCGCCGCGACACGACCGCCTTCCAGCACGTGCACCCGAGCATGGGTCCCGACGGGACCTGGTCCGTCCCGCTCACCCTGCCCGCGGGCGGGTCGTACCGGGCGTTCGCCGACTTCGTGCCGACCGGAGGCGAGCCCACGACCCTCGGGGTCGACCTCGCCGTGGCGGGCGAGTACGTCCCCGTCACCCATCCCGTCTCGCGGACGGCGCTGGTCGACGGCTATGAGGTCCGGCTCGACGGCGAGCTCGGCCCCGGCCAGGCGTCCCCGCTGACCCTCACCGTGAACCGCGACGGCCGGCCGGTCACCGATTTGCAGCCCTACCTGGGCGCCTACGGCCACCTGGTCGCGTTGCGCGACGGCGACCTCGCCTACCTGCACGTGCATCCCGACGGGTCCCCCGGGGACGGCGCCACGCCGCCCGGGCCCCGGATCCGCTTCGTCGCCGAGGTGCCCTCGGCCGGCGGGTACCGGCTGTTCCTGGACTTCCAGCACGGCGGCGCGGTCCACACCGCCGAGTTCACCGTCCCCACCGTCCCCACCGGCCCCGGCGGCACCGAGGCCGCGGACGGTCACACCCACGAGGGAGGCGCGCGATGACCACCACGTCGGAGGCCCGCGCGAAGGACCTGGTTCGCGAGGTCGAGCTGTCCATCGGCGGCATGACCTGCGCGTCCTGCGCCAACCGCGTCGAGCGGAAGCTCAACAAGCTCGACGGCGTCGTCGCGACCGTCAACTACGCCACCGAGAAGGCCAGGGTCGACGCCCCCGCCGGGATCGACCCCGCGGACCTCCTCGCCGCCGTCGAGGCCGCCGGCTACACCGCCCGGCTCCCCCGCCCGGCCGACGGGAACGGCCCGGACGACGCGGGGGACCCGGAAGCCGGGCCGGACGACCCTCTGCGCACACGTCTGATCGTCTCCGCGGTCCTGTCGGTGCCGGTGATCGCGATGGCGATGACGCCCGCGCTGCAGTTCACCTACTGGCAGTGGATCTCGCTGGTCCTCGCCGCACCGGTGGTCGTCTGGGGCGCCCTGCCCTTCCACCGCGCGGCGTGGACGAACCTGCGGCACGGCGCGGCGACCATGGACACCCTCGTGTCGATGGGGACCCTGGCGGCGTTCGCGTGGTCGCTCTACGCCCTGCTGCTCGGCACGGCCGGCGTCCCGGGCATGACGCACCCCTTCGAGCTGACCGTCGCCCGGAGCGACGGCGCCGGGAACATCTACCTCGAGGTCGCCGCCGGCGTCACCACGTTCATCCTGGCCGGACGGTGGTTCGAGGCCCGGTCGAAGCGCCGGGCCGGCGCCGCGCTGCGGGCGCTGCTCGAGCTCGGGGCCAAGGACGTGGCGGTCCTGCGGACCCGTGACGGCGTCGACCACGAGGAACGGGTCCCGGTCGACCGGCTGGCCGTGGGCGACCGCTTCGTCGTCCGGCCCGGCGAGAAGATCGCCACCGACGGCGTCGTGGTCGACGGCAGCTCCGCGGTCGACGCCTCGATGCTCACCGGGGAGTCCGTCCCGGTCGAGGTGGGTGCCGGTGACACCGTCGTCGGAGGCACGGTCGACGTCGGCGGCCGGCTCACGGTACGAGCCATCCGCGTCGGCTCGGACACCCAGCTCGCCCGGATGGCGACGCTGGTCGAGGACGCGCAGACCGGCAAGGCGCAGGTCCAGCGCCTCGCCGACCGGATCTCGGGGATCTTCGTCCCGATCGTCATCGCGCTCGCACTGGTCACGCTCGGCTTCTGGCTCGGCACCGGGGCCGGCGCGGCGGCGGCCTTCACCGCCGCCGTGGCCGTGCTCATCGTCGCGTGCCCCTGCGCGCTCGGGCTGGCCACGCCCACCGCGCTGCTGGTCGGCACCGGGCGCGGTGCCCAGATGGGCGTGCTGATCAAGGGCCCGGAGGTGCTCGAGTCCACCCGCCGCGTCGACACCGTCGTCCTGGACAAGACCGGCACCGTCACCACCGGCCGGATGACGCTCCAGGAGGTCGTCACCGCCGACGGCGTCGACCGGGCCGAGGCCCTGCGCCTCGCCGGGGCGGTGGAGGCGGCGTCGGAGCACCCGATCGCCGCGGCCATCGCCCGCGGGGCCGTCGACGAGGTGGGCCGGCTGCCCGAGGTGGGCGATTTCAGGAACCTCGAGGGGCTCGGGGTCCAGGGCGTGGTCGAGGGGCACGCCGTGCTCGTCGGGCGGCCCTCCCTGCTCGACCGGTGGAGCCGGCGCCTGCCCGACCACCTCGCCGAGGCCGCCCGCGTCGCGACGGAGCAGGGCCGCACCGCGGTCGTCGTCGCCCGGGACGGCGAGGCGAAGGCCGTCCTCACGGTGGCCGACGCCGTGAAGGAGACCTCGGCCGAGGCCATAGCCCAGCTGCGCGGACTCGGACTGACCCCCGTCCTGCTCACCGGCGACAACCGCGCCGTCGCCGAGCGCGTCGCCCGGGAGGTGGGGATCGACGTCGGGCCGGCCACGGTCATCGCGGACGTCCTGCCCGCCGACAAGCTCGGCGTCGTCGAGGACCTGCAACGGCGCGGGAGGGTCGTGGCCATGATCGGCGACGGCGTCAACGACGCCGCAGCCCTGGCCCGGGCGGACCTCGGCATGGCGATGGGCACGGGGACCGACGTCGCCATCGAGGCCGCGGACATCACGCTCGTCCGGGGAGACCTGCGTGCCGCGGTCGACGCCATCCGGCTCGCGCGCCGAACCCTGCACACCATCAAGGGCAACCTGTTCTGGGCCTTCGCCTACAACGTCGCCGCGCTGCCCCTCGCCGCCGCGGGCCTGCTGAACCCCATGCTCGCCGGAGCGGCGATGGCGTTCAGCTCGGTGTTCGTGGTGGGCAACAGCCTGCGGCTACGCCGCTTCCGGAGCCGGGCCTAGTGAGACTCCTCGCGGGCACACCGCGGATTTCGGCGAGCTTCTTAGGCGTCGATATCACCACCCCCACCGGAGGCCGGCTCGCCGGCGGCGGCGCCCCGAGCGGCGTTCCTGGTGGACCTGGTGGACCCGGTGGGCCGCCGCCGAGCGGTTCGCCGCGCTGACGGAGCGCCGAGCCCGGCTACGGCGTCGGCAGCCGATGCCGGCCGGGGGCGCTCAGCTCGGATCGGCCGCGCGGCGGCGTTCGAGGAAGACGGTGTCCCGCCAGACCCCGTGGTGGCGTCCGATGCGTTCGCGGACGCCGAGGGTGCGGTAGCCGGCGGACTGGTGCAGCGCGATCGACGCCCGGTTCTCGGGGAAGATCGCGGTCTGCAGGGTCCAGAGCCCGCCCTCGTCCGCGGCGGTGACCTGCTTGTGCAGCAACGCCTTGCCGACGCCCCGGCCGCGGTGCCCCTCGCCGACATAGACCGAGGTCTCGGCGACGCCCACGTAGACCGGACGGGCGGACGTCGCGGTGAGGGCGGTCCACCCGGCCACCTCGCCGTCGACCTCGGCGACCCAGCGGTGGCCGGGCAGCCACCTGCGGTCGAGCTCGCGGCGGTCCGGGACGTCGGTCTCGAAGGTCGCGTCGCCGGTGGCGATGCCCTCGGCGTAGATCCGCCGCACCGCCGGCCAGTTCTCGGGCGCGAGGGCGCGGACGATGACGTCCGCGGGGACGTCCGCGGGGCAGCAGGGGCGCGGGCCGAGCATCCCCATGACGGCGTCGGCCGCGTGGGGAAGCCCCGTGCAACAAGCCGGGTTGACGGACACCAGGGTGGCGGTCCCGTCCTTGCGCAGCGTCACGAAGCCGACGTCGGCCAGTTTCCGCAGGTGGTGCGAGCAGGTGGACTGGCTGATCCCGAGCTCTGCGGTCAGCTCGCCCACGGTCGTCGCGCGCCCGGCGACGGCGACCGCGTGCAGGAGCCGTACGCGCGTGGGCTCGGCGAGGCAGGCGAACCACTCGGCGTAGGTCGCGGCGTCCCCGGGGCCAAGCTGGGCCGGTGGCGGGGCGGACACGTCGGTCAGCGGGATCGGGCGGGCGGACGGGCTCGCGCTCATGCGGCCGAGTATCGACCCGGACCGATGGTTGCGTCAATCGACCGCCGTCGATACAGTCCGCCGGAAGGATCGATCCGTATCGATGGAAACCCTGGTCGTGGAGGTTCTGATGGGGACGAGTGGACTTCCGGTCGTGGTCGTCGGTGCCGGACCCGTGGGTCTGGCGGCGGCGGCGCACCTGATCGGACGGGGACTGGACCCGCTGGTCCTCGAGGCCGGGGCGCGGGCCGGCGCACACGTGCGGGAGTGGCACGCGGTGCGGCTGTTCTCCCGGTGGGCCGAGGTGGTCGATCCGGCGGCGGAGAAGGTGCTCGCCCCGACCGGGTGGCGACACCCCGACCCGGACTCCTACCCGACCGGACAGGATTGGGCCGAGCGCTACCTGCAACCCCTCGCCGACGCGCTGGACGGTCGGGTTCGCTACGGCGCCCGGGTGGTCGGCGTGGCCCGCCGGGGCCGGGACCGCGTCGTCGACGCCGGGCGGGACACCGAGCCCCTGACGGTGCACGTCGAGACGGCGACGGGCGAGGAGCGGATCGCCGCCCGCGCCGTGGTCGACGCCTCCGGGACCTGGGCCTCGCCGAACCCGCTCGGCGCGGACGGGCTGCCCGCAATCGGGGAGAAGGCCGCGCGGGACCGCATCGCCTATCAGGTGCCCGACCTGGCCGAACCCGTCACACGTGCCCGGTACGCCGGGAAGCGTGTCGCCGTCGCCGGGAGCGGGCACTCGGCCCTGACCGCATTGGTCGCGTTCGCGGACCTGGCGCGGGAGGCGCCCGGGACGCACGTGGACTGGCTGGTGCGGCGGGGCCAGGTGGGCGACACGTTCGGGGGCGGGGACGCCGACCAGCTCCCGGCGCGCGGGGCACTCGGCACGCGGGCCGCAGCCGCCGTCGAGGCCGGACACATCAGCACGGTGACCGGCTTCCGCACGGCCGTCGTCGAGCCCGTCGGGGAACGGCTCGTGCTCGAGTCCCTGGACGGGCGCCGGCTCCGGCCCGTCGACGAGGTGGTCGTGCTGACCGGGTTCCGCCCGGACCTGTCCTGGCTCTCGGAGGTGCGCCTGGACCTGGACCCGACGTTGCAGGCCGCTCAGGAGCTCGCGCCGCTGATCGACCCGAACGTCCACTCGTGCGGCACGGTCCACCCGCACGGGGCGCGCGAGCTGGCGCAGCCGGAGCCGGGGGTGTTCCTGGTCGGGATGAAGAGCTACGGCCGGGCGCCGACCTTCCTGGCGATGACCGGCTACGAGCAGGTCCGCTCGATCGCCGCCGCGATCGACGGCGACCAGGAGGCCGCGGAGCGGGTCGAGCTGGTATTGCCCGAGACCGGCGTGTGCGGTGGCGCGGGGGTGTTCGACGACCCGGACTCGTCGGCCGAGGGCGGATGCTGCGGAGCGGCGGCCGAGCCGGTCGGGATCTCGCTCGGAAGCCGGCCTGCCGCACGCTGACACCCGCAGGACTCGCTTGCGCCCTGCATCGATGAGGGTCAACATAGACGTGTGTCGATTCCGCTGCCGCTGCTGATCTCCTCCGCGGCGACCCATCAGGCCCTCAGTGCCGACGAGGCCGTCGAACTGGCGGCGGCGTTCAAGGCCCTCGGCGACCCGGTCCGGCTGCGCCTGCTCTCGCTGATCGCCGCCCACGAAGGCGGCGAGGCGTGCGTGTGCGACCTGACCGGGGCGTTCGCGCTCTCCCAGCCGACGATCTCGCACCACCTCAAGGTGCTCCGCGACGCCGGCCTGGTCCGCAGCGAGCGACGGGCGACCTGGGTCTACTACCGGGTCCGGCCCGAGGCCATTGCCCTGCTCGCCACCGTGCTGGTCCCCGGCGACGCGCCGCTCCGCAGCACCTGCCCTCCCGACGGAAGTGACCTGCCCGCATGAGTGCCCTCCCCACGACCGGCGCCGACGCCCCGGTCGCGAAGCGCCTGTCCACCCTCGACCGCTTCCTGCCCGTCTGGATCATCGCCGCAATGGTCGTCGGGCTGCTCGCCGGGCGGCTGATCCCCGGACTCGGCAGCGCGCTGGACGCCATCGCCGTCGACGGCGTCTCGCTGCCGATCGCGCTGGGCCTGCTGATCATGATGTACCCGGTCCTGGCGAAGGTCCGCTACGACCGCCTCGGCACCGTCACGGGCGACCGCCGCCTGCTCATCAGCTCCCTCGTCCTGAACTGGGTGTTCGGCCCGCTGCTGATGTTCGCCCTGGCCTGGCTGCTGCTGCCGGACCTGCCCGAGTACCGCACCGGGCTGATCATCGTCGGTCTCGCCCGCTGCATCGCCATGGTCGTCATCTGGAACGACCTCGCCTGCGGCGACCGCGAGGCCGCCGCCGTGCTCGTCGCGATCAACTCGGTGTTCCAGGTGATCGCGTTCGCCGGGCTCGGCTGGTTCTACCTGTCCGTGCTTCCCGGCTGGCTCGGGCTGCCCCAGGCCGACCTGGACGTGTCCGCGTGGCAGATCGCGAAGTCCGTGCTGATCTTCCTCGGCATTCCGCTGGTCGCCGGCTACCTCACGCGCCGGTTCGGGGAGAAGGCCAAGGGCCGCACCTGGTACGAGGAGACGTTCGTCCCGCGCGTCGGGCCGTTCGCCCTCTACGGACTGCTCTTCACGATCGTCGTCCTGTTTGCGCTGCAGGGCGACGCCGTCACCTCCCGCCCCCTCGACGTCGCCCGCATCGCCCTCCCGCTGCTGGCCTACTTCGCGATCATGTGGTTCGGCTCGCTCGCCCTGGCCAGGGCGGTCGGCCTGGGCTACGAGCGGTCCGCGACGCTCGCGTTCACCGCCGCGGGCAACAACTTCGAGCTCGCCATCGCGGTCGCGATCGCGACGTTCGGTGTCACCTCCGGGCAGGCGCTCGCCGGGGTCGTCGGCCCGCTGATCGAGGTCCCTGTCCTCGTCGCGCTGGTCTACGTCTCCCTCGCCGCCCGGCGCCGCTGGACGTCACGCGCCGGTCGGCCCGATCTCGAGGAGCTCTCGTGAAGACCGTCCCCGACGTGCTGTTCGTCTGTGTGCACAACGCCGGCCGCTCCCAGATGGCCGCCGCTCTGCTCCATCACCACGCCCGGGGCGCGGTCACCGTCCGCTCCGCCGGCTCCGCACCCGCCGACACCGTCAATCCCGCGGTCCGCGAGGTCATGGCCGAGATCGGACTCGACCTGTCCCGGGAGTTCCCCAAGCCCCTGACCGACGACGCCGTCCGCGCCGCCGACGTCGTCATCACCATGGGCTGCGGCGACGCCTGCCCCGTCTACCCCGGCAAGCGCCACCTCGACTGGGACCTCACCGATCCCGCCGGCCGGACCGCGGCCGAGATCCGCCCGATCCGTGACGACCTCGAGACCCGTGTGAAGGCGCTCATCGCCGAGCTGGCCGGGCCCGCGAACGGATGATGCCCGCGGGCTCGGGCTCGCGCCAGGTCTCCCCCTGGGCTACGGGCCGACCAGCACCTTCTTCAGCACCTCGGCGAACTCCGCCGGCTGTCCGAGGAAGCCGCCGTGGTCGCCGGGGAACCCGACCGGCTCCGACCCCAGCCGCTCGGCCAGGACCGCCGACGTCCGGTAGGTGAGCAGGTGCCCGGACGCGGCGCCGATCCCGATCACGACCCGGCTCGACGAGGCCTTCAGCGCCTCGACGTCCGGCACGAACCGGGTCGTGCCGCGCAGCTCGTGGGTGAGGAACCGCTCGCCGTCGCGCAGGTCCTGCGCGGACGGCGGCGCCATCGGCTGGGCCGGCGCGCCCTGCTCGGCCGGGTCGTCGCCGGTGAAGCCGGCGTTGGCCATGAACTTCCCGAACGCGGCCCCGAGGCCCTGTGCGTGGCAGGTCGCGATGATGTCCTCGACCACGGCGCGCTGCTCGGCGGCCTCCGGGAGCAGCTCGGTGACGGGCGGCTCGTGCGCGACCAGCGTGCGCACCCGGTCCGGGTGGCGGGCGACCAGGGCGAGCCCGGTGACGGCGCCGCCGCTGCTGCCGAACACGTCCGCCGTGGAGGCGCCGAGGGCGCCGAGGATCGCGGCGACGTCGTCGGCCCGCAGCTCCGGCGTGGAGTCCTGCTCCGGATCGTCGAGGGTGCTGTTCGCGATCCCCCGCGGGTCCGTGGTGACGACCGTGTGGTCGGCGGCCATGGCCTCGGCCAGCGGCGCGAACTGGGCCGCCGACATCGGGGCACCGAGAACCAGCAGCAGCGGACCCGAGCCGCGGACCTCGTAGTGCAGGTGCGCGCCGGCGACATCGAGGGTGCGGGACGTGGGCATGGGGTCCTCCTGGGTGGATGCTTCGTGGGGAGGACCGCGATCCGGCCGAGAACTCATCGGTGGCGCGCAGCCGGGGCCGCTGGGACGACCTACGACCGCCTGGCCGCGCCGGTTTCCTCCAGCGCGTCGGCCAGGCGTCGGTCGTAGCAGGCGCCGAGCCCCTCGAGGGCCGCGGCCGCGTCGCCCGAGAACGCCGGGCCGTGCATGAGGGCCAGCGTCGAGGGCTCGAGAGCGGCCAGCCCGCGGATCGTCGGCCCGGTGCTCGGGGTGAGCGCCGTCGCGTGGAACCGGTCCTCGGCGACCATCGCCGGCTCGACGAGGTCCGAGGTCGACAGCGCGGGATGGTGCCCGACCGAGGTGAACAGGTCACCACAGAACAGCGTGCCGGTCCCCTCGTCGTGCAGCAGCCCCGACTCCCAGCCGTGCGGGACGTGCGAGGTGTCCACCCAGCGGACCACCCGGCCGCCCAGGTCGAGGGTCTCGCCGTCGGTGAGCATGCGCGGCGGGCGGTCGGCGAGGTCGGCGAGCGACACCATGACACCGAGCACGCCGTGCACCACCTCCGCCCGGGGTGCCACGGCGAGCCAGTCGTTCATCGATCCGCACTCGTCGGACTCGACGTGGCCGAAGCTGATCCAGCGCAACCGCTCCAGCGGCATCACCCGGGCGACGGCGTCACCGACCAATGGGAACAGCTGCCGGGCCCCGCAGTGGAACAGCAGCGGCTCCTCGGCCATCAGCAGGTACTGGTTGAAGACGAGGTCCACGGGTTCCACATAGGTGGACAGCCGGTAGGTGTCCGGGGCGATCTCGTCGACGACGGTGTCCATCGGCGCGGCACCTCCATGGCGGCCGTGCCGTGGGCGCGGCCTGAGCTGGCTCGGATCCCACACGGTCCTCGGCACCGGGGGGCTCCACAAGCCGCGAACGGCCCAACACCGGCCCGGCGCCGTGGTGGCCGGTCCCCCGCCGCCCGTGGAAGCGGACGAATGCCGGCTACCGGAAGTGCGCGTCCGAGGTGGCGGAACGACCGCTGACCGCCGTCACGATCTCGACGGCCACCTCACGGACCTTGACGTTGCGGTTCTGGGAGATCCCACGGAGCAGGTCGAACGCCTCGCCCGGTGAACACTTCTGCTGCGTCATGATCACCCCGAGGGCCTGGTCGATGACCGCTCGGGAGGCGAGCGCAGCCTGCGCCGCACGTGTCGTCACCGGCGCTCACCGGTACCGACAGCGACGACCGGACGCCGTGCGCAACAGCGGAGATGCTGTAGCCCGGCCAGTCCGTGTCCTCGGTGGGGTCGTCGATCAGGATCGTCCAGTTGCTGCAGCTCTGCCGCGGCCGCGGCGGGCACGTCTGGAGTGTGACCGGTCATCAGACCGCCCGTCCGGAGCCGTGACTCCTGTGGTCGAGAATCGAAGACGGCCCGTCACGAGGAACGGCGAGCTCGAAGTACCCCCGACCCGCCCAGCCTGACGGCTACCGCCGGGGCTGTCGATCGGCCGGCAGCCGGTTCGAGCAGGGTGGTCCCGCCGCCACCTCAGCCCGGCTCGCCGCGGGACTTGCGGTACAGCACCCAGCCCAGGTCCGCGAGGGCGATCACCGCGACCACGACGAGGACCACCGCGAGCCACAGGACGCCCACCCGCCAGGCGAGCACGGCTCCCACCGCGCACACGACCAGGCCGAACGCCGCCAGCAGCGCCCGCAGCGTCAGGGCGCTGCGGGCGGGCGCGGCGCCGCCGAGGCCCGCCGTCGGGTCGTGGTAGTCCGGCAGGCCCTTCTCGTAGTCCTCGCGGGACCGGCGTCCTCGGTCGTCCGCCACGGCGTCCTCCTGCTCGTTCGGCTCCCCCGAGGACTACCCGTCGAGGGCCTTCCGACACCGCTGGCCGGCCTGCCGCCGGCTACTCGCCCGGACGTACGTCTCCGTGCGCGACGGTGCAGGCCCCCGGCATCAGCCGGCCGCTCCTATGAACTCGCCGACCGCGGAGCGCGGCGCCCCGGAGCGGACCAACGCCTCGCCGACCAGCACCACGTCGGCCCCCCACCCGCGGTACTCCGCCACGTCGGCGGCCGTGGCGACACCCGACTCCGCCACCCGGACCCGCCCCTCGGGCACCTGCGGCGCCAGTCGCCGGAACACCGACCGGTCGACGTCGAGCGTCGTCAGGTCCCGCGCGTTGATCCCGACGACCTCCGCCCCCACGTCGACGGCCCGCCCGAGCTCCTCCTCGGTGTGCACCTCGACCAGGGCGGTCAGGCCGAGCTCGCGGGCCAGTCCGTACAGCTCCTCCAGCAGGCCGCCCGGCAACGACACCACCATCAGCAGCGCGAGGTCCGCGCCCCACGCCCGCGTCTCCCACAACTGGTAGGGCGTCACCACGAAGTCCTTGCGCAGCACCGGGACGTCCACGGCGTCGCGCACGTCGGCCAGGTCGGCGAGTGAGCCGCCGAACCGCCGCCGCTCGGTCAGCACGCTGATCGCCGACGCCCCGCCCGCCGCGTACTCCCGGGCCAGCGATGCAGGGTCCGGGATGTCGGCGAGAGCGCCCTTGCTCGGGCTCCTCCGCTTCACCTCCGCGATGATCGCCGTGCCCGGCGCGCGGAACGCGGGCACCGGATCCAGCGCCGGCGCAATGCCGGCGACCCGCGCCTTCAGCTCGGCCGCCGGCACCCGCCGTTCGCGCTCCGCCAGGTCCTCCCGGACACCGTCAAGGATCCCGTCGAGGACGGACATGCACCTCACCTCTCCTTCACTCAGCGGTTCTCCGCCACCAGCGCGGCCCCGGCCACTCGCAGGTCGCCGCGGACGCAGGCCCGATGGCACCTCGTCCATCACACGCCTGGTATCCCGCGGCCCGTCCAGGGGTACCACCGACGGCGTGCCCGGCGCCCGACGGGCGCTCGGCCTCGACTCCCGGCACCTCGAGGCGCCCCGACCTTCATGCCGACCGGAGCGGAGCACGTCCATGAGCAGCGACCACGAGTTCTGGCCGAACGGCGCCCGCCTCGCCGTCACCGTCTCCATGCAGTTCGAGGCCGGTGGCCAACCCCTCAGCGGCGCCGGCGGGCCGATCACCGAGCCGATCATGGAAGGCTACCCCGGCCTGGGGCAGAACAGCTTCTACGAGTACGGCGCCCGTGAGGAGGTCCCGCGCATCCTCGACCTGCTCGACCGGCACGAGATCCCGATGACGCCGTTCATGATCGGCGACGCCGTGCGCCGCCACCCGGACGTGGCCGCCGAGATCGTCCGAATCGCCAGCTTCGACTTCCCGGGCTTCTCCCCTGCGGACTACGAGCAGCAACTCGTCGACGGGTTCGACCAGCTCTACGCGGAGGGGGCCACCCGGCGCCGGATCAGTGGACCGCAAGAACGACATCGCGCAGTGGACCCTCGGCCACGCCGACACCGCCGCCGGGTCGACCGGGAGCCGGCTCCGGTCAGCGGGCTCCCGGGACGCAGCCGGTGCCCCGGCGCGTCGTGCGTGACCTTCCGCTCGACCGGCCTCCGCCGCCGGGTCAGGTGTCCGACACGCGGTAGCGCAGGTGGGTCACCCCACGCGAACCGATGACCCGGGTGGTGTCGAACCGCCGGCCGCCGGCGGTGACGCGGTCGAAGAGGCGGACCCCACTGCCGAGCAGCACGGGGGCGAGATGGATCTGGAGCTCGTCGAGCACGCCCGCCTCCAGGCACTGCTGCACGGTGGTCGCACCGCCGACGACCTGCACGTCCTTGTCGCGGGCGGCGTCACGCGCCTGCTCCACCGCAGTCGTGACGCCGTCGGTGACGAATGTGAAGGGCGCCCCGCGGCGACGGGTCCACGGTTCCCGCGCGTGGTGGGTCAGGACGAAGGCCGGGGCGCGGAACGGGGGCGGGTCGGGGCGCCGGGCGCCGCCCTCGTCGAACATCCACCGTCCCATCACGTAGGCGCCCGCACGCAGCCGGATCTCCCGGACCACGTGCTCGTCGGCGTCGTCGCGTCCCCGGTCCTCCTCGCCCCCGTCCAGGTCGAGGGCCCACTCGTGGATGCGGTGCCCGCCGTCGCCCAGGGCGTTGCCGGGGCCCGCGTTCGGCCCCGCGATGTAACCGTCGAGGGACATCCCGATGCTGGCGAACACGACGCTCATCCCGTGATCTCCTGACGGCGGCGCCGGGTCGCCTCCAGCGCGCGGACGACGAGCGGGACGGCGAGGACGACGACGAACAGGCGCAGGCTCTGCACGGTGGAGACCAGCGGGACGTTCGTGCCGGTCGACTCCGCCGTCGCCAGCACCGCGTTGATGCCGCCGGGGGTCGTCGCGAGGTAGGCCTCGGTGAACGGGATCCCCACCAGGGCGGCGAGGCCCCAGGCGAGCCCGGCGCACGCGACGCAGACGCCCACCGTGGCTGCGAGCAGGTGGGGGAAGACCCCGGCCGCGTGGCGGGCCGCCGAGCGGGTGAAGCGCAGGCCGACCTCGAGCCCGACGACGATGAAGACGACGTCCTTGAGCGGCCCGGCCGGCGCGAACCCGGAGGACGCCCCGGTGAGGGTGAACACCGCGGCCACGAGCATCGGCCCGAGCAGTACCGGGGCCGGCAGCCCGAGACGGCGCCCCACGGCGAATCCGGTGAGACAGATGGCCGCGAGGACGACCAGCCGTCCCAGCTGGTCGGCGGAGTCCACCAGGTGGCCCATGACCGGGAGCAGGGGCTGAAGCCGGTCGTCGGCGGGGTTCTGGTCCTGCGGCGCGAAGCCCAGGGCGATCGCGGGTGCGGTGAGCCCCACGAGCCCGACGCGGAGGTACTGGCTGAACGCGACGATCCGGCTGTCGGCGCCGAGGTCGTCCGCGCAGCTGACGACCGCCGCGGAACCGCCCGGGACCATGCCGAGGGTCGCGTCGGTGAGGTTCAGCTTCCCGAAGCGGGCCAGGACGGCCGCGGCGCCCACGCAGAGGATGATCGTCGCCACCGTGACGGCGAGCATCGGGAGCGCGGCGCCGAGCACGCCCAGGACCTGCGAGTCGAGGTAGCTGCCCATGAGCACCCCCACGAGCGCCTGAGCGGCCCGGTTCGCGCCCCGCGGGAACGGACGTCCGACCAGGCCGGGCAGGGCGAGCGCGATCCCGGCGACGAGCCCGGTCAGCAGGCTCGGCGCGGGAACCCCGAGGACCTCCGCCCGTTCGGCGAGGAAGTAGCAGGCGATGACGAGTGCGGTCCAGCCGGCGCCGCGGACGAGCCGGCCGCGGAGTTCTCCTTCGGGGGGGCCGCCGTCGTGCGGCGGGGAGGGGGTGGGGTCCGGAGATGAGGTCGGGGGCGCGGTCACGGTCGTGGCAGACATTGTGGTCCTCGCTGTGGCGGACACGTACCCGGCGAACGTGCCCGCCGTGCGTGGCCGCGAGTCACCTCACGGGCGGCCTGCGGGTGTCCTCGACGCAAAGCCGCTGATCACAGTCGCGGAGACAGTCGTCACCATGTGGCGCGCGTTACCGGTGCGGCCGGAGCCGGACCCCGCTCAGGCGTACTCCGGGATCAACGCGTCGCGGTACTCGGCGGGCAGCTGGGCCACCGTGTCGGAGAACTCCTTGTCGCCGACCGCCCCGTGGAGCGCGGCGACCACGGCCTGGGCGTACCGGTGGGCGGCGCCGATGTCGGCGTCGGTCCGCTCGGCGATCTCGGCCAGGAAGTCCATCAGGGCCATCGGCACGCGCGCGCCCCGGCCGCGGTCGACGCCGCGGCGGAGCGGGTGCCGCAGCTCGCGCGGGACGAGGGGTGTCAGGTCCTCGGCCTGCGCACCGGTGATGCGCGCGGCGAGGGCCTCCGTCACGGCCTCCGCGACCGCCGGCGCCTGCTCGCGCTCGACGCCGCGTTCGCCGAGACGGTCGAGGAACTCCTCCAGCGACAGCCTCTCCGGCGGGTCCTCCTCCTGCACCGGTGGCGCCGCCGCCACCGCCTCGTCCAGCCACCGCCGGAACTCCTTCGGCAGCTGCGACCGCATGTCGTGGAACTCCTCGCCGCCCACCGCCCGCCACAGCGTGGCGACCACCGCCCGGGCCACCTGCTCGGCGGTCGGCCGATCG
Source organism: Pseudonocardia sp. (assembly GCF_025465255.1). Classification (GTDB taxonomy): domain Bacteria; phylum Actinomycetota; class Actinomycetes; order Mycobacteriales; family Pseudonocardiaceae; genus Pseudonocardia. Next base: position 25,955 of record NZ_JAODNI010000131.1, read on the forward strand.
ACGTCCGCCTGCCGGGCGATGCGCCGCAGGAACTCCTCGAGGCCGAACTTCTCCAGGGGCCCCTCGTACTCCAGGCACGCGCGCAGCCGGCCCGGGAGGCGGGCCGCGAGGTCGTCGGCCTCCCCCCGTGAGATGCGCCGCGCCAGCACCTGCAGCGTGGCGCAGGCCACGCGCTCGGCGTCCTCGGCCGGGACGTCCCCCAGCTGCTGAACCGACGTCACGAAGTCCGGGTAGTACAGCATCGCCGTTCCTTTGCGGTCGCCTCTCGATAGGCGGAGGGGTTCCCGCGATGCGCCGGGTGATGCGGAGCGTGTGCCACGGCGCGAGACCACCGCGCGTGCGACCATGCCGCCCGCAGCAGGCGCGACGCCGCAGCGGAACCAGGACGAGGAACGGGGGCCGGATGGATGCCACGGCGGCGGGATCGACCGGACGCGCGACGACCGTCGCGCAGGACGGTCCGTCGGGGCAGGTCGGTCTGTCGGGGCGGGAGGCCGAGGCCCGTCGTCGGCGCGGCGAGGCGAACACCGCGGTCAGCGGCACCTCGCGCACCTACGCCACGATCCTGCGCACCAACGTCTTCTCCTTCTACAACACGATCCTGTTCGTCATCGGTGCCACACTGCTCGCGCTGGGCCGCTACAACGACGCGTTCATCAGCGTCGGGCTCGGCCTGGTCAACGCGGTGATCAGCGCGACCCAGGAGATCGCGGCCAAGCGCAAGCTCGACGGCCTGCAGCTGCTCGACCAGGCCCGGGTGCTCGTCGTCCGCGACGGCCGGGAGGTCCAGGTGCCGCCGAACGCCGTCGTGCGGGGCGACGTGCTCCGGGTGCGCGCCGGCGACCAGATCGTGGTCGACGGGCCGTTGCTCGACGGCGGCCGCGTGGAGGCCGACGAGTCGCTGCTCACCGGTGAGTCCGACCCGGTCGTCAAGCATCCCGGGGACGACCTGCGCTCGGGCAGCCTCTGCGTCGCCGGTGAGGGGCACCAGCTCGCCCGCGACGTCGGCGCCGCGAGCTACGCGGGCCGCCTCACCACCGACGCCCGGCGGGTGACCACCGACAAGACCCCACTGCAACGCCGCATCGAGTTCGTCGTCCGCCTGGTCATGGCCCTGGTCGTGCTCATGAGCGGCGCCATCCTCGCCCAGGCCGCGCTCGAGGGGTTCACCCTGCTGCGGGTCGTGCAGACCACCGCCGTGCTGTCCGGGCTGGTCCCCTACGGCCTGTTCTTCCTCATCGCCGTCGCCTACACCGTCGGCGCGGCCACGATCGCCGGCCGCGGCGCCCTGGTGCAGCAGGTCAACGCCGTCGAGTCGGTCAGCAACGTCGACGTCGTGTGCACCGACAAGACCGGCACCCTCACCACCGGACGGCTCGCCCTCTCCGACGTGGCGCCGGTCGGGGCCCACGACCCCGTGGAGGTCGAGGCGACGCTGGGCGCGTTGGCCCGCAGCGCCACCACCCCGAACCTCACCACCACCGCCCTGGCATCGAGCCTGCCGGGCACGGCCTGGGTGCTGCGCGACGAGGTGCCCTTCGCCTCGTCACTGCGCTGGTCCGGGGTCACCACGGCCGACGGCGCGTGGGTCCTCGGCGCACCCGACGCCCTCGCCCCGCACCTGGCCGGCCCCTCGCTGGCCGCCGCCGTCGCCGACCGCGCCGCGCTCGGCCTCCGCGTCCTGGTCCTCGCCCGCGCCACC
>NZ_JAODNI010000133.1 GCF_025465255.1 Pseudonocardia sp.
CGGCGGGCTCGGCGGTGACGAGATTCATGTCGGGTCGCCCTTCCCGTCCGGCGGGTGGCGGTAGCGCCGATGCCCGGTCCCGTCAGCAACGGGGCCACCAGCCGCGAGAGCCGGCGCCCGGACGAGCTGGGGGACGTGCTCGGCACGGGCGAAGCCCCGGCAGCGCGGTGGAAAATGTCGTCGCCGGCCACAGCATGGTAGGACCCGGCCGCGCCGGGCGGGGCGCCTGGTCAGGAGGGTTGGGCCGCCTGCATGGTCGTGCCCGGAGGGCTTGGCAGAGGCTCACGGGCGAGTCCGAGCACACCGGGCGGCGTGACGCTCGCGCCGCTCAGCTTCTGGTAAAAGGTGACGGTTCAGCCCACGCTGTTCCCGACGCCGCGACGAGCTCACCGGCGGCGGCGCGGCGGAGCCGCGCGGGAGCGGGCCGCTGCACAAGCCGTGTCCGCGAGCCCGGCCGTGGCGCTGACGGTAGACCTCGGGGTCAAACGCCGGTGGGCGACCACCGGATGAGCCCAGGGATCGCCGGTTCGCCTGCTGGTCGACCTTGACCGGGATGGTCAGGGCGATCTTGCGCCGGCGCAGGTAGGCGCGGTTCGCCCGGGACGAGTAGGCCTTGTCGGCCAGGACCCGATCCGGTCTGGACCGCAGCCGGCCAGGCCCGGTTCGGGGGACTCGCACCGCGTCCAACACGGGGATGAAATGCGGGGAGTCGCCGCGCCGGCCCGCGGTGATCAGCGCGGCGGGCGGCCCGTCCATCGCGGCGTCAACGTGCTTGTGCTCGAGTACCAATGACCGGGTGACGTAGTCGCGGGCTGAACCGTGCCCAGGCGAGCACGACCGCGACCGTCGCCAGCTGGATCGAAGGAACGGCTGCCGGAGCGAGCTCGAGCAGCAGGGCGCCGATGCCTGCGCCCGCGATGAGCCCGAGCAGGATGGTCAGCGAGGGGGCGACGTGCTTGATGCCGCGGCCGGACGTGAGTCGGATGACCACCGACGTCAAGGTGCCGGTCAGATACGTGGTCGACAAGCCCGACACCCCGAGACGCTGGATCGCGCTGCTCTGCAGCCCGAGCGCCAGGGCATTGATCGCGAGCAGGGGTAGCAGCCAGTCACGGTCGGGACGTGAGTCCAGCAGCCACCAGGTGGCTGCGAACACGGAGAACAGGCCGAGCTCGATGCACAAGGCCCGTGACACCTGGGCCGGCCAGAAGGAGTCGTCCTCCCGCGGCGTGCCCGCCACCCTCGCGCCGATCGCAGCGCCCACGATGAAGCTGACGATCGCGCAGGCCGTCAGGCCGAGGGCGGCGCCGTCCCGGCGGGCGAGCGCGACGCCGAACAGCACCATGTTGCCCGTCATCACGCTGGTGAAGACGTTGCCCAGGGCGAGGAAGCCGATCGCATCGCTGGCCCCGCTGGCGACGGCGAGCACGACGACGAGCCGGTTGCGCTGTCGCCCGGCCGCGTGCTGCGGCGACGCCTCGGAGGGCGTGGTCGGCGAGGAGAAAGGGCGCCTCATCCCGCCGATGATGGCAGGTCGCCATGCTGAGCTCTGGCTCGGAGAGGGCGCCCGCCCGGCGGGTGATCCCGCCGCCGGATGACACAACCTGCTGGGGCACGACCGGCGCCGGAGTCCACACTGAGCGGGAGACCTCCCTTCCTCGCGGTCCTCCGAAGCCGTGTCGCCGCATCATCAGCCTTCATGGCAGACCGTCGGGCTCGCGGACACATCGCCATGCGTGGCGGCACCGATCAGCTGCTCATGCCCGTGGCAGGCGCGGCACTCGAGCTCGGCAAGCGCCTGGCCGCCGTCGATGTCGGTGGTCCAGAGGACGCCGGTGGGCGGGACGAACCCGGTCTTCGCGACCAGCCGCACGGCCGGCGGGTGAACGTCAGCACGGGAGGACCCCAGGCGAGTGCGGGCGAGCGGACGAGGGGCCGGGATCACCTGGCGCAGCAGCAGCCCAGACGGCGGGCTCGGCGGAGGCGGGGTTTCCGGTCCGCCAGGGCCCCACCCACCGCCGCCGCCGTTGTCGTCCCGGCCGCCGTCAGCGTCGCGGGCCCAGCGGATGACGGCCACCAGGCGGACCAGGAACAAGACCAGCAGGCACAGGTGCACCGGCGCCGCCCACGGGAGGGCCCCGTGGTCGAGGCCGGCCAGCGCGTCCGGGTCGTAGACGATGTCAGGCACCGAATCCTCCTTCGGGGTGGCCGCGTCGACGGCGTGGTACTCGTGGTGGCACTCCAGGCAGGACACGGTGTCGGCGCCCGGGCGGTCCGGGTACGTCCACCTGTTCCGCCGCACGGCGACGGTGGGGTGGGCAGCGATGTCGGTGCGCGTGTAGCGCTCGACCTGTCCGGCCACGCTGAACCCGTCCAGGGGGTGGCTGTGCGCGGTGATCTCCGTACGCCGGGCACTCACACATGGCGCCTGGCCTGCCATTGGGCGGGGGAGCCGAACGTGCCTACCGAGGTCATCACGATGAACTCACGGGTGGTCTCGACGCGACCGTGGTAGTTGTCCACGGTGAGGACCAGCGCCCGGTAGTCGGATGCCTGGGAGTTGATCGTGCGGGCGAGCCTGCGGGCGGCCGTGCGTTTCATAGTTCTGTCCCTGGGCGAGTGGATGTCTGCCGCGAGCAACTTCTGACCGCGTCAAGCGTCACCTCGGACGGCCCGCGTGTCGTCACCGGCAGCCCGAATCCGTGCTCCTGGCAGGCCGGAGTCCCCGCGTACCTGCCAGCTGGACAGACGGCCCGGCCCCGGGCCGTCCGGTGCCTCAACCCGCGAGCTGGGATGGTTGCCGCTGAGCCGGACGAGCAGTCTGCTGGAGCCGTCACGCGAAGCGGATGAGAGTGAGCGGCGGGCCGCCGACGCCTCTACGGGGTAGAGGCTCCACACTTCACATGGTGCTGACCCGGCGCGCAGGGGACTGGTGGGCCCACGCCCCGGGTACGCACATCGCTCCGACACAGGCTCGCGGTGCCGCCTGCTTGCCGAACCCGGTCGCGGGCTGGGCGAAAGTTCCGGGTAGCTGGAATGCAGATCGGCAGTCCGCCTTGCCAGGCTGAGGTGATGGTGTTGCGATGTGTCATCGTCGATGACAGCCGGCGTTTCCTGGACGCTGCGCGTTGTTTGCTGGAGTGTCAGGGGATCACCGTGGTCGGTGTGGCGTCGACCAGCGCGGAGGCGTTCGAGCGGGTGGCGGAGCTGCGGCCGGACGTCACCTTGGTGGATATCGACCTCGGCGGCGAGAGCGGTGTGGAGCTCGTCGGGCAACTCTGTCGGAGGGGTGCGGTGCCCCCGTCCCGTCTGATCTTGATCTCGGCCCACGCTGGGCAGGACTACGTCGATCTGGTCGCGGCGAGTTCGGCGGCCGGATTCCTGTGCAAGTCCGCCTTGTCCGCCGAGGCGGTCCGGGGCCTGTTGGGGCCGGGGGACGGTGATCCCGTTGATGCGGTCAGCGGGCTTCGAGGAAGGTGAGCACGGCGAGTGGGTCGTTGCGGCGGCGGGCGGTGACCAGCTCCTGCACCAGCGCGGGGTCCACGACCGAACCCCCCTCGGCGATCCGTTCGAGGGTGTCGATGAACTCCGCCACGTCGCTGACCCGGCTCTTGAGCAGGTAGCCGATTCCACGGCCGCCCGCTGGTAGTGCCATCGCGTGCTCGATGCCGGTATGGGCCGATGGGACCAGGATGCCGATCTCGGGGAGCTCTTGGCGGATCTCCCGGGCTGCCTCCAGGTCCTCGGACGTTCTGGCTCGGCGGCATTCGGATGTCGACCACCACGGGCTCGGGCGTGACGGGCGGCCTACCCTTCCCGTTGTCGTCAAGTGTCCGATCGGTCCGAGACAACGGCGTCGGCAGTGCCGCCCCCACGTCGGGCGCGTCCGGCGTATAGGGCTCGTCGGCATCCTGGCGCTACTGCCAGCAGGAACGAAGGACCCCAGCCAGCATCACAGCGTGACGGCCGCTGGCGGTGATGCGCGAAGTGGGCGTGTCGGCGACGCTGTTTCCGTGAGGCAGAGGCACCTGCGCAGCTCTCGGCCGGCGGCTCGACCGGGCTGTCGGCCGAGAGGGTCGCGTCCAGCTGCTTTTCGCGAGGAATTGTGAAACAGCCCGATCGAGCACGCCGCGCCCCGGACTGAGGACCGCATGACGAATTGGATGACCAACCGGCGTTCCGAGTCGGACCAGTGCGACTCGAGCGTGGATCTCATCGAAGTGATCGGGGGCCGAGGCACTCCTTACCTGTGTCCGAACATCTCCGCGTTGGACCGGCACATCGTCCGGTTGTACACGCATATCAAGAACACCGGCCCGCTGTTCCGGGAACTCATCCAGGAGCTCTGGGACGACATCGATCTGCTGCTCGACCGTCGAAGGTTTCTGGAACTCGACCTCCAGGTAAGCGATACCCCTGACGGCGACAGGTGACCAGCCAAAGGAATATCGCCACTCCCAGCAGGTGTACCGGTGACACGAGTGCGAAACGCGACAATGCACGACATAGGGCAGAAGAAATGCTGAAGACCCGGCCCCATCGATGTTCACGCCGTTGAGCCGTCGGGCCTCGCCACCCTCCGAGCCGTCGCCGCCGGTCGCTGCGACTTGTCGGGGGACTGCGGCGGGTCACTGACCGTTGATGGTCTGTGCTGCTGCGAGCAGTTCGTCGGCCAGCGGCCGGCTAGGGCCGGGCTGATCGCCCCCGGATCCCCGCCCGGGCCGGCGCGGCTCACCCCATCCGGTCGAATGCTGCTCGGGGCGGCGCGAGCATGCCGAGCCCGATCAGGCTTCGACGGGGCGACCGCGTGCGGTGGCGAGGATCAGAGCCGCTGACCTGACCGCAGCGAGAAGGTCTCCGGGGTCTCCGCCATTTGGCAGGACTTGTACAGCGCCAGCGGCTGTGGCATCGCGGCTCGGCGCGGCGGGCCGGCGGCGGTGGCGAGGATCAGGCGGTCAGCGCAGCACATGGAGGTCCATGGCGAGCCGGACCAGCTCGGCCCGCCGCCGCAACCGGTGCCGGCGCAGCATCGTGGTGACGTGGAACTTCACCGTGTGCGAGCTGATGCTCAGCTCCTCGGCGATCGCGTGGTTGTCCTCGCCGCGGGCGATGAGACCCACGATCGCCAGCTCGCGCGCGGTGAAGGAGTCCGCCGCGGTCGGCGCGCCGACCGACCGCCTCAGCAGGTGTCCGGCCAACCTCGGGTCGAAGTAGCTGCCGTCCCGGGTGAGCTCGCGGAGGATCTCGGGGATGCGCGCCGTGGTGGTGTCCTTCAGGACGTACCCGGCGGCGCCCGCGCGGATGGCCTGAGCGAGGAGGTCGGGGTTGCCGTAGGCGCTGAAGACCAGGACGGTGAGCGCGGGGTGCCTGCTGGTCAACAAGGAGCACAGCTCAGTGCTGTCCTGCCCGTTCAGGCGCAGGTCGAGCAGCAGTACGTCGGGCTGCTCCCGTTCGATCAGGGTCGGCGCGTCGGCGGGATCGGTGGCCGCGCCCGCGAACTCGAGGTCGTCCTCACGGTCGGCCACCGCCCGCAGCCCGTCGTGGATGATCGCGTGGTCGTCCACCACACAGAAGCGGATCATGTCGGGATGGTCGCGCGGAGGGCGAGCCCACCCCGCGGCGAGGGTCCGACGGTGAGGTGTCCGCCCGCTCGTGTCGCGGCGGCGCGCATGCCGCGCACGCCGAGGTGCGGCTCGGCGCCGACCAGGACGAGATCGAGTGCGTCGGCGTCCAGGCCGCATCCATCGTCCTCCACCGTGAGGGCCGCGGACCCGGCGGTGAGGTCCAGGACGACGTGCTCGTGGGTGCACCCCGAGTGGATCTCCGCGTTCACCAGCGCCTCCTGCCCGATCCGCACGAGCGCGGCGGCGACGGCTCCGGCGACGAGGTCGTCGGGCCGCGCTCCCACGAGCTCGGACGTCCGGTGCACGCCGGCGGCCCGCTGCACATCGGTGATCTCCTCGAGCACCTGCGCGGCCCGGCGGGTCCGGTGCTCCCCGGTCAGCACCGTGAGCTGACCGCGCAGCGCGTCCATGCACTGCTCGGCGGCCGAACCGATCACGGCCATCCGCCGACGCAGGTCCTCGTCCCCGCGCTGCGCGGCGGCCTCGGCCTCGAAGCCGATCTCGAGCAACCGACGCACCACGTTGTCGTGGACGGCGAAGGCCAGGCGTTCGCGTTCCTGGCGCGCGACGACCGCGGACCGGTGCTGCTCGACCGCGCGGCGCTTGAGCCCGAGGGTGGCGTAGCCCGCGAACTCGCGCAGCAGGTCCTCGTCGGTCTGGGTGAAGGGGTGCAGGTACCGATCGCCGATGTACAGCACGGCCCTGACCTGCTCGTCCAGGAGCAGCGGTGCGGCCATGGCCGAGACGATCCCCTCGCGCACGGTCTCGGCGACGGGCGCGGCGTGCAGGCGGGCGTCGCTGGCGTAGTCCAGGGACCGCACGGGCCGCCGCACCGATCGGGCCAGGCCACCGAGTCCCTGCCCCAGGTCGACGCGCAGATGACGGAACTGCGCGGTCCGGATGCCGAGGACCTGGTCGAACGTGAACGTGTCGGTGTCGTACTCCGGCAACGAAAGGTAGGCGACCTCGGACCCGAAGAGATCGCGGGCGGACACGAGGATCGCCGCGAGTGCCGAGCCGGCGTCGTCGCTGCTGGCCGTGGCGTCGGCGACCTCCGAGAGCGCGGCGCGAAGATCCGCGCCCATCCGCCGTGCCCCGTCGCGACGACCGCACCGCACGGCCGCGCTCACGCGGCGTGTGCACCGGGCCTGGAGCTGCCGCTCGGACGCCGGGGGAAGTGGCCGGGCGAGGTTGCCGACGATCACTGTGCCCGCGCCGAACGCATCCCGCCAGGGGACCGTCACCGCGGAGTGCAGCCGCAGCCGGAGTTCACGGACGGTGGAGGCGACGTCGAGGTCGACCAGGACCTGTGGGCGGTTCCGGGGCAGCACGTCGCCGAACACGAGGGGTTCGTTCGGTAGGAGCGGATCGACCGCTCCGGCTGTGCTGGCGGCCAGTACGAGGGCGTCACCCGCGGCGGGGTTCGGTCGGTAGACGACCATCGCGGCGTCGGCGCCGAGCACCTCGCGGATCTCGGCGAGCACCGGGTCGAGCGCCTCGGCGATGCTGCGGGACTGGCCCGCGTCCCACAGGTAGTCGGCGCGCACGCCCTCCGTCGATCGAGTCACCGGTGTCCCCTCGTTGCCGCCGGCTCCAGTAAAGCCCGCACCGTCCCGGCCTCGGCGGCGGGGGCTCTGCGGCCTACCCATACGGGTAGGAGCGAGACGCCCGGACGGCAGTGGGAAGTCTGCCGACATCGGTACCGCCGGTTCTGGTCCACTGGACGCTGCCCGCGGCGGGCCGACCCGATGGTGCGCCGCGTTCGTCGAGGAGGATGTACATGGCGCCCATCCGGACATCGTTCGTGCTGCCCGGGCTCGCCGGCCCGGCCGAGATCGTCGTGGACCGCTGGGGCGTCCCGCACATCTACGCCGCCACCACCTACGACGCCTTCCGCGTGCAGGGGTTCAACGCCGCCCGCGACCGGCTCTGGCAGATCGACTTCTGGCGCCGGCGTGGTCTGGGGCGGCTGTCGGAGGTGTTCGGTGCCGAACACGTCGAACGTGACCGCGCGGCCCGGCTGTTCCTCTTCCGCGGCGACACCCACAGCGACTGGCTCGCCTACGGTTCGGACACCAAGCGGGCGTCCACCGCGTTCGTGGAGGGTGTGAACGCGTTCGTCCGGATGACCCGCGAGGACCCGGGGCTGCTACCGGTGGAGTTCCGGGAGCTGGGGTACGAGCCGGCGTTCTGGGAGCCGTCGGACGTCACCCGTATCCGCAGCCACGGGCTGTTCTACAACGTGCGCGACGAGGTCGCCAGGGCACTGACGCTGCGTGACCATCCGGCGGAGGTGGAAGAGCTGCGCAAGCGGCGCGAACCCCCGCGGCCGCTGCACGTGCCCGATGGCCTGGACCTCGGCGTCATCCCCGACGACGTCCTCGCCGTCTACGACCTGGCGACCACCCCGCCGGTTTTCGGCCCGCCGGCACCGCAGGCCGCCCAGGGCGACGTCCTGCCGGAGGGCAGCAACAACTGGGTCGTCTCCGGAAGCCGCACCGCCACCGGCCGCCCGGTGCTCGCCAACGACCCCCATCGCGCGGCGGCCGCGCTGCCGGGGCTGCGCTACCTCGCTCACCTCAGTGCGCCCGGGTTCGACGTGATCGGGGCCGGTGAGCCGGGGTTGCCGGGGATCTCCATCGGGCACAACGGGCGGATCGCGTTCGGCCTGACGATCTTCTCGATCGACCAGGAGGACCTCTACGTCTACGAGACGAACCCGGCCGAGCCGCTCGAGTACCGCTACCGGGACCGGTGGGAGCCGATGCGCGTCGAGCGCGAGACGATCACCGTGCGCGACGGGGAGCCGGTGGAGGTCGAGCTGCTGTTCACCCGGCACGGACCGGTGATCCGCACCGATCCGGAGAGGAACACCGCGTTCGCCGTCCGGGCCGCATGGCTGGAGCCCGGGATGGCGCCCTACCTGGGCAGCATGGACTACATGCGCGCCCGGAACTGGGACGAGTTCCTGGGTGCGATGAACCGGTGGGGGGCGCCGCCGGAGAACCAGGTCTACGCCGATACCGACGGCAACATCGGGTGGAAGACCGGCGGGCTCACGCCGATCCGGCGCAACTGGGACGGGACTCTGCCGGTGCCCGGCGACGGCCGCTACGAATGGGCCGGGTTCTACGACATGGACGAGCTCCCGGGCTCGTTCAACCCGGAGCAGGGCTTCGTCGCCACGGCGAACGAGATGAACCTGCCCCCCGACTTCCCGGCGGACCGCCACATCTCCTACGACTGGTACGCCCCCTACCGGCGCCACCGGCTGGACGAGGTGCTGGCGGCGGCCGACGCGTCGACGTTGCCGGAGATGGTCGCGCTGCAGAGCGATTTCGTGAGCATCCCGGCGCGCCGGATACTGGCGCGGCTCGCAGCGCTCCCGCTGAAGGGTGGCATCGACGGGCTCGACCTCCTCCAGGACTGGGACGCCGACCTCCGCGCCGACTCGGCCGCCGCTGCGCTGTTCGAGGTCTGGTACCGCCGCCACCTGCGGCCTGCCCTGCTCCAGCGGGCGCTCGAACAGATCGTCGGCGCCGACTCGGCCCCCGGGGCCGCAGCCCGTATCGCCGCCAAGGAGGACCTGCTCGCCGACGCCCGCGTCGACCTCGACCTGCTGGAGACGCCCGGCGACCGGCTCGGCCCGGACCCCGAGCGGTTCCTGGCCGACACCGTCGGCGCCACGCTGCCCGCCGCGGTGGCCGAGGTCGAGACGCTGCTCGGCGCCGACCGCGCCCGGTGGAGCTGGGGGCGGCTGCACGTCGCCCGGATGGCCCACCCGCTCGCTGCGGTGCTGCCCGGCGTGCCGCAGGAGCAGCTCGTCGCCGGACCGCTGCCCCGCGGCGGCAGCGGGGACACCGTGGGGAACACCGCCTACGGGCCCAACTTCGTGCAGAGCGCCGGGGCGACCTTCCGCATCGCGATCGACGTCGGCGACTGGGACGAGTCGCTGGCGATGAACGCCCCCGGCCAGTCCGGCCGACTGGACGACCCGCACGCCACCGACCTCTTCGCGTCCTGGGCTCGCGGTGAGGCGTTCCCGCTGCTCTACAGCCGCGAGCGGGTGGACGCCGCCGCGGACCAGATCATCACCCTCGATCCGCCCGGCTCGCCGGCCTGAGCCGACCGACCCCTACGAGAACAGGAGAGCGACTCATGGGACACCTGCAGTTGCCAGAAGGCAAGAAGATCGCCGTGAACCTGGGGACCGACTTCGACGCGCAGTGCCTGTGGCTCGGCGCGTTCAACCGGCCGAGCCCCGCGTTCATGTCCCGAGGCGAGTTCGGGGCGGAGGTCGGCGTGCCGCGGCTGCTCGAGCTGTACAAGCGCTATGACGTCAAGTCCACCTGGTTCACCCCGGGCCACTCCGTCGACACCTTCCCGCAGTGGTGCATGAAGATCCTCGACGACGGCCACGAGTTCGGCCACCACGGCTACTACCACGAGATCCCTCCGGCGATCAGCCGCGACACCGAACGACGGCTCGTCGACCTGGCCTTCGCGTCCTACAAGAAGGTGCTCGGAATCCGCCCGACCGGCTACCGCTCCCCGTACTGGGACTACAGCGAGAACACCCTCGACATCATCGAGGAGTCGGGCTTCCGCTACGACACCAGCCTCATGGCGCGTGACCTCGTGCCCTACCACCCCCAGCGCTGGCAGGTGAACTGGGAGAAGGGCAACGTGGCCGGCCGGGCGAGCGAGGTCCTCGAGATCCCGGTCAACTGGTATCTCGACGACTTCCCGCCGCTGGCCTACACGGGGACGTCCACCGGGATGCAGGACACCGAGACGATCTTCCGGCGCTGGCGCGACATCTTCGACTACGCCTATGAGCGCGTCGAGAACCCGGTGTTCGCCTCGTGCGTCCACCCGCAGATCATCGGCCAGGCGCACCACATGCTCTGGTACGAGCGGCTGATCGAGCACATCGCCGGCAAGGACGGCGTCTGGTTCGCGACGTGCGACGAGATCGCGCAGTCCTGGGTGGACGACGACCGCGACCGCGAGCTCATGGCCCTCCCGGACGTCCGTGGCGTCGAGCCGCCGCCGGCGGACTCCGGCTGGGCGACGGCCTGATGCGATGACGGTCCGCGGGGCCGCCCACCCGGGGCGGCTCCGCGGGCCGGAGTCACGACTGCGCCTCCGAATTCCTGCCCGTGCCCCGAACCTGACGGCGTCCCCTGCCCTGCGGCGTCCGGCTCGGCCCATCCCGGCCCCCGGCTGCGCCGACCTGGTGGATCGACGATGGCACGTCAACGGTGGTCGAGCCAGGTCCGGGAGGGCCACCATGGCCGCGGGGGGCCTGCGCCGCGGCCGCCCGCGCGCTGCCGGACCGGGCTGCGCATAGGCGAGGACCGCTACCCGGCGGGGGAGTGGGCCGCCCGGGAGCGGGAGGCCCTTGGCGCGCTGCGGGTGCTGGCCGGGGTTCCTCGAGCTGTACGCCGCCGACCGGATCGCCGGCCTCGCGCCCGTCGGCCACGCGTTGCTCGCCTTCATCGTCGCCGCCACCGTCGGCCTACTCACTCGAAGCGCGCTCGCCTCGACCGTGATCACTGTGCCCGTCTACGGGGTCGTGATGCTCGTGCTCGCGGCGGTGCTGCGGCGCCGCTACCGGGCGCCGGAGGCCTTGCCGGTGGCGGGGGAAGCGGACGTCGGGTCCGCGTACGAGCCGGCCCGCCGTACCCCTGCCCGCACCCCAGGATGCCCCTCCGTGCTGGCCGCGCGGGAGCAGACGACGTTCGACGACGCGGCACGTCGCCTTCGGATTCGGCGCTCGTGCCCGCCTCGGTGCGCCGCTGGCTCGGCTCGAGGGCCAGATCGTCGTGGAGCGGCTGCTCGCCCGGACCTGGGCGATCGAACTCGTGTCCGAGGAGGGCAGGGAGGCGGAGTTCCGTCCGAGCTTCATCTTCCGTGGTCTGCGCACGCTACCGCTGCGGATCAGCTTCCGGTGAGCACGGTCGCGCGGGCACACGGGCCCCTCACGAGCGCTTCTCCTCGGTCAGCGCGGGCTTGCGGTCGGTGACGAGGAGGACGCCGAGGATGACCACACCCACGACGAACCAGCCGAAGCCGAGGGTCTGGGCCGCAACCTGGGCGTTGACGACGACGTAGGCGAGGATCGCGAACCCGATCACCGGGACGGCGAGGTGTCGCCAGTAGTCGGTGTTCTTCTGCCGCACGAGGTAGTGCACGATCACCGAGACGTGCAGCACCAGGAACGCCGACAGGGCGCCGAAGTTGACCAGCGTCGAGAGCAGGGTGATGCCGTCCTCCCGGGCGCTCATGTAGATGCCGAGCACGAGGGAGACCGCGGCGACCAGCAGCGTGGCGTTGACCGGTACCCGGCGGACCGGGTGGACGCGCCCCAGCAACGCGGGCAGCTGGCGGTCCCGGGCCATCGCGAACAGCAACCGCGACGTCGCCGCCTGGGCGACCAGGGAGTTGGCGAAGCCCCACGCGATCGCGGTGGCCACGGCGGTCAGGGTGGCCAGCCACGGCCCTGCGGCGACTCCTGCCGCGTCGTAGAAGGCGGTGCCCTCGGGGTCGCCGTCGGTGATCAGCCTCTCCGGCGCCGGGACCAGAAGGGCCGCGACCCAGGTCTGCACGATGAACAGCGTGCCGGCGAGTACCAGCGCGGCGATCATCGCCTTGCCGATGGACCGGGCGGACTCCCGGTTCTCCTCGGCGAGGGTGGAGATTCCGTCGAAACCGAGGAAGCTCAGGACGGCGATCGAGACGGCACCGAACACCAGGCCGAGGGAGAACGTGTCGCTGTTGTAGACCGGCGTGAAGTCGAACCCGCGTCCCGCACCGTTCGCCAGCGCGACGACCCCGATGACCAGGAAGATCGCCAGTACGACGAGCTCCGCGATCAGCATGAGCTTGTTGATCCGCGCGGTGGTCTCGATACCGAAGTAGTTGACGACGGTGTTCAGGACGACGAAGGCCACGACCCAGAGCCACACCGGGATCGACGACAGGATCGAGTTCATCGCGACCCCGGCGATCAGGTACAGCAGCCCGGGAACCAGCACGTAGTCCAGCAGCACCATCCAGCCGGCCAGGAAGCCCACCGGCTGGGCGATGCCGCGTCCGGCATAGGTGTAGACCGAGCCGGCCATCGGGAAGGCCCGTGCCATCTGCGAGTACGAGGCTGCGGTGAAGGCCATGGCCAGCATCCCGACGGCGTAGGCGAGGGCCACCATGCCGCCGGCGGCCTGGAAGACGCTGCCGAAGATGCCGAACGGGGCGATCGGCACCATGAAGATCAGGCCGTAGACCAACAGGTCGGTGAAGCTCAGGGACCGCTTGAGTTCCTGACGGTAGCCGAAGGCCTCGACCCCGGATCCGCCCGCCGATGCGCCGGTACCGGGCTCGCTCACGGTGGCTCCTCTCCTGCCCGCACCGAGCAGGGCGGGAGGAGAGTATGCCCAGTTGCTTCCGGGTGGAAGTAGTAGGCGGGCGCCGGGTTCGATCCGTTCGCGCCGTCGCGCTGGTCACCCGGCGGCAGCCGCAGCGACGAGATCGTCGGCAGGATCGCGCGCGAGCTGAACATCGGCTGGTGGAACATGCGATTCGGCATCTACGGCCGGTAGTCCGTCGTCGACGCCCAGTACGAGATCGTGCAGAAGGCGTTCGCCCGGATCCCGGGCGTCGAGTTCGACACGAACAAGTACCCGGGCGACGTGGCACCCGACGCCGTCGACCCGGCGAACCAGGTTCCCGGCCGGTGGCCCTCACCGAATGCTTCGCGATCTTCCTCGACGGGCCGGCGAACCACAGCCCGGCGATGCACGACAAGGGCTTCGCGTTCCCCTACCTCTGGGACTTCGAGTACCCCACGCGATGGGCCCTGGTGCCACGCACTTCGGCCATAGGCACGACGCGACTCCAGCACGGAGCCGCCGCCCGGAGGGAGTCGCGGCCGGGAGGGAGTCGCGTCCCCTCGGGTGAAGGTCGGAGCCTGGTGGTCCTTCAGCCCGAGCTGGGCTCCCTCGATACCCATCGGTTCGGGAGCCTGAGCACGGAGTCGACGGACTCGCGGGTCGGGTCGTCGGAGTCCGGCCACAGCGCCTCGACGCCACCCGTTGCCAGGGGCACGGGCTCAACGGACGTTTCCTTGGCGTGACCGGGGTCGTCTACGCCGAGGGCGTAGAGGTCGTGTCGCAGGGGGACCTGGCCACTCGGGCTTGCCCGCGTCCGGCACGGCTCGATCGTCGCCGCGCGGATTCCGCAGGGCGCGCCGATGAGTTCCGCCTGTGCGTCTGGTCTCTATTGCGACCACACACGCCGCACCCTGTGAACGGAGCCCTCCGATGACCTCGACCGCCGCCGTCCCCGTCACCTCCCGCGCCGCGAGCGCCGT
>NZ_JAODNI010000182.1 GCF_025465255.1 Pseudonocardia sp.
TGGCGACCATCTTCACGCGCTCTTCGTCGTCGCGGATGTCGTCCAGTTCTAGCTGCTCGAGAGTCAGAGGTGCGTGGTGTTCACGAGCGACCGCTGCGGTGATGGTGGTCATGGCTTCTTCTCCTCGGTGGGTGGTCGGCGAACCGGGGTGGCGGCATACCGCGTCGAACCGACAGATCGGCGCTCCCGCACGTCCTAGCGCTGCGATCACCCGTTGACGTGGGTGACGACCCTCAGCGCCTCGGGGCCGAGCGCACCGATCATGTCCGCGATCGGTCCTGGGATTTGGCGGGGGCGGCAGCCCGCGGACCCCCACGACGGGGGGACAGGTGGGTGATCCAGAAGGACACGGGTCGGCCGTGGTAGTAGGCCGGCGCGGCGATGCGGGGGCTGGACGGCAGAGCGGTCATGGTGATCTCCAGGCGAGCGGAGGCAGCGCGTTGTTCCTGACGGTGCTGAACCGCCAGCCGACGCTGCGGCGGGAGTAGACGTCCACGACTCCAGGCTCGGCGTTCCGTTGGCGGGGGTCATCGCGGTCAACGCCACTTGAGGGCTACGGCCAGCCGGAACAGTCCGCCTGCTGCTGCCCGGAAGATGGTCACCGGCGTCCCCGAGCTGAGGGAGACGGCTCCCGCGAGCCCATCCCGTTCGTTCCCTGCACGGGGGTCCGGCCGGCCCGCGAGAGATCGGCCCAAATCCGTAACGCGCCGGGCGTCACGGGCGATCTCGACGAGCCGGCCGAACACGCCGAGCGCGATCCACTCGTCGCGGCGGGTCCGGATGGTGGTGGCCGAGCAGGTGGTGTCGGCGATGGCCTCGTACGCGCAGCCGAACCGCAACACCTGGATCAGCTTGTCGAACACGATCCGGTCGCCGACACGGCGGCGGTGGCAGCCCCACGGATGGGTGGCCACGAACTCGTCGCGGACCGGTAGCAGCGCGGCGAACTGGTCCCACAACGGCTCGAGGAGCCATGATGGCAGCGCGGGCACGAACCCTCCAGTGATCACGAAGCGTCAGCAACTTCATGATCGGAAGGTCGTGCCCGCACTCGTTGAACAACACACCCGCCGCCGCCGACATGTGATCATTCCGCGCGGCCGCTAACTCATCCGAGCCTGCGAGGCCACCAGCGCGAGCAGTTCCGATGTGCCGGACGAGAAGTCCGGCGCCCGGCCACCCGGTCGATGTCGTTCCTGGAATCCGCGCGTCGTTGCTGGTGGGCGAACCCCGATCCATTTGGCGGGGGAGCGGTCCCTACCGGGGTTGGGGGGTTGGTTCGGCTCGATCTGGGGCGCACACCATCGATCGGTCCTGATGCCGTCGCGATGCTTGTCCTACCTGTCCGACCTGGTCGCAACTGCCGGCCCAGTGAAGGGCCGGACACACGAGAAGGGCACGGCGAATGACCAGTACCGGACAGACGACACCATCGGGAGGGGAGACGCCCGCCGTGGACCGACACAACCGCGCCACGAAGCCGCGGGGCCCCTCGGTGCGAATGCTAAGGAAGCCGGTGGACAGAGACACCATGCGGGGTCGCGCGCTGCTGGCCGGCGCCGCGCTGACGCTGCTGACGCTGCTGCTGACGCTGCTCTGTAGCGCCCCCGCCGCGCTGGCCGCCGATCAGCCCGACAACCCGAACCCGCCGACCACCAGCACCCGGCAGGGTAGTGGCGGTGGTCAGTCCGATGAGGGCAACCGCCGGATCACATCGCCGCCGCCCAAGCCGCCACCCACCGATCGGCCCGAGGGCAACGTCCGGGAGACGGAGCCGGCGACGCCCACGCCGCCACCCCTGGAGGCTTCGGTATCGGTATCGCCGGAGCAGGTCAAGCGGGGTGAGCGAATCACGGCCGACGTGACGTGTCCCGAGGGCACGGGGTCGTTGTCGCTGGACTGGCCGGACGTGCGGATGCAAGGGGTCGCCATACAGGGCGCCAATCTCGGCAAGGTCAAATCCACCGCCAGCCTCGGCGATCATACGGTGACCCTGGTCTGCAACGTAGGTGATCCAGACGGCAGCCTGCCGATCACCGCGACCGGCAAGTTCCGGGTCGTGCCCACACCCCCTCCTGTGACGGCTTCGGTATCGGTATCGCCGGAGCAGGTCAAGCGGGGTGAGCGAATCACGGCCGAAGTGACGTGTTCCCCCGGGGCGGTGCCGTTGTCGCTGGACTGGCCGGACGTGATGCACGGGGCCGCCACACAGGGCGCCAATCTCGGCACGGTCAAATCCACCGCCAGCCTCGGCGATCACACGGTGACCCTGGTCTGCGGCGACTCCTCGGGGAAGGCCACCGCGACCGACAAGTTCCAAGTCGTGGGCGATGGACCTGATCGACCTGGTGGACCTGGCGGTGGGGGTCCGGGCAACGGCAACGCCGAACCGCCGGCTGGTGGGCAGTACGTGCCGGTCTATCCCAAGGGCGGGGTGGCGACCGGCGGTGGCCCGGTCGCGGGCAGCCCGGTCGGCGGGCCCCTCGACGGTCCCATCCTGTCGTCGCCGGTGGTGCGGGGCGAAGCGGTGCCAGCGGTGGCCCCGCTGGCCCCGTCCGACCCCACCGAGATCCGGATCGACAGGCTGATCAAGGCCGCGCGCGACTACGTGGACAACGTCATCGCCTACGGCACGCTCACGTCGGTCGTCTGATCGCGCGGCGAACCGCCCGGGTTGGCAAGCTGGCCGGCCCGGGCGGTTTCGCGTGTGGGTGGCGTAGCTCAGCCGGCAGCCGAAGCCCCCAGATATATTCGTGTGTGCCCTGGGTGTCCTTCGTCGAAGGCGAGCCGGAGCTGAGGCTCACCCTGGGCGGAATGCGCGAGCCGTTGACGTTCCGGCCAGGTCGTTGAGCGTCGGCGGGCGGGTACCGGAGCTGATCGCAGGCTGGCGCCCGAGGCCAGGTCCGGACCGGGCTCACTCCAGTAGCCCTCCTCGGTCACCCGTTCTGCCCCACTACCGGCGCTGGACGACCCGAGCCCGTAACTCACTCATCCGAGCCTGCGAGGCCACCAGCGCGAGCAGTTCCGATGCGCCGGACGAAAAGTCCGGCGCCCAGCCACCCGGTCGATGTCGTTCCTGGAATCCGCGCGTCGTTGCTGGTAGGCGACCCCCAATCCAATTGGCGGGGGAGCGGTCCCTACCGGGGTTGGGGGGATGATTCGGCTCGATCTGGGGCGCACACCATCGATCGGTCCTGATGCCGTCGCGATGCTTGTCCTACCTGTCCGACCTGGTCGCAACTGCCGGCCCAGAGGAACGCCGGACACACGAGAAGGGCACGGCGAATGACCAGTACCGGACAGACGACACCATCGGGAGGGGAGACGCCCGCCGTGGACCGACACAACCGCGCCACGAAGCCGCGGGGCCTCTCCGTGCGTACAAAGATCACAGTGGCGCTGGCAGCCATCGCAGTGGCCGGCGGCGTGTGGGCGGGCTCCACCGTCTTCGACCGCCCCTCGGCGGTGCAGGTGCTGGAGCCGACATCCTCAGCGGGGGCGCCAGCAGTGGACCCGCTGGCCCCCTCCGACCCCACCGAGATCCGGATCGACAAGATCAACGCGGTGTCGAGCCTCATTCCGCTCGGCCTCAATCCGGACCAGACGATCGCTACCGCCCCGGTCAGCGAGCCCCAGCAGGCTAGCTGGTACCGCCCGGGCCCGACCCCGGGCGCCCTAGGGCCGGCGGTCATCCTGGGGCACGTCAACGGGGGCGGCAAGGACGGCATCTTCGCCCGGCTGCACGAGCTCAAGCCGGGTGACCAGGTGCGGGTGAACCGCGCGGACGGCAAGACCGCGGTCTTCACCATCACGAAAATGCAACAGGTCCCCAAGGACAGGTTCCCCACCCAGGAGGTCTACGGCGACACCCCGGGCGCGGAGGTCCGGCTGATCACCTGCGGCGGGGCGTTCAATCAGGCCGCGCGCAGCTACGTGGACAACATCATCGCCTACGGCACGCTCACGTCGGTCATCTGATCGCGCGGCGAACCGCCCGGGTTGGCAAGCTGGCCGGCCGGGGCGGTTTCGCGTGGGTGCGGAGGTCACCGCGCTGCCGGCGGCACGGGTGAGACGTCCGGAAACGATCTACGCCTGACTTATACCCACCAGCTCACGCTGTTGCCGTACTCAAACGACGTTGATCCGACCTCGCCAGCCGGTCCCACAGGAGATCGGGGATCGTAGCCGCATCCGGCTCTAATTCCGTGGGTTCGGGGTTCGATCCCCCGGGGGCGGAATGTCGTCGGCGTGGACGGGCGGCATTCGTCAGAGGCTGCTGCAGGATGCTGGATGGTGACGACTCCGACGCCGGCCTGGTCGTCGCACTGGGTGGACCTGCCGGGCAGGAGCTGATCGACCTGGGCATCCCGTCGAACCAGAGCTACTGGCTTCGTGTTTGGGCGGCACGCGGCCTGTTTTGGGCTTGGGAGGATCAGGCTCTGCCCATTCTGACCGACGCTGCCGGCGACGAGCAATGGCGGGTTCGCGGGTGGGTCGCGAAGATCATCGGCAAGCATGGTCTGATCGCTGCCGCGCCCCTGTTGGACCGGCTGCAGGATGACTCGGTACCTCGTGTGCGCACGGCGGCTCAGAAGGCCAGCATCGTCCTGGCGGACCTCCGCTGAGACGAGTCAGAGGCAGCGGCCCGCCGAATACCCGCCGAAGTTTGAGCCGGCTGCGTCCCACGACCTCGCATTTGTGCAGCTCAGCGGGCATGCGCGGCGCGCGCGTCAGCTTTCCTTAAAGGGACCCTCTACCACTACTACTCTGTCACTATGTAGTTCTGGTAGGTCTGACCTGCGAAGACAGCTGTGACAGAAGCAGTGACACCCCTGTGACAGTGTCACTCGGGGGTCCTCGGCATATGCGTACGGCAGGCCTTCCCAGCTCAATGCAGTTGTGGTCACGCCCGTGGTCACGTCGGTGTCGTGGACGGGTGCGGACGGGTGAGACGCCGCGAATCGACGCGAGTCGGTCCAGCGCGGCAGTGGGGATGCTGACGTCGCAGGATCGATAGCTGGAAAGCCAGGCTGAAACAGGGGAGTGTCGGACCGATCGCCTCATAACCCAGAGGTCGTAGGTTCGAATCCTACCCCCGCTACTCGGAAGAACGGCCCTCAGGACATCGTCCTGGGGGCCGTTCTCGTGTCCGCGTAGTAGGAGGCGTAGCAGCGGACGCCGACGCGGCGTCGCTCGAAGGCCGGCCGGCCGCGGCACGTGGGCGGACGAGCTCTTGGCCGGACAGCTGTTGGACCCGACGTGGGTGACCCGCCTGACGGTGCCCTGGGTCGCCACGATGCGGTCGCGCTCACCAAGCGGCGCCAGCCGACCAGAGTCCGCAGCCGACGAGGAGGCTGTCGCGCTGCTCGACGCTGCCGATCGATCTGCCTGGCCGTCCATACATCAGCGCTCCGTCCACGGGCTGGTGGTGGCGAGGCCGATCGTCGACACGCAGATGAGCCTCGACGACAATTGACGACGAGCGTGCCCGCCTCCCCGAGTTGCTAGCGGACCGCTACCCCCTTCGCTTCCACGGGCCGGCCCCATCGAACGGCCCATACCCCCGTTACCGGCAGAGGGCGGTGGGTCCGGCCGAACTTCTGAACGGGAGTGCCACCGACGCCCGTGTGTGAGTTGGAGGGACGGAAGCCCGGTCTGAAGAGGCGACGTGGGCATCCCGCCAACGCTCGGAGCCGATTGTGACGTTGTGTATGTGGTCAGTGTTCCCTGTTCTCATCCAGCGGTACCGATTTTGAACGGGCGAGTGGAAAAACAGGAATTGCAGTGACGATCGACAACTTCGCCTCCTCGTGGCTCGTTGAAGCAAACACCTATCAAGGCATGAAGATCGATCTCGCGCGAGATCACTAATGAGCGCGCTGGCTGGTCGGACCGTTCGTTAATCGGGGGAAGAGATCGTGAGACTGGTGGCTCGTTCGACTTGCGGAAGATTTTTGCATCGCGGGTTCTGGTCGGTGGGCGCCGCCGCCGCTTTGGTGCTGCTCGCCGGCGTCGTCGCGGCTCCGGCTGCGCTGGCGGCATCGGTCCAGCCAACGGTAGGGCTGGGTACGGCCACGCCGTTCGCGGTGTTGGCCGGCCAGTCGGTCAACAACACCGGCCCCTCGGTCGTCTCCGGAGACCTCGGGGTCAGTCCGGGCACCGCAGTCACCGGCTTTCCGCCTGGGACCGTGACCAACGGAACCATCCACGCGGCTGACGCCGTAGCGGCCCAGGCCGAGGCGGATCTGACCACCGCGTACAACGATGCGGCCGGGCGGACCCCGGCGGATGCGGTGAGCACCGATCTCGGAGGACAGACGCTGGCCCCTGGGGTCTACAACGCGGCTTCGTCGATGGGTTTGACCGGCACGGTCACCCTGGACGCCGGGGGCAACCCCAACGCGGTGTTCATCTTCCAGGCGGGATCCACCCTGATCACGGCGTCGAACAGCACGGTCTCCCTGATCAATGGGGGCTCGCCCTGCAACGTTTTCTGGCAGGTGGGTAGCTCTGCGACCCTCGGCACCGACACGACCTTCGTCGGCAGCATCCTCGCGTTGACCTCCGCATCGGTGCAGACCGGTTCCACCGTGGCCGGACGGGTGCTGGCTCGCAACGGGTCGGTCACTCTCGATGACAACTCGATCACGCGCCCGAACTGCGCCACCACGCCTCCAGGGGGCACCACCCCGCCGGTCGTGGTCCCGCCGATCACCACCCCACCGATCATCATCGGCCCGATCACGATTCCCCCGATCACGATTCCCCCGATCTCGGTCCCGCCGGCCACGCCTCCTGGTGGCGGCGGCGAGAACGGTGGCGGTGGCGACAACGGCGGTGGCGACAACGGCGGCGGTGGAAACGGCGGCGGTGAGAACAGCGGAGGTGATGAGAACGGCGGCGGTAACGGCGGCGGTGGAAACGGCGGCCAGAACGGCGGCGACGAGAACGACGGTAGCGGTGGAAACGGCGGCGACGAGAACGGCGGCGGCGGACACGAAGGCCACAGGGGCCACGGGGATGCCGACGGAAACGGTGGCCACAGGGGCCACGGGGGCGGCAGCGGAAACGGCGGCCACGGCGGCACCGGCGGAGCACCGGCCGCTGCTGAGGCCGTGACCACTCCGGGCAGCCAGATCACGCAGGTCCCTGTCGGATCGGTCGAAACCGGCAACGGCAGCAGCACGGGAGACTCCGAAGCCGCCTACTACCTGCTGCTGGCAGGTGCGCTGGTGGCTGGTGGCGCCGGTGTCTTCTGGCGGGCTCGCCGGAAGGCCTGAGGTCCGGGTAACTCTTGCCTCAGCACCGAGCCAGCAACAGCCGCCCCCGTCCGACCCGTTCAGGGGCCGTGACGGGGGCGGCTGCCCTGGCAGCCGTTGTCATCCTCGGACTCGTCCTCGCCGCCGCCGGGTGCTCCAGCGACTCGCGTACCGCCCCGGCCCCGACGGCCTCGACAGCGAGCGGGGCGCCCTCGCCGGCCGCGCCGGCGCCGTTGACGACGTCCGCCCCGGTCCGGGTGCAGATTCCGGCGATCGGAGTGGACTCCTTCCTCATGGACCTCGGACTGATGCCGGACCGAACGCTGCAGGTGCCCCCCCGCGGCTTCCCGGCCGGCTGGTACACGGGTTCCCCCACCCCGGGAGCGCTGGGCCCGGCCATCATCGCCGGTCATGTCGACTGGGACGGCCAGCCTGGGGTTTTCCATCAACTACGCACGCTGAGGCCCGGCGAGGAAGTCACGGTCGCGCGGCAGGACGGCAGTACGGCGCTATTCAGGGTGACGCAGGTCAATGAGTACCCGAAGAGCGACTTCCCCACCGGCCAGGTCTACGGCGACATCGACCACGCAGGACTACGGTTGATCACCTGTGGTGGACCCTTCGACCGGGAAGCACGCAGCTACGACAACAACATCGTCGTGTTCGCCGACCTCGTAGGGTCGGGACCCTGAGATGGGGCATTGGAGGGCCTTCGTCCGGGGAGACCGCAACTGCAGTCCCGCCAGCGGCCAACGACGGGTGACCGACGTCGAGATGCTGCTCCGCATCGCTCAACAGCTCGACGTCTCACCGAGCCGACTCGGCCTGTCCGACGAGCTGCTGCGCCCGGTCAGCGAGCCCTCGGACTCGACCCTCGTCGGGGAGATCGACCCGGGCGCCGCGAGCCAGGAACGCTGGCGGCGGACCGCTGCGAGCCCGGCTGGGAGATCCGACGACCTCTTGGCGGTGGTCTAGGGGGTCGGGCCCGACCGCCGCGCCAGCGGGACGAACAGCATGAGGAACCCTGGGGCCCCCAGGAACCAGCCCCGCTTCAGGTACGCGCTGAACGCGCGAGCCGCGGCCTGCTCGTGGGCGTCGCGGGCGGCTGCCGGCAGGGGCGAGGAGTAGGGGTAGGGGGCTCCCGCCCTGACGATCTGGTCGGCACGGGCTTCTCCGAGGGAGGTGGCGCTGTCCGCGACAGGTTCGCCGGGATCGGTCGGGGTCGGTTCCATGCTGTGATCATTTGCGCGCGGGTGGATCGGTGATCGGTCACCGGGGCGCTCCCGGGCCGCGAGTCCGGGAGTAGGCATGGCGGGGCAGACGGAACCGGCGCACGGCTCCCGCCGCGTCCCCGCCACCGGGCTCTCGCGGCAGGTCGTTTGCGGCGCAAATCTGAACGTCAAGCTGCGTGACCTCGCGGCGAGGACCGTCGACGCGGGCGAGGTCCCCGTCGGCCCTACGGGCGGAAGGGCCGCTGATGCAGCAGTCTTCTGTCGTGCGGCCACGGTCAGCCGCCGTCGACACCGCCGGCGCCGGCAGGCTCAGCGGTCGTCAGTCCGCTTCGGACGCGGGAAGCGTGCGCCCACGGGCGGCCTCGACGCAGTCCCACCCACGAACGAGACCGGGATCCGCTCGGTCAGTTCGACGGCGGTTCGACGAGGAAACCGCGCCCCCACCGGGCACGCCCGAATCGAGCAGGCCTGGCGGGGGAGGACCCGGGCAGAACTCTTCCCTGCGAGGGCCCGGCGGGGAAATCGGGCCCCGACCGGATAGGCAAGGTACGCACTGCCGGTGGCGCACGTCGCGCGCACCCCCTCGACCCGGTCCGTCCGGTCGGCGCTGCTGCTGGTGCTGGTCGTGGTGGTGGTCATTCGACTGTTCCTCCTCGGTCCGGGGCGTCTCCCCGGTGCCGCAACAGTCGCGCGTCCGGCTCGTTCGCACCGTCGACCGACCAGGCCATGGACCGGTCGACGCGTGCGTGGGTCGATCGGTGGACCCCCGCATCGTCGGTTCAAGGACTCCTGTATCCCGCCCTCCATCCCGGAGCCGAGGTGGGGCTCTCCACCATCTCTCTCCCCTCTCCTTGAGCGTGACCTCCACGTATCCCGTGCCTGGGCCGCCTCATCCTGCATCAGCTCGGTGCCGACCCGGGTGAAGTCCGCGGGGGAGCGGAGGCAGGCCCGGACGAGGCCGCCGTGGTCCCCGAAGTCCCGGAAGCCGTCGAACCGGGTGCGGGGCGGCGGTGCCGGAAGGCCGTGGGCGAGCTCGCGCAGCGTCGACGGCCGGACCGTGCTCTCGGCGTGGACGTGCAGGTGCGCCTTCGGCAGCGAGCGGAGATCGGGCACGTCGGCCGACGCTAGCGAGCGGAGAGCGGGCCCGCGACCGACATCAGGGATGATGCACGGGTGGCTGGTCCCGTGCAGAACGTCCCGATCTCCGCCGAACCCATCCGGCTCGGTCAGTTCCTCAAGCTCTCCGGCCTGGCCGAGGACGGTGCGCACGCCCGCGAGCTGATCGAGGCCGGCGAGGTGACGGTCGACGGCCGGCCGGAGCTCCGTCGTGGGGCGCAGCTCCGCAGCGGCGCCGTGGTGGCGGTCGGGGGAAACAAGGCGCGCCCGGTCGTCGGCTGAGGCGCTACCAGCCCAGAGCCTGATCCAGCCGTTCTTCCACCATCGGCGCCATCGACCGCATGTAGGTCGCGGTGACGTGGTTGTCGTCCATGTAGACGAGCACGTTGCCGACGACGGCGGGACACTGCTCCGGGTCGCAGAGCGCGTCCGCCATGTCCAGGAAGGACACGTTCGGAGGCAGGTCCGGGATCTGCTCGTAGGGGGCCGTCGCGGCGTAGACGTCCGCTCGGGGGACGCCGCACTCGGGCGCGTCCGCTCCGAGCTGTTGCACGCAGTCCGGGCGCGACGAGGCGAAACGGGGGTTGTCCCGGAACGCGACGACCGGGATGCCGGCGTCGTTCATCCGCCGCCACTGCTCGACGTAGCCGGCCGGGGTGTGCTCGGTCAGTCCGGGCCGCACCTCGCTGCTAGCGGCGGCGAACACCGCGTCCGGGTGGAGCGCGAGGATCGTGTCCGCCGCGATCTGATTCCACCCCACGCAGTCTGTGTTGTTCGGGTCCGTGTCCGACCGGGTGGAGAACGGGCAGGCCCCGAGGAGGAAGGTCACGAGACGCCAGTTGCGGCTCTCGGCGATCGGCTGCAGCGCGTCGACGTACTGCTGTGAGTGCGAGTCGCCGACGACGACGAGGGTGCGTTCGGGCGTTCCGTCCGTGGCGAGAGTGCATTCCGGCACCTGTGGCTGGTCCGGCACCGGCCGGCAGGTCCAGGCGCCTCGCTGCTGTCCCCAGTCCTGGGAGATCGTCACCATGGGCGGGACCGGCTCCACGGCGGTCCGGCCGTCGTTCGGCAACCCCTCGCGCAGCGCCATCGCTCCGGGATGGTCGACGTCCCCGATAGCGCCGAGGTCGTCGGCCCGCTGGTACGCCGAGATCTGCCACCCGCCCGCCGCCACCAGCACCACCACGACCATCGCCGCGCAGATCCGCGTCCTGGAACGGTCCGTGAGCCGGGCCCGTCGGAGCGGCTCCTCGACGAGATGGTGCGTCGCGATCGCCAGTACCACCGAGATCGCGACGACGACCGCGCCGTCGGGCAGCCCGACCTCGGCGCGGTCCCGGACGACGAGGAAGAAGACCAGGACCGGCCAGTGCCAGAGGTAGAGCGCGTAGCTGAGGTCACCCAGGTACTGCATCGGCCGGCTGCCGAGCACCCGGTCCGCGCCCAGCGGGCTCCCGGTCATGCCGGCCAGCAGGATCATGACCGCGCAGAGGGTCGGCCACAGCGCCGCATAGCCGGGGAACACGCGGTCGACCTGCAGGACCAGGCCGCACGCGACGAGCCCCAGCACGCCGGCCCAGCCCATCGCGAGGCGCAGCGCCCGGGACAGCACGACGGTGTCGATCACGAGCGCGAGCAGCCCGCCGAGCGCGAACTCCCAGGCGCGGGTCAGGGAGTGGAAGTAGGCCAGCGGCTGGTTCGCCAGCGTCAGGACGATCGAGAACGTCAGGGACGCCACGAGGACACCGATCATCGTCAGCGTCAGGTGGATCCGCAGCTTGTCCCGCGCATAGCCCGCGGTGAGCGCGACGAGTGCCACCAGGAGCGGCCACACGACGTAGAACTGCACCTGGATCGAGAGCGACCAGAAGTGCTGGACCACGCTCGCGGTGTCGTGCTGGGCCGCGTAGTCCACCGCGTCGCTGCCGAGCCGCCAGTTCTCCATGAAGACAGCGCTGGCGAGGACCTCCTTGACCGTCTGCAGCCAGCGGGCCTCGGGCAGGAGGGCGACGCCGAGCGGGATGCAGACGATCAGCACGACGAACGCGGCCGGGACCAGCCGGGTGGCCTGGCGGGCCCACATCGGGCCGAGGCTCAGCGGGCCGCGGGAGGCGGAGCGGAAGAGCGCCCCGGTGATGAGGAAGCCGGAGAGGACGAAGAAGACGTCGACGCCGCCGGAGACCCGGCCGATCCACACGTGGTAGACGACGACGAGTGCGACGGCGAGGGCCCGCAGGCCCTGCAGCTCGGGCCGGAAGGTGGGTGTGGTCCGCGTCGCGGAGGCGTCGGGAGCGGGCCGGCCGGAACCGGCGTTCGACGGGCCGGGGAGATCCGAGGGAATCTGGGTCATCTCCGGGACCGGCCTCCGCCTCGGCTCGTTCGCGCCGCCGGCGGGGCGGCGCGCGGTGTCGCGCCCGAAGGATGAGCAGTCACCGAACGTTCGGAATCTTCTCGGCGGAGTGTCACCGCCGCCGCCGTCCGGCGGGTCCCGCCAGACTAGGCCATCCGGGCGAGAACCGCTGGTCGGAGGGTCAGTAGCCCACGTAGTTGCCGGAGCTGTTCGTGCGGCCACCCGCCTCGAGCGTGTCCAGGCCGTAGGTGGCGACCATGTACCGGACGCCGGCGGTGATGTTCGCGACCGGGTCGTTGATCGACTTGCCGGCGAGGCTCGGGTGCACGTAGGCCCGGAACGTCGACGGGATGACCTGCATCAGGCCCTGGGACGGGGTGCCGCGACGGGCGTTGGAGTCCCAGTTGTTGATCGCCCTCGGGTTGCCGCCCGACTCGGACATGATGACCTTCTTGACCGCCGGCGCGAGGTCCTGCGGGAGGTCGCAGATCGCGAGCGCCTGGGCGATCCAGCCGTCGACGCCGCCCTGGGACATCAGCGCGGCGAGCTTGTCCGCCTCGGCCTGCTTGCGCGCCTCCTCGGCGTGCTGGGCGGCGATCTGGTCGGCGATCTTGCCGGCCTTGTCCAGCGAGGCGATCTGCGCGTCGGCGGCCGAGGGGTCCCCGAAGGACGCCGTGTAGGCGACCGGGCTGATGTGGCCGCCGGTCGCGGCGACGTCGCCGATGCCGTCGGGGGCCGCCGAGGGCTCGAGGACGGTCGCGTTGGCGGCGAGGGCCGCGGTGGTTCCGGTGCCTTCCGCTGCTGCCGCGGTGTCGTTCGTGGCTCCGGTGGAGGTCACGGCCGCGAAGGCGCCGGTGGTGACCACGCCGATGGCCGCGCCGAAGGCGGCGGTCATCGAGAAGCTACGACGGGTGTTCACGGGACCGTTGACGGTCGCGTGACGCGCTGCGGAGCGCCGTGCAGTGTCCCGGTGGGGAGCCGGGACGTCGATCACACGGCGGCCGCCTGGGGAGCGGTGGCCAGCCAAGAACCTGCCCTTTCACGATCGGGGGCTCGATCACGAACGACGCCGGGTCGGGGGTCCCGGGAGCAGGTCGGGGAGTCCTGCTCGAAGTCCGCTCGTGATCGGACCGTGATGACTCGGCAGACCTTACGGAGAACCAATGCGTCGAGACAAGGGCGAGGACTGCATGTCGGCGCTCAGGACGAGCCGCTCGTCTCGCCGTGCGGCGCGGGGCTGCCCATTCGCCCGTCGGTGAACGGTCGGTCAACCCGACGGGCGGTTGATTGCGCCGTTCAGGCCTCCGGATTACGCCGGACGGGTGGTAGGAGGAGCGGTGGCGCCAACCTGAACTCGAATCGAGGTGTAGGAACGAGCCGTGGACCAGTCGGACCTGTTGACCATCGGCGAGGTCGTCGACCGCAGTGGCTTCCCGCATTCCGCCCTGCGCTACTACGAGAAGGAGGGCCTCGTCGCGGCGACCCGCACCAGCGGTGGCCAACGCCGCTACCGGCGCGCGACGCTGCGCCGGCTCGCCTTCATCCGGGCGGCCCGGGCGATCGGCATCGGGCTCGACGAGGTGCGCGAGGCCCTGGACTCCCTCCCCGCGGAACGGCCGACCACCGAGGACTGGACGCGGCTGTCCCAGCGCTGGCGGGGCCGGCTCGACGAGCAGATCCAGGCCCTCGAGGCGCTGCGCGACGGCCTGGACTCCTGCATCGGCTGCGGCTGCCTGTCCCTCGCGCGCTGCGGCCTGCTGAACCCGAACGACAGCGCCGCGGCGCAGGGGGAGGGCGCGCGGATGCTCCCCGCGGCGCTGCGCCGCGCGCCCGCGCACTGAGCCGACCGCCCGGGGGAGCCGCCGGCGAGCCGGTCGATCGCGCGGCCGGGGGAACGTCCTGTCCGGTCACGACGAAGATCCTGTGCCGCGCGGGGGTTTCCTGCGAGGGTGGGACTTCCCGACCTGGAGGCCAACGATGATCTACGAGATCCGCGAGTACACGACCGCACCCGGGCGTATGCCCGCGCTGGTGAAGAGGTTCAAGGAACACACCCTCGGTTTCTTCGAGGCGCACGGCATGGAGTGCGTCTTCATCTCGCTGACCGAGCTCG
This sequence comes from Pseudonocardia sp., assembly GCF_025465255.1. Taxonomy (GTDB): domain Bacteria; phylum Actinomycetota; class Actinomycetes; order Mycobacteriales; family Pseudonocardiaceae; genus Pseudonocardia. Next base: position 14,071 of record NZ_JAODNI010000182.1, read on the forward strand.
GCGACAACAGCAACAACGAGCTCGTCTACGTCATGAGGTTCGACTCCTACGACGACATGGCCACCAAGTGGGCCGCGTTCACGGCCGACGAGGAATGGCGCGCCGTCCGCGCCGCGAGCGAGGAGGACGGCCCCATCGTCGCGAAGCTGAGCCGGCGGGTGCTGAACCCCACCCAGTTCGGCTGACCCGCCGCAGGATTTGCATGCTGCCGCCGGTCAGGGGTGGTGCTGACCTCCCCGGCCGGCGGGCCCGCGGTGCCGAGACTCCTGTCCCGGGTTGCCTGCTCCCCGCCGCCCTTGGCGGCGGCCGGTCGCGAGCCTTCTCCGGCGACCCGATGGCCGACGCCGCCGACGGCCTGCGCCCCTTCCTGCTCACCGCGGACGAGATCGGTCCCGGCTTCACAGTCGGCGACGAGCCGAAGCCGGACTCGTCGACTCCGGCGATCTGCGGCGGCCCCGGCACGTGTCGCAGTTCGCGTACGCGGTGCGCGTCGACGTCGGCGGCGAGGAGGCGATCGGCTGGCGCGTCGGCGGCGAGGGCTTCGACGTCGTGATGATCGCCGTCCGCTCGGACACGATCGTCACGACCTTCACCTACCTGGCGGCCGAGGGGCGGACCGACCGGCTGCCCGACCCGCTGACGACGACGCGGACGGGCGTGCAGAAGCTCGTCGGCCGACGTGAGACGCCGGTCATGCTCGATCGGTCACCTGCCTGACTAGCGTGACCGGGGTGACCGACGCAGGTACCGAAGCCGACCTGTCCGACGACTCCCTGGCCGACGCCGCGCTGCACGAGGCGGCGGCGAACCGCTGGCTCACCCTCGAAGGCCTCTCCAACCTCCGCGACGTGGGCGGGCTCCCCCTGAAGGGTGGCGGCACGACCCGCACCGGAGTGCTCTTCCGCAGCGAGGCGCTCAACCACATGACGCCCGCGGACATCCGGCACATGGTCGACGTCGTCGGCCTGAAGTTGGTCCTGGACCTGCGGACGGACCGGGAGGTCGCCGAGTTCGCCTCCACGGCCGTCGCCGAGGCCGGGGTGGAGATCGCCCAGTTCAGCTTCATCCCCGAGGAGGGCCGCGAGCTCCCGGAGATCGGCGAGGACAGCGACCCGATGGTGGCCAACTACCTCGGCTACCTGCGGGACCGCGGGCCGAACGTCCTCGGCGCCGTCCGCCGGCTCGCCGCGGAGGACGCCGGGCCGGCGTTGGTGCACTGCGCCGCAGGCAAGGACCGGACCGGGACGCTGGTGGCGATGGTGCTCGACGCCGTCGGGGTCGAGCGGGAGGCCATCATCGAGGACTACGCGCTCTCGGCTACGAGGATCGAGGACATGTTCACCCGCTGGCGGGCGCGCACCGGCGAGCCCGTCCCGGACGCCGACGAGCTGGACCGGCACAGGCCGCGGGCCCGCGCCATGGAGGAGGTCCTCGCCGTGCTCGACGAGCGGGACGACGGCGCTGCCGGATGGCTGCGGGCGAACGGACTCACCGGGAACGAGCTCGCGACCCTGCGAGCCCGCTTCACGGGAGCCTGAGCTACGGCATCTCCTCGATCGGCACCCGGGAGTCCAGCTTCCGCAGGGCGCCCGGGTCCCCGGTCACGGCGGGCCAGCCGCGGCGGCGGGCCGTCGTGACCACCTGACCGGCCACGATGTCGTCCTGCCCGGACGATGCGAGCAGCAGCCCGGACTCCTGCGCCGCCGCCGGGCTCAGGTCCTGGATCACCGTGTTGGGCAGGCCCAGCAGCACCTGCAGGGCCGCGTGGTGCTCCGGTTCCAGCATCGACCACGCGCGTCCCAGTGCCGCGCTCGGCACGGCCAGCACCATGTTCTCCTCGACCGCCGCCCACACCAGGGCCCGCACGTAGACCGGCCTGCCCGTGGCGAAGGCGACCAGCGCGCTGGAGTCGAGGACCCGTCCTCCGATCACCGGGGCCTCAGCCGACGGCAACGGGAGGGGCCAGACGCAGCGATCGCCGCGCCGCATCGAGTTCGTCGGGTGGTGGTGGGCCGCCGTAGAGGTCCTCCAGCGTCGCCAGGGAACGGTCCCTGAGCTGCCGGGACGCCACCGCCTCCGCGACGTAGGCCGACAGGCTCGCCGCGTGGCCTCGTCGGACCGCCTCCCGTGCTTCGGCCACCAGTTCGGCCGGCAGGGTGACGGTCACCCGCTCACTGCGCATACTCGCAGGCTACCGGGCGCATACCGGCGCTTCGAGGGGCTCACCGGACGGTGCAGGTTACTGGCGGGTATGCCAGGGTGGGGACAGCGCAGCGGCCCGGTCCCCGGACCGCTGGACCGTCCGCGAGGAGACAGCGATGGATCTGAGCTACACCGCGGCCGAGGAGGAGTTCCGCAACGAGCTCCGGTCCTGGCTGCAGGCCAACATCCCCGCCGAGTGGAAGGCTCCCGGCTTCTGGGAGTCCCTCGACGACGACGAGAGCTTCCGGCTCCGCCGGGACTGGGAGCGGGACAAGGCGCTGGCCGGGTTCGCCGGCATCCAGTGGCCGACCGAGTTCGGCGGCCGCGGCGGCACGCCCGGCATGAAGGCCATCTACGACGTGGAGATGGTCCTGGCCGATGCCCCGCGCACCGTCAACCCGCTCGGCCTGACCTTCCTCGCGCCCACCGTGATGGCGATCGGCACGGACGCGCAGCGCAAGGAGATCATCGGCCCGATGCTCCGCAACGAGGTCATCTGGTGCCAGGGCTTCTCCGAGCCCGGCGCCGGTTCGGACCTCGCGGCGCTGACGACCAAGGGCGTGCGGGACGGCGACGACTTCGTCGTCAACGGGCAGAAGGTCTGGACCACGAACGCCGTCCACGGCGACAAGATCTTCACCCTGGTCCGCACCGAGCAGGGCTCGCAGAAGCACCGCGGCATCTCGATGTTGCTCATCGACATGAACCAGCCCGGTGTCGACGCCCGGCCGCTCAAGCAGATGAGCGGGGCCAGCGAGTTCGGCGAGGTCTTCTTCGACGACGCCCGGGTGGCGGCCACGGACGTCCTCGGCGAGATCGGCGAGGGCTGGCGGACGGCGATGCTGCTGCTCTCCTTCGAGCGCGGCGCATCCGGCATCTCCCAGTACACGGAGTTCCGCCGGCAGTACGACGAGATCGCGGCCGTCGCGAAGGCACTCGGCAAGGACGAGGACCCGGTGCTGCGCGGCAAGCTCGCCCGGGTACTGACCGAGCTGGAGTGCCTGCGCCTGCACTCGATGTACGTCCTGACCCGGACCGAGCAGGGCAAGGACCTCGGGTTCGAGGCGTCGATGACCAAGCTGCAGTGGTCCGAGGCGTTCCAGGACCTCTGGGAGGTCTACGACGACATCCTCGGCGAGGACGCCACGCTCGAGTCCCTGTCGATCGACGGCACGGACTTCGACCTCCGGCCGATGAACGCCCAGGCCATGTGGTCCCGCTCGGTCACCATCTGGGGCGGCTCGTCCCAGGTCCAGCGCAACGTCACCGCCGAGCGCGTGCTCGGCCTGCCCCGCTAGGAGGCCGGGATGTTCTTCGCACTCACTTCAGACCAGCAGGAGTTCGGCGCCGCCGTCCGCGGGTACCTGGCGGACCGGTTCGACACCGACGCCGTCCGGGCCGTCGTCGACGACCAGGACGGGGACGGCCACCCCGCCTCGCTGTGGAAGGCGGCCGCCGAGCAGGGCTGGCTCGCCGTCACCGTGCCCGAGGAGAACGACGGCCTGGGGCTCGGCCTGATCGAGGCCCAGGTCATCGCGCGGGCGCTCGGCGCCGGCGTCGCTCCCGGGCCGTGGCGCGGGACCGTCCTCGCGGCCGAGGCGATCCGGCTCGCCGGCTCCGACGAGCAGAAGGCGGCCTGGCTGCCGCGGCTGGCGGCGGGGGACGCCGTCGGGGCGTTCACCCTGCGGGGAGCGACACCCGGCACCCTGCCCAACGTCGAGTACGGCGCGGTCGCGGACGTGATCGTCGCGCGTTCCGGGGACGGGCTCGCGCTCGTCGAGAAGGGCGCGTTCACCGCGACCCCGCTGCGCTCCTACGACGGCACCGCGCGGGTCGCGTCGGTGGAGGTCGAGGGCGCGGGCGAGGCCCTGCCGGGCGCGACCGCCGAGGTCGCCGCCGAGCTGGAGGCCCGGGCCACCGTGCTCGTGGCCGCGGACCTGACGGGCGTCGCCCGCGAGGCCCTGTCCCGCACCGTCGCCTACGACCGCGAGCGGGAGCAGTTCGGCGTGCCGGTCGGCTCGTTCCAGGCGATCAAGCACGCGCTGGCGGACCTGCACGTCGGGATCACGATGGCCGAGCACGCGTCGCTGTACGCCGCGCACGCCGTCGACGAGAAGCAGGACGACGCGGCGCTGGCCGTCGCGGTCGCCAAGGCCAAGGCGAGCGACGTGGCCCTGCAGGCGACGGCCGCGATGATCCAGTACCACGGCGGCATCGGCTTCACCTGGGAGCACGAGGCGCACTTCTTCTACAAGCGCGCCAAGCGCCTCGCCGGCCAGTACGGGGACGGGGACGCCCAGCGCGAGAAGATCGCCACGCTGACGATCTGACCTGTGCGCGTGGAACCTCGTCCTAGCGAGGTTCCACGCGCACGACCCCGCCCGACCTGCACCGGCCCCCGCCCAGGCCCTCGCCGCCCCGTCGTCCGGGGCCTGGGCGGGGGCGGCGCGCAGGTGCGAGGATCCGGCCTCATGAGCGATCACTACCGGGCCGTCGCGAGCACCCGCCGGGCGGCGGTCCTCGCCGCCACCGACTCGCCGTTCGCGATCGACGTCCGCTTCACCGGCGGGCTCACAGCGCGCCAGCAGAAGGCGTTCAGCCGGGCCGCGGACCGGTGGGCGTCGGTGATCGTCGGCGACCTCCCGTCCGTGCTGGTGGACGGCGAGACGGTCGACGACGTGCTCATCCTCGCCTCGGGCAGCTACCTCGACGGCCCGGGGCAGGTCCTCGGGCAGGCCGGGCCGACCCAGCTCCGCCCGGCCTCGGCCGGGGCCGCCGCGCTGCTGCCGGCCGCCGGGCGGATGCAGTTCGACAGCGCCGACCTCGCGCAGATGGAGGCCGACGGGACCCTCGACGACGTCATCACCCACGAGATGGGCCACGTCCTGGGCATCGGGACGCTGTGGAGCCGCAAGGGCCTCCTCGCCGGCTCCGGGACGGACGACCCGACGTTCACCGGCGCGGGCGCCGTCGCCGAGTACGCGACCCTGACCGGCGCGGCGGAGACCGGCGTCCCGGTCGAGAACACCGGCGGCGCGGGCACCCGGGAGGGGCACTGGCGGGAGAGCCGCTTCGGCGACGAGTTGATGAGCGGTTTCATCGCCGCCGCGGGCAACCCGTTGAGCCGGCTCACCGTCGCAAGCCTCGGGGATCTGGGCTATGTCGTGGACCTCGACGCCGCGGAGCCCTACTCGCTTCCGGCCGCGGTGGCCGCGGGGGGAGGGGCCGTCGTCGCCGGCCCGGGGCGGCGCTGTGTGGTCGGTCGTCCGGCCACATCGGTCCTTCCGGACTCCAGCCTGCGCTGAACGGGGGAGAGGCCGTCCCGGCAATGGGTGCACAGTGGAATTCGTGGAATGCGGGAACCGGTCGGGCGTGCGACCGTTGACCGATGCCGGCCCCTCCCGCAGTGAACTCGACCGCCGCCGCGCTCCTCGGACTGCTCCACGGCGGACCGATGACGGGCGGGCAGTTGGTCGCGGCCGCGGGTGAGCGCTTCGGCTCGTTCTTCACCGTGACCCGCAGCCAGGTCTACCGCGAGCTGCCCGTCCTGGCCGAGGCCGGGCTGCTCCGGCTCGGCAAACAGGGCCCCCGCGCGTCGCAGCAGTACGTGATCACCGCGGCGGGGAAGCGGGCCTTCAAGGCGTGGCTGACCGGTGGCAGCGGGTCCGACGCGCTGCGCAGCCCGCTGGTGCTCCGGCTCCTGCATGCGGGGTCGCTGACGGTGAAGCAGCGCGTGGAGCTGGTGAGCGACGCGCGGGAGGCGTACACCTCCCGGCTGGAGGAGGCGCGCGTCGCGGCCCGGGGTGAACCGGACCCGTATCGGAAGGCGGTCGCGGACTTCGCCGTCGCGCACACGCGGGCGATGGTGAAGCTGCTGGACGCGATCCCTGTCGACTAGCGGGTACACGTACCCTTGGGTGCTGTGAATGCCGACGCCGCAGCCGACCTGAAGGAACTCTCCGCCACCCTGGAGAGCATCGAGAAGGTCACCGACCTGCCCGCGCTGCGCTCGGAGATCGCGGACCTCTCGGACCAGGCGGGCCAGCCCGATCTCTGGAACGACCCCGAGGCCGCACAGAAGGTCACCAGCCGGCTCGCCCACGCCCAGGGTGACCTGCGGCGGCTCGAGGAACTCCGGCGCCGCGTCGACGACCTCCCGGTGCTCTACGAGCTCGCGGAGGACGAGGGCGACGAGGGCGCCATCGCGGACGCGGATGCCGAGCGCGCCAAGCTGCGCGAGGACATCTCCTCGCTCGAGGTCCGCACCCTGCTCTCCGGCGAGTACGACGAGCGCGAGGCGCTGGTCACCATCCGCTCGGAGGCCGGTGGCGTCGACGCCGCGGACTTCGCCGAGATGCTCATGCGGATGTACATGCGCTGGGCGGAGCGCCACGGCTACCCCACGGACGTCTACGACACGTCCTACGCCGAGGAGGCGGGCATCAAGTCCGCGACCTTCCAGGTCCACGCGCCGTACGCCTACGGGACGCTGTCGGTCGAGCAGGGCACGCACCGCCTCGTCCGGATCTCCCCGTTCGACAACCAGGGCCGTCGCCAGACCTCGTTCGCCGGCGTCGAGGTGGCGCCCGTCGTCGAGTCCACGGACCACGTCGAGATCGACGAGAAGGAACTCCGGGTCGACGTCTACCGCTCGTCGGGCCCGGGTGGCCAGGGCGTCAACACGACCGACTCCGCCGTCCGGCTCACGCACATCCCGACCGGGATCGTGGTGTCCTGCCAGAACGAGCGCTCGCAGATCCAGAACAAGGCCACCGCCATGGTCGTCCTGCAGGCCAAGCTGCTCGCCCGGCAGCGCCAGGAGGAGCAGGCGCGGATGGACGCGCTGAAGGACACCGGCTCGTCCTGGGGCAACCAGATGCGCAACTACGTGCTGCACCCGTACCAGATGGTCAAGGACCTGCGGACGGACTACGAGGTCGGCAACCCGGGCGCCGTGCTGGACGGGGACATCGACGGCTTCGTCGAGGCGGGCATCCGCTGGCGCAAGAGCCAGCAGATGGGCGACGGGAACTGAGTCCGTCGGCCTGATCGGGCCATGATCCGCCGCTGATCGGACGAGCGGTCGTGCCGCTGCGCCGAGGGGGCGGGTCGGGGCGCGGCCCTGTGACGTCGCGCCGGTAGGTTCGGCGCGTGATCCGCCTCGAACGCGTCACGAAGATGTACAAGACGTCCACCCGCCCCGCGCTCGACCGTGTCTCGGTCGAGGTCGACAAGGGGGAGTTCGTCTTCCTCATCGGGCCGTCGGGCTCCGGGAAGTCGACGTTCCTGCGGCTGCTGCTGCGGGAGGACGTCCCCACCCGAGGGAACATCTTCGTCACGGACCTGAACGTCGCGAAGCTGCCGCGGCGGAAGGTCCCCCGCCTGCGCCAGCGGATCGGCTGCGTCTTCCAGGACTTCCGGCTGCTGCCGAACAAGACCGTCGGCGGGAACGTCGCCTTCGCGCTCGAGGTGATCGGCAAGCCCCCGTCGACGATCAGGAAGGTCGTTCCCGAGGTGCTCGAGCTCGTCGGGCTGGAGGGCAAGGCGGAGCGCATGCCGCACGAGCTCTCCGGCGGGGAGCAGCAGCGCGTGGCGATCGCCCGGGCGTTCGTGAACCGGCCGCTGGTGCTGCTCGCGGACGAGCCCACGGGCAACCTGGACCCGGACACCAGCCAGGACATCATGCTGCTGCTGGAGCGGATCAACCGCACAGGGACGACCGTCGTCATGGCGACGCACGACCACTCGATCGTCGACTCGATGCGCCGCCGTGTCGTCGAGCTGGACATGGGCCGGGTCGTCCGGGACGAGGCCCACGCGGTGTACGGGGTGGGCCGGTAGTGCGCACGGACTTCGTCTTCCGCGAGGTCGGCACGGGGCTGCGCCGCAACGTCACGATGACCGTGGCGATGGTGCTGACCACCGCGATCTCGCTGCTCCTCGTCGGCACCGGCCTGCTCGCCGTCCGCACGATCGACAGCACCGAGTCGCTCTACAGTGACCGGCTCGAGGTGCAGGTCTCGCTCACCCAGGACGTCTCGGCGTCGGACCCGGACTGCAGCCAGCCGATCTGCTCGGGGCTGCGGTCCACGCTGGAGAACTCGCCGTTGATCGCCTCGGTCCGCTACGAGAGCCAGCAGGCCGCCTACGAGCGGTTCCAGCAGCTCTTCGCCGGCCAGTCGATCGCCGAGGTCGCCCGCCCGCAGTCGCTCCCCGCGCAGCTTCGGGTGAAGCTCGCGGACACCGACGGCGCCCAGGCGGACGCGGGTGCCGCGGCCGTGCGGCAGGCGATGCAGAACCAGGTCGGCGTGCGCACCGTGATCGACCAGCGGGACGTCGTCGCGAAGCTGTTCGACATCCTCAGCGGCGTGCTGAACGTGACGTTCGCGCTGGCGCTCGTCCAGGCCGTCGCGGCGCTGCTGCTGATCTCCAACACCGTGCAGGTCTCCGCCTACACGCGGCGCACCGAGGTCGGCGTGATGCGGCTGGTCGGCGCGACGCGCTGGTACACCCAGCTGCCCTTCCTCATCGAGGCCGTGGTGACGGGCGTGGTCGGCGCGGTGCTCGCGGGCGTCGGGCTCGTCGTCGGGAAGATCGCGTTCATCGACTCGCTGCTCGCCGGGATCGCGCAGAACGGCGTCATCCCGCCGATCACGCTGGTGGACGTGGTGATGACGTCGGTCTGGCTGGTCCCGATCGGCGCGGCCATCGCGGGGATCACGGGCTACATCACCCTGCGCCTGTACGTGAAGGTCTGACGCACGCGCCCGCAACACAGGTGATCGCCGGCACCACTCCCGCGTAGGCTGGAGGGGTGAAGGAGAAAGGCCGCAAGGTGATCGCGCAGAACCGGCGCGCGCGTCACGACTACGCCGTGCTGGACACGTACGAGGCCGGTGTGGCGCTGATGGGCACCGAGGTGAAGAGCCTGCGGCTGGGCCGGGCGTCCCTGGCGGACGCGTTCGCGACGGTCGACGACGGCGAGGTCTGGCTCCGCGGCCTGCACATCCCCGAGTACACCCAGGGGAGCTGGACGAACCACGAGCCGCGGCGCACGCGCAAGCTGCTGCTGCACCGCGGCGAGATCGAGCGGCTGATCGGCAAGATCCGGGAGGGCGGCCTCACGCTCGTCCCGCTGTCGCTCTACTTCAGCGACGGCAAGGTCAAGCTCGAGCTCGCCCTGGCCAAGGGCAAGAAGACCTTCGACAAGCGGCAGGACCTGGCCACGCGGGACGCGAACCGGGACATGCAGCGGGCCATGGGCCGCGCGATCAAGGGACGGGACAGGGAACGCCGGTGATCCCGGAGCCACCCCGCAGCGATGCGGACGTACCACGGTTCACCGCCGAGCTCGGCCTTCCCGGGCTCGTCGACGTGCACGTGCACTTCCTGCCCGAGCGGATGCTGCGGAAGGTCTGGGCGTACTTCGACCAGGCGGAGACCCACTACGGCAGGCCCTGGCCGATCCAGTACCGGACACCCGAGCCGGAGCGGGTCGCCACGCTCGAGGAGCTCGGTGTCCTGCACTACGCCCCGCTGGTCTACCCGCACAAGCCGGGGATGGCGCGCTGGCTGACGGAGTGGGTGGGGCAGTTCGCGGAGGCGACGCCCGCCGCCGTGCGCACCGCGACCCTGTTCCCGGAGCCGGACGTCGCGGACTACCTGGGCGCCGCCGTCGAGGCGGGGGCACGCGCGGTGAAGGTGCACGTGCAGGTGGGGTCGTTCGACCCGCGGGACGAGCTGCTACGCCCGGCGTGGGGCCTGCTGGCCGAGGCGGGGGTCCCGGCGGTCGTGCACTGCGGGCACGGGCCGATCCGGGGGAAGCACACCGGGCTGGACATCATCGCCGAGGTGCTGAAGGAGCACCCGCAGCTGCCCATCGTCCTGGCGCACGCGGGGATGCCGGACTTCGCCGAGGCCCTGGACCTGGTGCAGCGTTTCGAGAACGTGCGCCTGGACACCACCATGGTCGGCACGGACTTCAGCCTGAAGATCGCGCCGCTGCCGCCGGACTGGCCCGAACGGCTCGTCGACGTCGCTGACCGGGTGGTGCTCGGCACGGACTTCCCGAACATCCCGTACCCGTACCACGAGCAGATCGCCGCCGTCGCCGGCTGGGCGGCCGCGGACGACCGGCTGGGCGCGGACTTCCTGCGCTCGGTCCTGTACGACGCACCGGCCCGGCTGCTCGGGGTGGGTTCAGGAGCGGGTTTCGGCCGCTGACGACACGCGTGCGTGGAATCGGAATGAACCGGGGCCCTGCAGGCGTTAGACTTCATGTAACGCCCACTGCGGGCGCCGAGGGGGTGAACGGTTTCGACTCCGGCCAGTGATCCAGGGGAAGCGTGCCGAGGAAGACGACGATGATCTCGTTAACCATGCGTCGTAAAACAACAAGTGCCGACACCAGTCGCACTGCCCAGGTTGCGTCTCGCAACGAGCTCGCGCTCGCTGCCTGACCTAACCGCATAGGGCTGTCGGACCGGGGGCGTTCCCGCTCCGGATCCCGGCATCATTTAGGGGACTCACCGTACGGCCCGGTCACGGGGGCGTACGGGACACCAAACAGTGACTGGGATCGTCACATCGGCTCGTTCGCATGACCGGTGGATCCGAGTAGAGGCGACGCGGACTGCGCACGGAGAAGTCCTGGTGAAGTGACGGAGGACCCGGGTTCGATTCCCGGCACCTCCACAGATCGAAACCCCGAAGGGGCCACAGCCGAACGGCTGTGGCCCCTTCGTTGTGTCCGGGCACGCTCCGTAGCCCCTCTGCGCTGATCACGTGAAATCACAGACTGTTGCAGCGTGAAATGATAAGCAGAGCTAACGTCTGTGGGGTCCCGGACGACGACGCGGAGGACGCAAGTGACGACGACGCAGCCCACCCCCACCCCGCCCACCTATCCGATGGCCCGCGAGTGTCCCTTCGACCCGCCCGCCGAGGTCCGAGCGCTGCGCGAGGAGAGCCCGGTGAGCCGGGTCCGGATCTGGGACGGCAGCAGCCCCTGGCTGGTCACTCGCTACGACGACGTGCGCACCGTGCTCGCGGACCAGCGCTTCAGCTCGGACGTCGACAAGCCCGGCTACCCGGCGACGTCGATCGGGGTCAAGGCCCGGCGCAAGGCGTCCCGCTCGTTCATCGCGATGGACGACCCCGACCACGCCCGCCACCGGAAGATGCTGATCGGTGAGTTCACCGTGCGCCGGACCGAGTCCCTGCGCCCGCTCGTCGAGGAGACGGTCACCGAGCTGCTCGACGCGATGGAGACGCTCCCGCAACCGGTCGATCTCGTCGAGGCCTTCGCGCTGCCGCTGCCGTCGATGGTCATCTGCAGGATGCTCGGCGTGCCGTACGCCGACCACGCGTTCTTCCAGGAACACAGCAGGGCGCTGCTCGACGTCACCGCCGGTGCGGACGCCGCGAAGCACGCCAACGACGAACTGCGCGGCTACCTCGCCGAGCTCGTCGCGGCCAAGGAACGCGAGCCGGGCGACGACCTGCTGAGCCGGCTCGTCGAGCGCCGGATCCACACCGGCGAGCTCACCGCGGACGACGCCGTCGGGATGGCGTTCCTGCTGCTCGTCGCCGGGCACGAGACCACCGCGAACATGATCGGACTGGGCACCCTCACCCTGCTGCGGCATCCGGACCAGGCCGCCGAGGTCCGCGGGGGAGACCCGGCGACGGTCGCCGCGGCCGTCGAGGAGCTGCTGCGGCTGCTGACGGTGGTGCACACCGGGCGGCGCCGCGCGGCGACCGAGGACGTCGAGATCGGCGGGGTGCTGATCCGGGCGGGCGAGGGCGTGATCGCGGCCGGCGAGTCCGCCAACCGGGATCCGGAGCAGTTCGCGAACCCGGACGAGCTGGACATCCACCGGCGGGGCAACCACCACGTCGCGTTCGGGTTCGGTGTCCACCAGTGCCTCGGCCAGCCGCTGGCCCGGCTCGAGCTGCAGATCGCCTACCCGGCGTTGCTCCGCCGGTTCCCGGGCCTGCGCGCCGCCGTGCCGGTCGACGAGATCCCGTTCCGGGACGAGATGGTGGTGTACGGCGTGCACACGCTGCCCGTCCGCTGGGACACCGCGGTATGAGGGTGAGCCTGCAGAAGGATCTCTGCATCGGTGCCGGCCAGTGCGTCCTGGCCGCTCCGGCGGTCTTCGACCAGGACGAGGACGGCACGGTCGTGCCGCTGGCGGACCCGCCGCCGGCGGAGGAGGCCGAGGCCGTCCGCTCCGCCGCGCACGCCTGTCCGGCCCGCGTCATCAGCGTGGGGTGAGGCCGCCCGGACCCTCGTGCGGAAATCGCCCATCGCGTAGCGTCGCTAACGAATTGCGACGTCAGGGGGCAGCGTGGCCGGCGCGGTACGAACGCGACTTCGGGGATCCGGCACTTGGCTCCCGCGCGAGGTCCTGGTGCTCGTCGCCTCGGCCTTCGTGGTGGCCATCGGGTTCGGCATCGTGGCGCCCGCGCTGCCCGCCTTCGCCCGCAGCTTCGACGTCGGGGTCACCGCCGCGGCCGTGGTGGTCAGCCTGTTCGCCGCGTTCCGGCTCGGCTTCGCGCCGATCGGCGGGCGGCTGGTCACCCGCTTCGGCGAGCTGCGGATCTACTGCCTGGGGCTGGCGATCGCGGCGACGTCCGTCGGGGCGACGGCGTTCGCGGCGAGCTACTGGCAGCTGCTGATCTTCCGCGGGGTCGGCGGCATCGGTTCCACGATGTTCACCGTCTCGGCGATCTCGCTGCTCGTCCGGCTCTCCCCGCCCGAGGCGCGTGGCCGGGCGTCCGGGGCCTGGGCGACGGGCTTCCTGCTCGGCAACATCGCCGGGCCGCTGCTGGGCGGCCTGCTCGTCGTCGTCAGCCTGCGGGCGCCGTTCCTCTGCTACGCCGTCGCGCTGCTGCTCGCGCTGGCCATCTCCGCGCTGATGCTCCGCGGCCGGACGGGCTACGCGTCGGGTACCGAGAACGTCCCGCCCGCGCTGTTCCGCACCGCGTTCGCGCACCCCACCTACCGGGCCGCGCTGGTGGCGAGCTTCGCCAACGGCTGGACGGTGTTCGGGGTCCGGATCGCGCTGGTGCCGCTGTTCGTCGTCGCGGTGCTGGGCCAGGAGGAGTCCTGGGCCGGGTACGCGCTGTCGGTGTTCGCCGCCGGCAACGCGGCGACGCTGCTGCTGGCCGGCCGGCTCGCGGACCGCCGCGGCCGCAAGCTCCCGGTGATCTCGGGCCTGGTCGTCTCGGCCGTCGCGACCTCCCTGCTCGGCCTGCACAGCCCGTTGCCCGTGTTCCTGGCGTTGTCACTGGTCGCGGGGGTGGGCAGCGGGCTGGTCAACCCGGCGATGACGGCGGCCGTGGCGGACGTCGTCGGGGCGAAGGCGCGGGGCGGCACTGTCCTCGCCGGCTTCCAGATGGCCGCGGACTGCGGCGCGATCATCGGCCCGCTGCTGGCGGGCGCGGTCGCCGAGGCCGCGGGCTTCGGCTGGGCGTTCCTGCTCACCGGAGCGACGTCCGTCCTGGCCCTGACCTTCTGGGTGCGGGCACCGGAGACCCTGCCCCGAACGGAGCCGTGCGATCCCGCACGGCTGCCGTCCGAGGCGGTGACGACCCGGACCCTCGGCTCGGAGTAGAGGTCAGGCCCGGGTGAGGTAGGCCGGCCAGCTGCCGTGCCCGGTCACGTCGAGGGTGCCCGGCATCCCGAGGACCGACGACGCGCAGACGATCCCGGTCACGGACGTCCCGTCGGCGAGCTCCACCTCGCCGACGCCCAGCGGCTCGGGGAGGGCGAGGCGGAGCCGGTTGATCCCGGCCGTCGACAGCCGGTGCACCTCCACCTCGACGGACGCTCCGTCCTGCGCGACCCGGACGAGCCCGCCCCGCGACAGCCCCTTCCCGGGCAGGGCGAGCAGCCGGTAGAGCGGGGCCGTGGGGCAGGTCTGCGCGAACCGCGCACCGAGCGCGACAAGCTCGTGGTGCAGGGGCTGGCCCCGCCGGTGCGCGGCCACGACCACGAACGGCACGTCCCTCACGTGACGATCTCGGACACGTGCGCGGCGACAATCCGCCAGCCTTCGGCGAACCGCACCCAGGTCTGCGTCTGCCGGCCCTCGGTGCGGCCTCGGGGATAGCCGAACAGGGTGCTGACCACGGCCGTCCGGTCGTCGACGGCGACGACCACCGTCTCCCGCAGCGTGCGCCCCACCGGGACGCCCGGGTTGGCCCGGCGCCAGGCGGCGATCTCCCCGGCCCCGTACTGGCGGTCCGCCACGCCGTAGCGGACGCAGCGCGGGTCGTCCCAGAAGAGCTCGGTCAACGTCGCCACGTCGGCCTCGCGCAGGGCACTCTCGTACCGCTCGAACACCGCCCGGACCTGCGCGACGACATGCGGGTCGTCGACTCCTGCGCCCTGTGCCCGGGGCGCAGGAGCCGACTGCCCGGTGACCGCGCTGCTCACGCGGTCGCCGGGGTACCGGGGCCCTCGACCAGCGGGGCCTTCGCGGGGGCGGCGGGGGCGGTGTCGGTCCGCGGCGCCCCCGAGCCCGGCTCGGCGGCGGCGAGGTCCGCGGCCACGGGCTGGTCGGTGCGCGGCTCCAGGTCCGTCGTGCCCTGCCGCCGCGTCACGAGCCCGAACACCACCAGGACGACCGCGGCGAACAGGTAGCCCAGCGCGATCTGCCCGCCCACGTTCCAGCCCACGGACTCGGCGTGGATCAGCCCGATGAACCCGAGCACCCCGCCGATCGCGCTGTAGGCGGCCGCGGCGAAGAAGTTCTTGTCCACGATGAACGCCACGATCGAGCCGAGCACCAGTCCGGCGAGGATCGCGCCGCCGCCCAGCAACGCCGTGCCGTGGTAGACCAGCCCCGCCCCGGCGAGCGCGTCCTCGCCGACCTGGGCGGCGCTCGTCCCCGCCGCGGACAACGCGTTGTTCATCAACCCCGTCGCCCAGGCCGCGATGTTGGGGATGATCGCGATGACGACGGCGATCGCGTGCCGCTTGGGCGTCTCCTGGAACGCCTGCGCGCCGATCAGCAGCCCGATGTAGAGCAGGATCGGCACGATCGCCGGCAGCGGCAGCAGGGCCCCGAGCAGCGAGAACAGCCCGAGGAAGCACATCAGGGCGATGACCATCCCGGACGCGAGCGAGTACGTCGTCCGGCCGCCCGCGGCCTTCCAGCCCGGGTGCCCGATGTAGACGGCGGGCGGGAAGGGGCAGCCGAGCACGGAGCCGACGACGGCGCCGATCCCGTCCGCGGCGAGGATCGCGCGCAGGTTGTACTCGTCGCCCGCGACGGCGGCGGACTCGACGTTCGTCATGCCCTCGGTGAAGTTGTAGATGCCGAGCGGGATGGCGGTGGCGAGCAGCGGCGCGACGTTCGCGAGGCCCTGGCCGAGCCGGCCGAAGTCCGCCGTCGGCAGGGAGATCGCGACGTCCTGGGCCGCGGACATGACGTCGGGCACGGACATGTACCCGCCGATCCAGCCGATCGCGGAGCCGACCAGCAGCGCGGCGAGGCCGACCGGGATGTTGCCCGGCAGCTTCAGGTCCGTGAAGAAGCCGATCAGGATGATCACCATGACCGGCAGCGCGATCCACAGTGCCTCGAACATCTGGGCCGCGGGGCGCATGGAGATGAACGCGATGGAGATGCCGGCGAGCGTGCCGAGCATCGCGGCCTGCGGCGTGTACTTGCGGATGAACGGGCCGACGAACGCCCCGACCAGCACGATCAGCCCGATGATGAACGACCACGCGAGCCCGGCCGCCCACGCGACGAGCGGGTCGTTCGTCGCCAGGTAGATGGGCAACATGATCACGAAGACGACGATGAACATGTGCGGTACGGACGGGCCGTAGGGCATCGCGCAGACGTCGGTGCGGCCGTCCTTCCGGGCCAGCCGCCGGGCCAGGTAGGTGTAGTAGACGTTCCCGATCAGCAGCTGCACGCCGAGGGCCGGGAGGATGACGCCGAAGACCTCGGCGCCGGGGATCTTCACCACCCCGAGGCAGAGCCCGGAGAGCACCAGCACGTTGACCAGGGTGTTGAAGCCCAGGCCGAAGAACGCGTTGGTGTCCCCGGAGACCCACCAGGACAGCTTCATCGGTTCGGGCTTCGTGACTGTCTCGCTCATGACGCGACCACCTCGGCGGGGGTGAGGACGGGCAGGAGGGCGGACGAGGGCGCGACCCAGCCGAAGATCCCGCCCTGGGCGGCGATCATGGCCAGGCCCGCGGCCTGGAACTCGGGGAAGTACGAGCCGGTGCAGTCCGAGAGCACGAGGCACTCGTAGCCGCGGTCGTTGGCCTCGCGGACGGTGGTGTGCACGCACACCTCGGTGGTGACGCCGGCAACGACGAGGCTCGTGATACCCCGCCCCTCGAGCTCGGCGCCGAACGTCGTGCCGTGGAACGAGCCCTTGCCGGGCTTGTCGATCACCAGCTCGCCGGGCAGCGGGGCCAGCTCGTCGATGATGTCGTGGCCGTACTCACCGCGGACCAGGATGCGGCCCTTCGGCCCGGGGTCCCCGATCCGCAACGACGGCTCGCCGCGGTTCAGTTTGGCCGGCGGGCAGTCGCTCAGGTCCGGCACGTGGCCCTCGCGGGTGTGGATCACCGTGAGCCCGGCCTCCCGGTAGGCGGTGAGCACCGCCTGCAGCGGCGGGATCACGCTGCGCAGGAGCGAGACGTCGTTGCCCAGCGTCTCGCCGAAGCCGCCGGGCTCGCAGAAGTCCCGCTGCATGTCGATGATCACCAGAGCGGTGGTCGCGGGGTCGAAGGTGAACGGGCCGGGATCGGCCTCGACCGTGAGGGTCATTCGGAGCTCCAGGTGGTCGCCTCGACGACGGCGTCGGCGGTGCCGACGGCGCCGAAGACCCCGCCCTGCATGGTCACCATGTGCAGGGCGGCGTCGTGGTTCGCCGGGTCGGTGGCGCCGGTGCAGTCGCCGAGGATCAGGCACTCGTAGCCGCGGTCGTTCGCCTCGCGCATGGTCGTGTGCACGCAGACGTCGGTGGTGATGCCCGTCAGCAGGATGTGGGTGATCCCGTTGCTGCGGAGCACCAGGTCGAGCCGGGTCGCGTAGAAGGCGCCCTTGCCCGGCTTGTCGATCAGGACCTCGCCCGGGATCGGCGCGACCTCCCCGACGATCTCCCAGCCGGGCTCGCCGCGGACGAGGATCCTCCCGGTCGGGCCCTCGCTGCCGATCTCCGCGCCGATCTCCCGTGATCTCCAGCGCTTGTTCGCGGGCAGGTCGGACAGGTCCGGCGCGTGCCCCTCCCGGGTGTGGATCACGAGCATCCCGGCCTCGCGGGCGTGCGTGAGAAGCCGGGCCGTGGGCTCCAGGCCCGCCCGGGTGAGCGAGATGTCGTAGCCCATCCGGTCCACGTAGCCGCCCGGCCCGCAGAAGTCGACCTGCCAGTCGATGCAGACCAGGGCGGTCTTCGCGGCTTCCACGGACCCGTCGAACGGCCACGCGTACGGCCGCGCGGCGACGGGCCCGATCCGGGCGGTCCGGGTGCGGGTGGAAGTGGTGGTCATGGAGCCTCCCGGGGGTCGGTGGTGGTCATGGGCGGACGAGTCGTGCGGCGGCGGCGAGCAGGCGGGCCTCGGCGAAGGCGGGGCCGACGAGGGTGACGCCGACCGGGCGGCCGTCCGCGGTCGTGCCCGCGGGGACGGCGACGGCGGCGAGGTCGAGCAGGTTCGTGAACTGCGTGTACCGACCGAGGACGAGGTTGCGGGCCACCGGCTGCGCGACGAGCTCGGCGCGGGTGAACGTCGTCGGCACGGTCGGCAGGAGCAGCACGTCGGCGCGGGCGAAGAGCGCCGCGGCCCAGACCCGCAGCTCCTGCAGGCGGTAGCGGGCGCGGAAGGCGTCGACGGCGCTGAAGTCCGCGCCGCGCTCGATCACGGTGCGGGTCACGGGGAGCACCTCGTCCGGGTGGGCGTCGAGGAAGTCCTCGAGGACGGCGAGCCGCTCGGCCACCCAGGGCCCCTCGTAGAGCAGGTCCCCGGCCTCGCGCAGCGGCCCGGCGCCGACGCGGATCGTCTCCCTCGCGTGGCTCGCGGCCCGCGCCGCGACGCGGGCGAACGCCGCAGCCATCGCCTCGTCCCCCTCGAAGTCCAGGGCTTCCGGGAAGGCGAGGACCGCGGTGGTCGGCGGCGGGGGCGTCGACCGCCTGGACCACGGGTCGTCCAGGTCAGGTCCGGCGAGGACGTCCAGCACCGTCGCGGCGTCATCGAGGTCGCGGGTGAAGACGCTGACGCAGTCCAGCGAGCGGCAGGCGGGGACGACGCCGGACGCGCCGACGAGCCCGCGGGTCGGCTTGAGCCCGACGATCCCGTTCATCGCGGCGGGCACCCGGCCGGACCCGGCGGTGTCCGTGCCCAGGGCGACGGGGACCAGTCCGGCGGCGACGGCGACCGCGCTCCCGGAGCTGGATCCGCCGGAGATCAGGTCTCCGCCGAAGACGCTCTCGCAGGCACCGTAGGGGGAGCGGCCGCCGTTGAGCCCGGTCGCGAACTGGTCCAGATTGGTCTTCCCGACGAGGATCGCGCCCGCGTCCCGCAGCCGGCGACCGGCGCCGGCATCCCGGGCCGGGGTGTACGTGAACGCCGGGCACGCGGCGGTGGTCGGCAGGCCCGCGACGTCGATGTTGTCCTTGACGGCCACCGGGACGCCCCACAGCGGGAGCGCGTCACGCCGGGCCGCGGGCATCGACTCCAGCTCCGCCGCCCGCACGTGGAGTTGCTCCGCGCTCGCGACCGTGATCCAGACGCCGTCGTCGCCGCGCTCGGCGATCCGCTCGAGCAGGGCCTCGACCATGTCGCGTGGCCGGAGCGTCCCCGCGGAGTAGGCCGTCCGGAGCCCGCGGACGCCCGGTGGGGCGACGCCTGTGACTGTCTGCATTCCGTCGATTGTCGACAGTTTGGTGTCAGTGGAGGACGCTTTCGGTTAAAGCCGTGTGACGAACGCCTCAGTGGGGCGTGTCGGCCCCGAGCTCGGGCGCGAGGAAGGTCTGGGCCCCGTGGGTGTGCAGGGCGGACATGACGGCATCCGCGTCCCCGCTCGCGACGGCGTCGTAGAGCCGCCGGTGCCGCTTCGCCCCCTCGACAGCGGAGCGCTGCTCGGCCTCCCGGCGCATGTTGGTGGCCATGTAGAGCTGCAGCTGCAGGATCACGGGCTCGTACATGCGGAGCAGGTGGTGGTGGCCGGCGAGGGCGACGAGCGCCAGGTGGTACTCGCGGTGCGCCTCGGCCCGCTTGACCGGCCTGTTCTCGGCGCTCGCGCGCTCGATCCGCTCGGTGGCGCGCTCCAGCGCGGCGAGCCGCGCCGGATCCGGCGTGCCCCCCGCCAGCGCGGTGCGCACGGCGAACTCCTCGAGCACGTCCCGCAGGCTGAAGAGCTCGCTGATGTCCTTCGCCGACAGCTCGGCCACCCGCACGCCACGCCGGGGGAGGTGCTCGACGAGCCCCTGCTGGCCCAGCAGCCGCAGTGCCTCCCGCAGCGGCGCGCGGCTGATCCCGAAGCGCCTGGTCAGCTGCTCCTCGACGAGGCGCTCCCCGGGGGCCAGCTCGCCGTCGAGGATCTCCGCACGGAGCCTGCGCAGCGCGAGCTCGACGAGACTCTGCGCGCCCAGGCCCTCGACGCCGGCGAGGGGCGCCTCTGCGGTCACGCGCGGCCTCCGGAGGGTCGTGTCGGGTCGGGTCTGCCCTTCCAGAGTGTCAGATCACGCGGCGGAGACCCCGATGAGCATGCCGACAAGATAGGTCGCGGCCGCCGCGATCGCCCCGAACATCAGCTGCCGCAGCCCGCCGCCCCACCACGTGCGGACCGTGAAGCGGGACGAGAGCGCACCCGCCACGAACAGGCCGACCGCGCCGATCCCCAGCGCGAGGACCAGCGACGACGACCCTAGGAGGAACGACAGCAGCGGGATGATGCCGCCGATCGCGAAGCACAGGAACGACGAGATCGCCGCCGTCCAGGGCGAGGGCTGGTCGTCCAGGCTCACTCCCAGCTCCTGGCGCACGTGCACCTGCAGCGCCAGGTCCGGGTTGGCGTGCACCTCCTCGGCGACGGCCTGCGCGGTCGGCTCCGTGAGACCCATCTCCCGGTACATCTCGACCAGCTCGGCCTTCTCCGCGTTCGGGTGGCGCTCGAGCTCGTCGCGTTCCTTCGACGCCTCCTGCTGCACGGCCTCGTTCTGCGTACCGACCGACGCGAACTCGCCCAACGCCATCGAGAACGCGCCCGCGACGAGCCCGGCCATGCCCGTCAGCACGATCAACTGGCGGTCGCCGCCGCCGCCGCCGACGCCCGCGACCAGCGCGATGGTCGTGACGAGGCCGTCCATGGCGCCGAACGTGGCGGCGCGCAGCCAGCCACCGGAGATGTCCTGGTGGTGATGGTCCTGCGCGTGCGCGGCCAGCTCGTCGTCCGGGACCGGAGTGCTCACCAGCCGAGCGTAGCCGCTGCCCCCACCAGGACGATCGGCTCGCGGACGCGTCGCGGCCACGACACTCGGGAGAGGGAACCGTTGTGGGCCTTCGCGGACCAGCTCGGCCCGCACGTCGAATCCACGGACGGGCACCGGGACCGGGGCGTCGTGCTCGTCGAGTCCAACCGTGCGCTGCGGCGCAAGCCGTTCCACCCGCAGAAGCCGTACCTCGTGCTCTCCGGCATGCGGCATCCCGCGGACGAGCTTGGGGATCGGGCCACCCCACCTGCGCGCCGGATGCGCGCGCTGCCGCGTCGATGAACCGGCTGTCCGATCTGGACCCGGTCCTCGAGCAGGAGTCCGCGCGCGAGCGGTTCTGGCCTGCTCCGGGCACTCAGAAACGTCTCAGGTGGCGGGACTACGGTGCGCCGCGTGACGAGGGATCGCGTACTGAACGTGGTCGGCACGCTCGCGCGGCTGGGGCTTGCGGCGGTGTGGCTGGTGTCCGGCCTGCTCAAGGTCGTCGACCCGGACCAGACCTACGTGGCCGTCCGTGCGTACGACGTGCTGCCGAAGCTCGGGGTGTCGGTCGTGGCGGGTGTGCTGCCGTGGTTCGAGCTCGCCCTGGGTCTGCTGCTGCTCCTCGGCGTCGGGACCCGGCTGGTCGCGTGGCTCTCCGTCGGGCTGCTGGTCGCGTTCATCGCGGGTGTGAGCCAGGCGTGGGCGCGCGGGCTGTCGATCGACTGCGGCTGCTTCGGCGGCGGTGGCGCGGTCGCGGCCGGGCAGACCCAGTACGTGCAGGAGCTGCTGCGGGACACCGGGTTCATGGTGCTGGCGGTGTGGCTCGCGGTCCGGCCGCGGACGCTGGGATCCCTCGACGGCCGGTTCGGCGCCGCGCCCGCAGCCGCGGGCGTCGGGGCCCGGCGAGATGCTCGGGGAACTGAAGGAGACAGGGACTGACATGGGTGGTGCGGAGCGCAGGGAACGGGAACGGCGCCAGGCGGCGACCGAGGCCCGGCTGCAGGCGGCACGCAAGGCGACCGGCAGGGCGAGCCGTGGAGGCATCCTCGGCAACACGCCCGCACTGGCGATCGTCGCGATCGTCGTGGTCGCGGCGATCATCGTGGGCGTCGTGATCGCGGTGAACCGCAACTCGGCGGCGAACGCGCCGGTGGCGGCGAACTACCCGGTCAGCCGGGCGGACACCGTGATCGTCGCCGGCCGGCCGTCGGCGCCGAAGACGATCTCGGTCTACGAGGACTACCTCTGCCCCTACTGCGAGCGGCTCGAGCAGCGCTACGGTGACCAGTTGACGACCGCGCTCAACGCCGGCCAGATCAAGGTCGAGTACCACGCGCTCGGCTTCCTCGACGCGAACTCGAGCCCCGCCGGCTACTCCACCCGCGCCGCGAACGCCGCCCTCTGCGCCGCGGACGCGAACATCTGGCCCGCCTACCACGCCGCGCTCTACGCGGCCCAGCCCGCGGAGGGCGGCCCCGGCCTCAGCGACGAGGAGCTGATCCAGAAGGGCACGGACCTCGGCGCGCCGGACACGTTCGGCCAGTGCGTCACGGGCAACGGCAACGCCGCCGCCATCGCCTCGGCCACCGACACCACGGTCGCGGACCCCGCCCTGCAGAGCAACGGCCGGTTCGGGACACCGACCGTGATGGTCGACGGCAGCAAGGTCGACCTGAACGACACGAACTGGCTCACCGAGGCAATCGCAGGCTGACGCCGTGGAGCCGGTTCCCGGGACCCCCCGGGAATCGGCTCCACAGCCGTCGTGTACGGTTCAGTCATCGCAAGGGGCTGTGGCGCAGCTGGTAGCGCACTTGACTGGCAGTCAAGGGGTCAGGGGTTCGAATCCCCTCAGCTCCACCCTGGTCAGAGGCCCAGGGGTCGATCTTCGTAAAGATCCCCCGGGCCGCTGAGCGACTAACTGAGTGTCTATCCCGCATCCTCTGCCGGGAAGATCTCGTCCATTGCGACCGCCCCTCTTCGAGCACGGGCGTAGCTGGTGCCGATACACCGTCTCCGCGACAGCGTCCCGCTGTGCCGACCAGCCTGGAGATGTTCTCCGCAGGTACCCCCGAGTCCGACAGCAGCGACACGAAGCTGTGGCGGAGCTCGCGCGGGTCCACAGGGGCGCGTCTAACCCGGCGTTCATCGCGTCCCGTCGGAATGCGCGGCGGACGTTGTGGGCATCGAGCGTGGTTCCCGTGGCCGAGGTGAACACCAGGTCGGTGCCAGTCGGAATGCGGGCGAGCCTGCGACGGTGCAGTTGTGTCGCGGTCGTAGACCCAGGTCGTCGAAAATGACGGCGGCATTGTGCTCGACCACACCGTCGACGCGGCAACCCCGCCGACGCCCTGCAACTCGCGCCCGCGGTCGGCCGGGTCATCCGCCGCCCCGGCGGCCGCGTACGGTCACCGCCGACCGCGGCTATGGCGAAGCCCCGGTGGACAACGACCTGCACGCCCTCGGCGTGCGCACCCTGGTGATCCCACAAGGGCAGACCCGGCAAGGACCGCCAGGCCCATGAGCAGCGCCGCGCGTTTCGCAGAACCGTCAAGTGGCGCACCGGCAGCGAAGCCCGCATCAGCACCCTCAAACGGCAGTACGGCTGGGACCGCACACGCCTTCCCGAACTCGACGGAGCCTGGATCTGGACCGGGCGCGGGGTCCTGGCTCACGACCTCGTCAAGATTGCAGCCCTCGCCGCATGATCGAACCACCGGCAGAGATCAACCTTCCTCGGCCGGTCACCCCCTACGGGCCGCTTCCGAACAGTCGGCCTTCTTCTTCAGTTCGAATCAACTAAGTAACGGCCGCACTGCCGATGCTGCGGAAGAAGATGACGACGGCCTGAAATGCGTTGCCGACAGCCGCACCTGCCGTCGCCGGATTGGGGATGATCCAGATAAGAAGGATCAGGATGAGGATCAGGCTCCATGCCCAGCGTGGCATGTGATTATGGTGCCTGCTCCGCTCCGCGGGCGCCAGGGCAGCCGACGGTCGAAGTGCGGAGAATTTGCGTCCGGAGGGCGAGCGCCCCAAGACCGTTGAGTCGATTGGAGGGATGCGCGGCCTGCACGCGGTCCAATGCCGTTGCTCACGCTTGGACGAGTGCGGCCAGAGGAATTCACGGCGACCTCGACGACCTCGGGGCCGGGGACGCGGGGGGTGTCCCGAATGCGGGCGGGTTGGGAACGATACGGCCTCGCGGACACGCTTGCCGGTACCTAGCGTTCGGGCATGCCGATGAACGCATTCCATCGCCGGCTGTGACGCTCCGTGGGCTGGGCTGGGCTGGGCGGAGCGGAGGCATGGCAGGTCATGCCGGGGGCGCTCGACGGGGTGAAGCCCGGCGGCGCGGTCCTGGAGATCGGGCCGGGCTACGGGTGACCACCCGGTGGCTGGCCGAGCGGGCGGGCAGTCGCACCGCCGGTGGCGCCGGTCGACGTCACCCTCGACCAGGGCGACCGTGGCCCCATGGGCGACCGTGGCCCCATGGTCGGGCGAGCGCGATGGAGCCCGAGTCGTAGAGCACCGGGACGTGCTGCGCCTCGGCGAGCGCGGCGGCCCCGCGTGTCAGCGTGCGGTGCGGCAGCCACACCGCCTCGGAGGTCGGCCCAGTTGAACATCAGCGGAATCTCGGTGCCCTTGGTGCAGGCGGCGGCGCCACCCGCGTCGATCTCGACCATCCGACAGAGGCTGATCTCCAGGTCGTCGACCATGCGGCGCACGCCGTGCAGGCGGTCAAGGGGCCAGCGCGCCACTACTGGCCGAGGTTGGCCACGAGGTTGATGACCACCGCGACGATGCCCGTGCCGAAGGCGTAGGAGAGCAGGGCGTGTCCGAGGGCGGTCTTCCGAACGTTGGTGGTGGTGGGTTCGGTGTCCGACACGGCGAAGCTCATCCCGACCGTGAACGCGGTGTAGGCGAAGTCGCTGTAGGCCGGTGGCTGGTCCTGTCTGAAGTTGAGGCCGCCGTCGGCGGCGGTCTCGTCCTTGTAGTAGAGGCGCGCGTATTTCAGTGCGAAGACCGTGTTCACCAGAGCCCAGGACAGGACCACGGCGAGCACGCTGAGGATGACCTGGGCGATCGCGACCGGGTCTTGGTTGCTGCTGGCGCGGACCAGGGCCAGGGCGATGGCGGCGAGGCTTGCGATCGCGGCGAGCAGGACCGCGGCGTCGGTGGACCGGGACCGGCTCTCCGCCTCGGCGAGCCGTTTGGTGCCTTCGTGATCTTGTGGCCAGCGGATCATCCACGCCCAGGTCAGGGCGGCTGCCGCGGTCACGGTCCACCCGGCCAGCGGAGCTAGTTCGGGCGCACCGAGGACGGCGGCGACGACGGCGACGACGGCGCCGGCGGCCAATACGAGCAGTAGCCGGCGGGTGGAGAGGATCCGCTCCGGAGGAAGGCTCCGCTCTCGAGGGAGAATTCCCTCTCGGGGATGGCGTTCCGACTGACCCATTGACGCGGGATGCCCCCGATGCAGCAAGACAAACCGCCCAGAGAGCGCACCCAGCGGCCGATGTGCTGCGATGTGCTCGCCTCGCGCCGGAGGGCGCCCCCGCTGATGAGTACCTCGAAGGGCGACCTGGCGCTGCGCGTAGCCGGCGCGCCTGTTTGGACGGTATGGAGGTCCGGGTTGGGGCCTCGCCACATGTGAACGTGGGTTGCCGGGCAGGAGTGGGTCCTGGCCGGTAGAGCCACTAGATGTGGGAGGCCCCAGTGGACCGGAGGTGTACGAGTGGCAGGCTGGATGTGCACGCACGATCGGTGGTGGCCTCCGGGGTCGACGCCCGGACGGCCGAGGTGTTCGAGCGGTGTTTGACACCGGATCATGCGGAGCTGCTCGGGTGGCTGCGGTCGTTGCCGGGGCCGGTGGCGGTCACCTACGAGGCCGGCCCGACCGGGTTCGGGCTGGCCCGGTTCCTGGCCGGGGAAGGCGAGCCGAACAGTCCGTCCTGCGGTAACCAACCCGCGAATATCAGACTGACAACGCGTCGAGAGCCGACACGCTCGCCACCACCGAGCTGCACCCTGCCCCTTGACAGAACGGACTACATATCAGGGCGTGTCTCCCAGATCTAAGACCTGATTCGGGTGACGCTGTTCCTGACCCTTCCAGGAGGCGCACGACAATGTCCGCCACACTTCCGACACCGCCCGGTGTGCAGGCTCTGATCCGCGCCCATCGCGACGCCCAGGCCGATCAGCGCGCCGCGATCGCCGCCGACCACGACCGTGACCTGACCGCGGCCCGAGTGCGGCTCGCGGCGGTCGAGGCCCGGATCCGCAGTCTCGGCCTCCCTGCGCTCGCCGACCTGCTCGAGACCGAGACCAACGCGGGAGCGGTCCTGATCGTCGCGCTCACCTGTCCGGACCAGGAATCCGCCACGACGGCGGGTACGACCGAGCAGGACGAGCTCGGCCGCGCCCTGGCCAGGTTCGCGCAGCAGCGAGCCGACGTCGACACCATCAGCTTCCAGCGGTAGGTCGCCGGATGAGCACCGGCATGCGTGGGCGGACCGGGACTAACGTGCCGGCGCGAGCGCTGCCGAGGAACCCGCATGAGAGCAGGCCTGGAGCCGGCGCGGTGCGGCTGCCTGCTCGACGTGGTCGCGGTCGAGGCCCCCCGGTGTGCGGCCGTCGAAACCCTAGCGGCAGCCCCCTGGACACGCTGCATGCGGACAGGGCTTCTGACGGGACGGCATGATCGCGACCTGACGCGGCAGGGAGTCGTTCGGCACGGCGCCTGGAGCACCGGGGCAGACTGGCCGGGTGCGGAGGGACCTGCGTGTGCCGAGGCTCAGCCGCCGCTGCGGGGCGCGATCGGTGCGTGGGGTCGTGCTGCTCCTGCCCGGCGGAGAGCCCGAGAGCAGGCGGCCGCACCTGTGGTTGGCCGAGGCGTTCCTGTGGCCCCTGGCCGGGCGGATCGCCGGGCGGGGGCGGCGGCAAGGCCTCGCCGTGCACCTGCTGCGCTACCGCTACCGGGGGTGGAACGGCGAGCGCGCCGACCCGGTGGCCGACGCGTGGTGGGCGCTGGCCGAGGTGCAGGGGCGGTACGGGCCCGTTCCCGTGGGGCTGGTCGGCCATTCGCTCGGCGGCCGGGTGGCGGTCCATGTCGCCGGAGATGCGCGGGTGGCCGGTGTCGTACTCCTTGCTCCCTGGCTGGAGGAGTCGGATCCCGCGGGGCAACTGAAGGGCCGGGCGGTACTCATGATCCACGCCGCTCGCGACCGGCACACCGATCCGGTGATGTCCTACCGGTTCGCGGTGGGCGCGCGCCGGATGGGTGCCCGAATCGGCCGTGTCGAGCTGCCCGGTGCCGGCCATGTATTGCTGCGGCAGTGGTGGGCGTGGACGGCGCTGACCACGGACTTCGTCGACGCGGCCCTGATCGGTGGCCGGTTCGACTCGATGACGCGCGGCGCTATGGAGGCCGCTGGCAGTGGGGGCTTGCGCGTGCACCTGCCGCGCCGCCGCGAGCGGATTCTCCGGCGCGACCGCTGAGAAGCCCGGGGTGCCGGGCTGTGCATGCCTTCTTCTCGCCGATCGGACCGGGTGTCCTACCTGGCAGGCGCTTGGTGCACCCGGCCAATCCTGCCCAGTTGCGGGCCAGGTCATCGTCACGGCGGTCGCCGTCGGACCGGCCCCCTGATGCGGCCGGCGCCGAGCGGCGGCCCGCCGCTCCGGGCCGTCCCCGGGATTCCCCGACGGCGGACCGTGTGCGCAGGTGGGCGGCCGGGGTTTGCTGCTACATCTGGTTCCTGTTCGCTTCTCTGGCCGGGGACGACTGAACCCGGCCCGGGCCCGGACCTACGACATCGGTCTGGGGCCAGCTAGCCGGCCACGCCGGAGTTCATCGATCAGCCCGCGCCACCGGCGCCACCGTTGCCCCCGGTTCCGGCGGCGCCGCCCGCGCCCGCGCCACCGGTGCCGCCGGCTCCCGCCGAGCCGCTCGCGGCGCAGGTCGGCCCGGGTGATCGTGCTGGCGTCCAGGGCGACCGCGCCGTTGCGGGCCAGCACCCACCCGGTCACGGTCGTGCCGGTGTGCACCGTGATCGCGGTCAGGGCCATCGCGGTGCCCACGAACGTGGTGCCTTCGCCCAGGGTCACCGAGCCACCGACCTGCAGAAGACGTGCACGCCTGAGCACCGCGAACGAGGCTCACGATGCCTTTCGACGCCGTCGTCAGCGTGGTCGCCCGGAGGATGAACACGGCGTTCGGGTCGTCCTGGCCGTCGAGGGTGAGCGTCCCGGTCAGGGTGAGCGAGGTCGCCGATCGGTGCACCCCCGGAGGCAGTGTCTGCCCGCCGAGGTCGGCGATCACCGTGGAGGCCGCCGTGCGCGCCGCCGCATCGTTGTAGGCGGCGGTCAGATCCGCCTGTGCCTGGACGGCGGCGGCGTCGGCGATGTGGATCGAGCCGTTCTTGACCTGGCCCGGCGGGAAGCCGGTCACTGTCGTGCCGGGCTGGTACCGATGTCGCCCGACACGGTCGAGACACCGGTGCTGTTGACCGCAGTCCCGGCCAGGATCGCGAAGGACGCGGACGTCCCCAGGCCCAGGGAGGGAGCGGCCGCATATGCGCTCGGTGCCCGAGGAGGGCGTTGCCCGACACCATGGCGGCCGCGATGAGGACGGCCAGGATCGCAACGCCTGCGCGGCGCAGCATCGGATGGTCCGAGCAGAGCGAGATCGGCAACGTCTCCTCCGGCACGGGGTGCGCGGCGGGCGGGGCCCGGAGGCCCCGTTGGTGCCGCAACGAGACCGCACCCAGCGGTGACGTGGATCTCTGCCGTGCGCCGGTCAGTCCGACCTGCAGAGGTACAGGCGGTGACCCGCGCCGCCGTGTCGGTACCGGCACCGGCCCGATTCGCGGGTCCCGTCTCCCGGGAGGGTGACGTAGCGTGCCCGGTCGCCCCGCACCCGGCGTCGCGCCCCCGGACGTGTGGTCTTTCCGGCCGGTCACGACGGGCGCCGCCGCAGGACGGGCCCGACATCACACGGGCCGGCCGGTGGGCTCCCGACGGCGGCATGGTCACGCGGTCGCTTCACTGCAGCGGCCCGCACATGCCCGAGACCGGGGAGCCGGCGCCCACCCGCGTGGAGCGGGCGCCGGCCCCGGAAGCCGCATCGGCCTCAGCCCAGCACGAACCCCTCGTAGCCGCGCTCGGCCGCCTCCGCGCACTTCTGCAGGTAGGTCGGCAACCCGCCGGGGTAGGCCAGCAGCTCCCGCTTCTTACCCGGCACGTTGTCGCCCATGTACCAGGACTTCGCGAACGGGAACAGCGTGTCCGCGGTCAGCTCGGCGACGTGCTCACCCCATGCCTCCTCCGCTTCCGGAGTCGCCTCGATCCGGGTCAGCCCGTTCTTCCGCATGTGCTCCAGGCACTGGACGACCCAGTCGCCCTGCAGCTCCGCGCAGGTGGGACCGTTGCAGAAGGCCGAGGGGCTCTGCGGCCCGTACACATAGAGCAGGTTCGGGAAGCCCGCCGTCGCCGTCCCGAGATGGGTGCGTGTCCCGGCCGCGAAGACGTCGGCGAACGAATCGCCCTTCGTGCTGCAGATGTCGATGGCCGTGATCCCGCCCGTGACCGCGTCGAAGCCGGTGGCCAGGACGAGAACGTCGAGTGCATGCTCGCGGCCGTCCGCGGTCACCACCCCGGTCGCCGTCACTCGCTCGATCGGCGTGTCCTGGAGGTCGACCAGGTCGACGTTGTCCTGGTTGTAGACCTCGTAGTAGCGCTGCTCGAGAGAGGGACGCTTGACCCCGAAGGGGTGCTGCGCCACCGTCGGAGCCAGCTTCTCGGCCGTGGCCGGGTCGGTGATGCGGGCCCGCACCTTGTCCCGCCAGAACGCGTAGGCGGTGGCATTGGCCTCGGCGTTGAAGAAGATGTCGTTGAACGTGCCGAGCCAGGACACGAAGCCGCCGGTCTCCCACAGCTTCTCGTAGACCGCGGTGCGCTCCTCGTCCGAGACCTCCAGCGCGCCCTTGTCCTGGAAGTCGTAGTCGAACCCGGCGAAGGTCGTCGCGCGCATCGCGAACCGCTCCGGATAGGACTCCTTCATAGCCCGGTTGGCCGCCTCGTCGAGCTGCTGCTGGCGCATCGGCAGGGCCAGGTTCGGGGTGCGCTGGAACACCGTCAGGTGGGCGGCGTCCGGCGCGGACTCCTGGATCACCTGCACCCCGCTCGCGCCGGTGCCGATCACCCCGACGCGCTTTCCGGTGACGTCGAGGCCGCCCTGCGGCCACCGGGCGGTGTGGTGGCACTCGCCGGCGAAGGTGTCGAGGCCGCGGATCTCGGGCACGTAGGGCTTCGACCCGAACCCGGTGCAGAGCACGAGGTAGCGGGCCCGCACCGACGAGGTCTCGCCGGTGCGCTCGTCGCGGGCACGCACCTCCCACTGCCGGCGTTCCTCGTCGAACTCGGCACCGATGACGCGGGTGCTGAACCGGATGTCCTTGCTGAGCTCGAGCTTCCGGTCGACGTGCCGGAAGTACCGGCGAACCTCGTCCCAGCCGGGGTAGAGCTCGGTGAAGTCGAAGTCGCGCCAGAGGTCCTCGCGGGAGAACTGGTAGAGCGGGGCCCAGGTGTCGACGCGGGCGCCCGGGTAGCAGTTCCAGTACCAGACCCCGCCGAGGTCCGAGCCGGCCTCGAAGACGGTGACGGAGTAGCCGAGGTTGCGCAGCCGGTCGAGCTGATAGAGGCCGGCGAACCCGGCCCCGACGACGAGGACGTCGAGCTCGTCGCTGGTGGGTGTGCTCATGGGTATCCCTTTCAGGCGTCGATGTGAGCGGGCGAGAACTCGATGGCCACGAGCTTCTCGTCGCTGTCGAGGTGCTGGATCCCCGTCTCGTCGCGCCCGGGGAACAGGAGGGCGTCGTGGTCCTTCGCGATGTTCTTCAGGCGGTGCACGTCCCACAGGTCCAGGGCCATGTAACTCGGATTCGCCCCACGCAGTGTGATGCTCATGACACGGACGGTCGCACCGCGACGGGCCTCATCCGCGTCCCGATTGTGGACACGGGCCCGTGGCCCGCTGTTCGGGTCCTGGTCACCGTCGACCCGGGCCCGGGGAACGCGCGGTGCCACGCTCCCGCGCACCCTCGCTCGCCGCAGCCGCCTCGTGCAGGTCACGCTGGTGAGCGGGGGAGCCGTCCTCGTCGCGCGGCGTGCGTGTGTTCCAGATGTGAACACGGGACCACCTCGGGCCGGGAGCATGCTGGACGGAGCCGAAGAACGACGGGGTTCGCATGGCAGAGATGCTCGAGCGACAGCTCGCTCATGAACGGGAGCGCTTTCTCAGTTCCGGCGGGGGGCCCGCGCGGGTCCGTGCCGAGGTCGTCTCGTCGTGGCGTCGGTGCCTCAGCTGGTCGGTGCCCGTGGACGGCCTGATTCCTCCGTACCGCCCCGAGGTCGACCGCGAGTCGCCGCTGCTGCGCGCGGCGAGGCCCGTCCTCGACTCCGTTGTCGAGCGCCTCGGCGACCTGCAGATCAGCTTCCTGCTCAGCGACGCCGAGGGCCGCATCCTCGACCGCCTGGCCAAGGAGACGGCGCTGGTGCGCCTGCTCGACGCCCGCAACGTCGGGCCCGGGTTCGTGTTCGGCGAGGACGTGACCGGCACGAACGGGGTCGGCACCGCCATCGAGCTGGGCCGCACCACGCGGATCGACGGCTACGAGCACTACTCGTCCGACCTGGTCGCGTTCACCTGCGTGGGAGTGCCGATCATCGATCCGCTGCGTCAGCGCTGCGTCGGCGTGCTCGACGTCACCTGCGCGGCGGATCGGGACAACCGGTTGGTCACCCTCGTCGCCGAGCAGACGGCACGCGCCATCGAGAGCAGGCTGCTCGAGCAGCAGTCCCGCCGGGAACGCGCGCTCCTGGCGCAGTTCCTCCAGGCGAGCAGACCGGGCCACGGAGGCGTCGTGGTGATCAACGAGCGAGTCGTCCTCGCCAACCCGCGCGCCGCCCGCCTCCTCGAAGGCGTGGACCAGGCGGTCCTCTGGGACGACGCGGCCCGGGTGGGCGACGGACCCGTGTGGGGCGAGCTCGCACTCGCCGACGGCAGGGTGGCGTGCACGCGCACCACCCCCCTGCACGACGGCGGTGAGCTGGTCGGCGCGATGATCGAGCTCCGGCCCTCGGCCTACGACCGCGACCCGCTGCCGGGTAGGCCCTCCGCCGACGACGACACCCTGCACCGGCTGCGGCGCACCCTCCTCGGTCGCGATCCGGTGTTCGTCGAGGCGCTGCGGAGAGCGGGCGCCGTCGCGCCGGGCAGCGTCCTCGTGCTCTGCGGTGAGCCCGGCACGGGCAAGCGGACCCTTGCCGTGGCGGCCGGCTGCGCCCGGCACGGTGCGGAGCCGCACGAGGCCGACGCGGCCGCGGCGGTACAGGACGGGGAGGCGTCGTGGCTGGCGGGACTGAGCTCCGTGCTCGGCGGTCGGCCCGGGGCGATCGTCGTCAGGCACGTCGAGTTGCTGTCGGCGTCCGCGATGCGCACCCTCGCCGCCCTGCTGGCCACTGCCGGCGGCCGGGGATGGTGGTGCGCGGTTACGGCGACCGGGCCGGACGCACCGCTGCTCCCCGGCGTCGAGCAGGAGACGGCGTGGATGCCCCCGCTGCGGGATCGGCGCGGGGACCTTGCCGCCCTCGTCGCCGCGATCGCCGCACCGGCCACCGTGGCGCCCGAGGTCGTGCAACTGCTGGCCCGGCTGTCCTGGCCGGGCAACGTCCGCGACCTCCGGGCAGCGGTGTCCCGGATCGTGGCCGCCGCCCCCGACGGCCCGCGCATCGGCCTTGCGTCCGTACCCAACGACCTGCGCCGCGCCGCGACCCGAGCCACCCTGACCCGGTTCGAGCGCGCCGAGGTGCACGCGATCCTGGAGGCCCTGGCGGAGACCCGGGGCAACAAGAA
This sequence comes from Pseudonocardia sp., assembly GCF_025465255.1. Taxonomy (GTDB): domain Bacteria; phylum Actinomycetota; class Actinomycetes; order Mycobacteriales; family Pseudonocardiaceae; genus Pseudonocardia. The sequence goes on from NZ_JAODNI010000182.1 coordinate 46,640, forward strand.
AGAGGCCGCGATACTGCTCGGCATCTCCAGAACGACGCTCTACCGCAAGCTGCAGAGCGCGGGCGTCGACCTGGAGAACACGGTCTACTGACCCCTGTGGGACTTCCGGTGCTGGAACAGGGAGAGCTCCTGCTCGGCGCAGTCTGCCGTCCACACGGCAAGGACCCGCCGGTCGTCCTCGTCGAGGGTGAGCGCGCCGATCATCGAAGACGTGGTGGCGGCGTTGCGCACCAGCGGCGACACGAACCGCGCACTCGCTGCCCTACGGCGTCGCGACGACGATCTGCACCGGCTGAGCCTGAAGCGCCTGCACGGCTCTGCCAGGCTGCACTCCTACCTGCAGACCCACAGCCCGGGCGCGTTCGCCCCCCCCGCGGCCTGTGGAGGAGTGACATCGCGCTGCCGGACCCCGCCCGCACGCCGCCGCCGTTGAGCTGAGTTCGCGACGGGAGTGTGAGCACCGTGTGCAGCGGTCTCCCGGTGGCTCCGTGGGCCTTGGTTCGCACATTCGTCACACGCCACCGCTTGACGTCCGGAGCGCACTGCGCGATCGTCAGTGTTCGGACTATCTGGAGTCGAGGCCGGAGGAGCCATGGACCAGAACCTGTTCAACGACATCTGCCTGCAGCAGCTGACCCTCTCCGGGGTGCACGAGGGCGAGACGGTGGCGGTGCTGACCCGTGGCGCGGAGCGCGGCGAGTACGCCGATGCGTTC
>NZ_JAODNI010000087.1 GCF_025465255.1 Pseudonocardia sp.
TCTCCCAGGGCGTGCCGATGATCTCCCACGGCGACGAGCTCGGCCGCACCCAGGGCGGCAACAACAACGTCTACTGCCAGGACAACGAGATCAGCTGGGTCGACTGGGACGCCGCCCGCGAACACGACGTCCTCACCGAGTTCACCGCCCGCCTCGTCGCCCTGCGCACCGAGCACCCGATCTTCCGCCGGCAGCGGTTCTTCCAGGGCCGCCCGATCCACGGCTCGAGCATCGACGACATCGCCTGGATGCGCCCAGACGGCCGGCACATGGACGACGGGGACTGGAACCGCGCCCAGACCAGGTCGGTGATGATCTACCTCAACGGTGAGGGCATCCCGGACCGCAACCAGCTCGGCGAGCGGATCGTCGACGACTCGTTCCTGCTGCTGGTCAACGCCCACCACCAGCAGACCACGTTCACCCTGCCCGACGAGTCCTACGGGAAGGTCTGGCAGACGGTGGTCGACACCTTCGACCCGCTGCTCGCGAACACCCGCCGTCGGCACCCGCGGCCGGGAGCACGGCTGCGGGTCCCGGCGCGCTCGATGCTGGTGCTGCGCTGCCGGTACTGACCCGTTCCGTGCGCGTTCTCCCGGAGGGGCGCGGTCTGATCACGGTGACGCTGGCCGCCCGGGCCGCCGCTGCATAGGGTCTGCGCCGTGGCCCACCCTCTCCGCGTCGTGATCGCTCCGGACTCCTTCAAGGGCTCGCTCGACGCGGCCGACGTCGCCGAGGCGATCGCCGCGGGCTGGCACAGCCGGCGCCCGGACGACGTGCTGGAGCTGATGCCGCTGGCCGACGGCGGCGAGGGCACCCTCGACGCGCTCGGTCACGGCCTGCCCGAGGAGTGTCTCCGCACGGCCACCGTCAGCGGGCCGGACGGCAAGCCTGTCCAGGCGCGGTGGCTGCTGCGCCCGGACGGGACAGCCGTCGTCGAGCTGGCGTCGGCCGCCGGGCTGTCCCTGCTCGACGAGCTCGACCCGATGGGGGCGACCACCCGCGGCGTCGGCGAGCTGCTCCGGCTCGCGGTCGAGGATCCCGGCACCCGGCGGATCATGCTCGGCCTCGGCGGATCGGCGACCAACGACGGCGGCACCGGCGCGCTCGTCGCCCTCGGCGCCCGGTTCCTCGACGCGGACGGGAACGATCTCCCGCCCGGCGGCGGGGCGCTCGCCCGGCTCGCCCGCGCGGACCTGTCCGAGCTGGTTCCGAGCCCGTCCGAGGGCATCGAGTACCTGGTGGACGTGACGAGCCCGCTGCTCGGGCCGCACGGTGCGGCCGCGGTGTTCGGGCCGCAGAAGGGCGCGATTCCGCAGCAGGTCGAGGAGCTCGACGCCGCGCTCGGCAGGCTGGCGGCGGTACTCGGCGTGAGCGGCGAGGAGCCCGGCTCGGGCGCCGCGGGCGGCACGTCGTTCGGGCTGCTCGCCTGCTGGGGCGGCCGGATGGTGAGCGGTTCGGCGACCGTCGCCGCGGTGGCCGGGCTGGAGGCCGCGGTGCCCGCCGCGGACCTGCTGATCACCGGTGAGGGCCGGTTCGACTCGCAGTCCACCCGCGGCAAGGTCGTCGGGAACGTGCTCACCGTGGCGGCACCGACGCCGGTGGCGATCGTGGCGGGCCAGGTCGCGGCGGACCTGCAGCCGCCCGCCGTCGCCGCCGTGTCCCTGACGGAGCTCGCGGGCTCCGCCCGGGCGTCGATGGCCGACCCGGCGCGGTGGCTCGCCGCGGCCGGAACCGCGCTCGCCGAACGTCTTCCCGAGGGGCTCGGTGCCGCGCGCTGACCGGCGCCCGGCTCACCCGGGATCGGCGGACCCGGGCTGCTCCTTCGTGAGGTGCAGCAGCCAGTCCGAGGCGGTCCGGATCAGGGCGTAGCGGCGCGCGCCGAGCCGTCCGTGCAGGGTGAAGACGAGCCGCCGCTCGTCGCGGTCGTGCTCCTCCCACCAGCCGATGTCCGCGATGTCCTTGTCCGCGTCGGAGTAGGTCAGGTGCTCGAGGTCGTGGTCCGGCACCGCCACCGCGAGACGGTTCGCGCCGGACCGCTCGGGCAGCCCCTTCGGCACCGCCCAGGACCGCAGCACCCCGCCCTCCTCGAGCCGCAGGTCGAAGTGGTGCCGGGGACGGCGGTGCTCGTGCAGCACGAACGCCGGGCGCGAGGTCACCGGTCCAGTGTGCCGCCGCGCGTGTTGACACCCCACCGGCCGTCCTCCAATATTCATCTGCGCAACTGTTCAGGTGTTGCCCATGACCAGGAGGCTCCCGATGTCCCAGGCCGCCACACTCCCCGTCTCCGCGGCACCGGTCGTCCCGGTCCGCGAGCTCGTCCCGTGGGCGATCTTCGCCGGGGTCATCCTGCTGGCCCTGCTCTACCTGGTCGGCATGGACCAGGGCGCCACCTCGGTGTTCTCCGGCAGCATGGTGCACGAGTTCGTGCACGACGGCCGCCACCTGCTCGGCTTCCCCTGCCACTAGTCCTGAACCAGGAACGCGACCTCCCATGGTGAGAACCCTCCTGATCCGCGGCATGATCTCCGGGATCGCCGCCGCCGTGCTGACCTTCGTGTTCCAGTACCTCGTCGGTGAGCCCGCCCTCGACGGCGGGATCGCCTTCGAGGAGCGGCTCGGCGAGGCGGCCGGCGAGCCCGCGGGTGTCGAGATGGTCAGCCGCGGCACGCAGAGCACCGTCGGCCTGGCCGTCGCGCTACTCCTCTACGGGGTCGCGATCGGCGGGATCTTCGCGCTGGCCTTCGCGGCCGCGTACGGCCGGCTCGGGCGGCTGAGCGGGCGGGCGACGTCCGCGGTGCTGGCGCTCGTGGGCTTCGTCGTCGTGGTCGTCGTGCCGTTCCTGAAGTACCCGGCGAACCCGCCGGCGTCGAGCATCGACGACACGATCGGCGCCCGCACCGGCACGTACGTCCTCATGGTGGCGGCCTCGGTGCTCGTCGCCGCGGGCGCGGTGCTGCTCGGCCGCCGGCTCGTGGCCCGTTTCGGAAGCTGGAACGGCGTGCTCCTGGCGGCGCTGGGCTACGTCGTCGTCATGGGCGTCGTCGGTGCGCTCCTGCCGGTGGTCGACGAGACCCCGGCGGGCTTCCCGGCCACCGTGCTCTACGACTTCCGGCTCGCCTCGCTCGGCGGCCAGCTGATGCTCTGGACCGTGCTCGGGCTCGTCTTCGGCGCCCTGGTCGACCGCGGGTCGCGGCGGATCGACCGGGCCTCCGTGGAGCCCGCGAGCCGATAGACCATGATCACGTTCCTCCGCGGCCCCCGCCGCGCTGCTCGTCGCGGTCGCGCTCGTACCGCTGGGTGGCGGCGTCGCGTCCGCGCACAGCGGTGGCCTCGAGCCCTCGCCCGCGCTCCCCCGGATCGTGCCGGGGCGCAGGCTCCTCGGCCATGACCTCCGCACCGGAACGCCTGTCCTCCGACCCGGCTGCGGAGCTCCCGGGACCGAGCGGTTCCCAGCCCTGCTCGAGTCCGTGGCCCTCGCAGGAGGAGACGACCGTGCACGCGATGCAGTACTCGATCACCCTGCCTCTACGAGGTCCTTGCACCTCTCCTCGCCGGGGCGACGGACCTGCCCCACGGCCGGCGGCTGCTCGCCGCCCCCTCCTCGACCCCAGGAACCGAGGCACGCGGCTGCGGCCGGAGCCGAGCGATCATCGGCGACGGCCGGGTCGGTGTAGTCGCAACCGTCACCCGGACGAGTGTCGCAGCAGGTGTCAGAACTACGTACACCCGATCTCCCGGCGAGCCGAGCTCGACGAATCGCCAGGTCGTCGTCGGCCTGACCGGCGTTTCGGCACGGAACGGACGTGCTCGACGACCAGCGATGATCGTCTCGTCGGACACGCGCGCTCCGCGGCCTTGTCCCGTCCCCGAGCCTGTGACAATCTCGCACCTCTCGCAACCGCTTAGTCAGCAGCACCTGCCGGTGCTTCAGCGGTAATCCAACTCAGAGGCTCGAGCCCTGCGCGGTCCAGGGCGATGCACGGTCGTGCCGACACGGCCGCCCGTCCGTGCACTACGCCGAGTGGTGCACCACCACCCAGGATTGCGCGCACAGAGGTGTGCGATGTTCTGCGAACGACACGACGTCCTTGTCGAGACACCACAACCCAGCACCGCGCGGCCCCGCCGATCCGGTGTCGGCGACGAGATCGACGCCCTGG
>NZ_JAODNI010000012.1 GCF_025465255.1 Pseudonocardia sp.
CCCGCTGCCGCGGACCCGGCGAGCGGGTCAACGCCGAGCTGAAGAACTGGCGCAACCTGCGCAAGATCCGGTCGTGCCCGCGCCGCGCCGCCGAGCTCGTCGCCGCAGCCCGACCGCCTGCCACCAGCAGTCGCCGTGACCGCGGCGAGCGAGCCAACGCCCAGCTCAAGGCCTGGCGCGTCCTGCGGAGGCTCCGCTGCTCCCGCGCCGGGTCACCGACCTGGTCAAGGCCGTCCTGGTCCTCATCCAGGCCGGCTGACGCCAAGTGGAAAGACCTCATTGACGTCCCGCCCCGCGGCGGTGACCGATGGGCCACCGGCCGACGGTGCGGACCTCCCCGGCTGCGGTCACGAGCCGGGCCGGGATCCCCCGCTCGGTCAGCCAGCAGGTCGCGTCCTCACCCAGCACGATCGCCGCCGTGCTGGCGATGTTCGCGTCCAGGCAGGATCCCGCCGCGACGCTGACCGTCCGCCACGGGCCGTCGGCCGGCATGCCGGTCCGCGGGTCGACGATGTGGTGGAGCTCCGCCCCGCCCCGCCGCCACCTGCGCCGGACCACGCCCGACGTCGCCAGCCCGCCGGCGTGGATGCCGACGAGCTGGTCCGCGGACCCGGTACTCGTGTGATCGTCGGTCACCGTGACACGCCAGCCCGCCGCCGGTCCCGCCCCAGCGACGGCGATGTCCCCGCCCAGGTTGACCAGCACCCCGCAGCGCAGGGCGGCGGTGATCCGGTGCGCCGCCCGGTCCGCAGCCAGAGCCTTCGCAGTGGCTCCCAGATCGAGCCCGACGCCGTGCGGCAGCACGATCGTCCGCTCGGCCCGGTCCCAGCCAACCCGCCACCATCCCGGCGCCGGGCAAGGCTCGCCCACCTTCGGGCCCACGCCCCGGACCTCGGCGAAGTCCCGGTCGTACCCCAGCTCCGACAGCGAGGTCCGCACGGTGAGGTCGACCATGCCGTCGGTCAGCGACGACGCCCGGAACGCGGCGTCGAGGTGATCGGCCAGCACCGGACCGACGACCACGGGAGCGCCCGCAACGTCGTCGAGCCGCCGGATCTCCGAGTCCTCCCGGAAGCGGCTGCAGGCGCGGTCCAGCTCGTCCAGGTCGTCGCGCAGCATCCTCGAGGCGTCGCCGAGCGCGCTCCGCTCGGTCACCAGGACCGTCGCCGTCGTGCCGAGCGCCGGGAAGCTCTCGGCGAACGGCTCGGGCGCGGCGACCGTCGTCACGACGCTCCCGACCTGGCGTGCGACCCACCCGATCCGGTGGGAGCCGCAGGCGGCTGCACCGGGGCACGGAGGGTGGGCGTCGACGATCCGTTCGGCGGGACGACGACCTGGCGCGACCTGCGCGGAGCAGCCGGCGTCGCCGGGCCGGGATTCGGCCGCGCGGGGGCCTGGGTCGGCGTGGGGGCCTGGGCCGGTAGGGGTGAAGGGTCGGAGGACGGCGGCGCGGACCACCGGGTCGGGGGCGCAGCTGCGGCCGAGGACGCCGAGGCGGCGGGCTGGGAGAACGCGACCGCGGCGAGCGCGGATGCCGCGACCCCGCCGGCCGCGACCCACCCGGTCGTCCGCCTGGCGCGGCGCAGCCCGCGCTCACAGGCCTCGAGCCGGACTGAAACGGGCGAATCCATGAGTGCAGCTTCGTCACGAGTTCTTGGAGAATCCTCAGAGCCCGGACCGCCGATCGGGTGCACGGATCGGCGAGGAACCTCCCGCGTCGCGAGCTGGGGCCACGAGCGGCCCGGCGGACATCATCGAGCTCGGGGCCCCGCCGCACCCGGTCGTGCTGCGAGCCGCCCGGAATAGATCGAGTACCCGTCCACCCGTCGTGCGACCGCGGTCGCCAGAGATGTCGCGATCACGAGCGGCACCATGATCGCGAAGCCGGAGTGCGTGAGCTCCAGGACCAGGACGAGTGCGGTCGGCGGAGCCTGCATGCCCGCTCCGAGCAGCGCTGCGGCACCGAGCAGCGCGTATACCCCGACCGGTGTGCCGGGCCAGAGATGCGACCAGGCGATCCCGAGGAAGCCGCCCAGCGCCGCGCCGGTGGCCGGCGTCGGGGTGAGCAGGCCGCCTGACGCGCCGCTCCCCAGACACAGGGCCGTGACCAGGGGCTTGAGGACCAGCAACGCGAGAAGGAGCAGCATCCCGCTGTTCCCATGAACGCGTCGAGTGCGATGCCCTTTCCGTTGCCGAACAGCTGCGGGAAGAACTGCCCGAGCCCCGCCAGGAGCCCGAACGCCCCGAGCGGCGCGATCTGCACCTGCCGTCCGCGCGCCCGGTGGTGGGAGACGAAGGCGATCAGCCGGATGAACCCCACGGCGACGATGCCGATCAGCGGGCCCGCCACCACGGTCCACACCAGCGCCGACACCGTCAGCCGGTGGTCCGGGACGCCGAGGTAGACGGCCTGGTCGGGCAGGGAGATCCAGGCCGTCACCGTCGCGACGCCGGAGCACACCAGCGCCGGCAACGCCACGGGCAGCGTGATGACCCCGATCATGATCTCCGCCGTGAACAGGGCCCCGGCCAGCGGCACGTCGTAGACCGCTGCCAGCCCCGCGCCGCACGCCACGAGCAGCCGGCGCTGGCCCGCGTCCATACCGGTCCAGCGCGCCAGCAGACCCCCGGACAACGCGCCCATCAGCTTCGGGGCGGCCTCCCGCCCCAACGATGCGCCGAGCCCGACGACGATCTCCGAGAGCACAGAGGTGCCCGCGCTGCGCGGCCACGACAGCGGCGACCCGAACCACGCCGCCTCGTCCGCCTCTGCCCGCTGGCCCGCCGTGAGGCACTGCAGCAGGTACCAGCCCAGCCCGCCGACTCGACGACGCCTCCGACCTGCTGGAGGCGCTCTACCGCGCCGCGGCCCGCCGGGACGCTTCTCCCGCGGCCGTCGCGGCCGTGAGCACCGCGCTGCTCGACGACATCGACGTCCCGACCGCCGTGCGCACGGCCGTCGAGTCCGGCGGAGAGGCCGCCCGCCAGGTGATCCGGACCCTCGCCCTGCAGTAGCGGCCCGGCCGCCACGGGGCCCGGCCGGCGCTGCTCATCACCACCGCTTCGTGAGCCACGGGCCGGTCCCGATGCTCACGGACCTCCTAGGCCACAGCCGCGCCGAACAGGTGGCCGACGAAGTAGGTGACCGCGAGTCCGGCGGCTCCGCCGACAACGACCCGGAGCACCGCACGGCGCGAGCCGGTGTCACTGATGCGCGCGCTCAGCGCACCAGCGAGACCGAGGGCCACCAGGACGACCGCCACGGTGACCGGGATCCGCCATGCGGCGGGGGAGAGCAGGACCGCGAGCAACGGCAGGATCGCGCCGAGGACGAACGACAGCGCCGAGGCGCCCGCCGCCTGCCAGGGACTGGTGAGCTCGGTGGGATCGAGGTTGAGCTCGGCCTGGAGGTGTGCGATCAGGGGGTCGTGTGCGGTCAGTTCACGCGCGACGGTGTCGGCGGTCTGCTCGCTGAGGCCTTTGGCCCGGTACAGGGCCGCGAGCTCCGCGAGCTCACTCTCCGGGTCCTCCTGCAGCTCGCGCTTCTCCTTGGCGAGCATCGCGAGCTCGGTGTCGCGCTGGCTGCTGACCGAGATGTACTCGCCGAGCGCCATCGAGACCGCACCGGCCACCAGGCCGGCGAGACCTGCGGTGAAGATCGGTGCCCGTGCCGCGGTAGCGCCCGCGACGCCGACCACCAGGCCGGCGACGGAGACGATGCCGTCGTTCGCACCGAGCACGCCGGCGCGGAGCCAGTTCAGCTTGCCGCCGAGGCCACCGACGTGCGGCTCTCGGTCGTGAGCGTCCGTCTGCGCCGCATCCGGGGAGCTCACGACGGGTCCCGCGGGTGGTCGAGGCGGAGGGCGAGGGTGGGGCAGGCGCTCACTGCGGCGCGGGCGTGGGGAAGTTGGTCGGCGCCGATCGGGCCGCTCGATCGGCCGTGGTCGAGGATCGGATAGCCCCATTCGTCGAGCCCGACGTGGTCGGGGAGCAGGTCCGCGCACAGGCCGTGTGCGGCGCAGGCGATCGGGTCGACGCTCAGTTGCGGCCCTCGGCGACGGTGAGCGGCGCTCCGCGAGGGTGTCCGGGTCCGTGTCATCGCGATCTCGCTCCTGTGCCCGGTCGGGCACGTTGGGCCGGGAGGTGGGGAATCGACGGCTCCCGCATCGGGAAGACCGGGGCTCCGGCTGCGGCCCGGCAGGGTTGTCCGGCGAGGTGCTGCTTCAGATCCTGAGCGAACACCCGCAAGGCGCTGCGGGCGAGTCGGGCGGCGCCGTCGGGGTGCGCGCACGCGCCGCGTCCGGCGACGAGGTCCAGGCGCCGGGCCAGGCGGCCGTGTGCCCGGCGCGCCTCGGGGGTGCCGTGCACGATGGCGGCGACGTCGTCGGCGACTGCCGGGAGCCCGAACCGGCAGGGGCCGCACTGGCCGGCCGACTCGCCGGCCAGGTAGCGCAGCAGGTGTGCGGTCTGGGCGAGCCCGCAGGCACGGGCGGGCAGGGCGAGCAGGGTGGGCACGCCGAGTACGGAGCCCGCGGCTCGAAGGGCCTCGTGGGTGAGCGGGGTGCGAAGGGTCGCGGGATCGTGGAGGCCGAGCCAGGCACCGCCGTAGCCGCCGCTGAGCACGGCGTGGACCGGTTCCGTCGGGCCGCACGCGAGATCGAGGACGTCACCGATCGGTGTCCCGGCGGCGATCTCGACGACGCCAGGTCGGCGGAGTGCCCCGCCGATGGTCACCAGGAGGGTCCCGGGCAGGTCGGGGGTGCCGAGGGCCCGGAACCAGGTGGGCCCGTGGCGCGCGATGAGGGCGAGATGGGCGAGGGTCTCGACGTTGTCGACCAGGGTCGGGGCGCCGCCGACGCCGCGTTCGGCGGGGCGGGGCGGGGCGGTCGTCGGTACGGGCGGGCCGCCGTTGAGGTACTGGACGAGGGCGGACTCCTCGCTGGCGACGTACCGCGCGGGGACGGTCTCGATCCGCACCGGCACCGGATCATGGCGGGCCGAGGCGTGGCGGCGGAGCGGCTCGAGGCCGGGTGAGCCTTCGTGGACGCACAGGATCGCCTCGCTCGCGCCGAGCCCTGTCGCTGCGATCGCGATCCCGTCGAGGACCAGGTGCGGGGCGCAGTGCAGCAGGGCGGCGTCCTTACCGGACGCGGGTTCACCCTCACAGCCGTTGGCGACGACGACGGCCCGCCTGCTTCCGAGCCGGCGCGGGCGGCGGGCGGCGACCGCGCGGAGTTTGACCGCGGTGGGAAACCCGCTTCCACCCCGTCCGCGCAGACCCGCGTCGTCGACGAGCTCGGCCAGTTCCTCCGCCCCGGCTTCCGGTAGCGGCCCATGGCGGCGCACGTGCGCGGCCAGGTCGTCCGGCCGCTGGTCGGCGTACCAGGGGGCGAGCAGCCGCACGTCAGGTGGGAGGCGGTCGGCATCGACGCGGGCGTTGGTCACCGTGTCACCGCCGGCGTGTCGTCGCGAGTCAATGCCCGGGCTCGCCAGATCAACCCGGCGATCACGGCGGCGACACAGGTCAGGGTCAGGGCGAGGACCCACCCGGTCGTCGAGTCCGCACCACCGAGCCCGAGCCCGTGGACGACCGCGACCGGCCAGCACACGTAGGCGCAGAAGTGCACGGCCCGCCAGGCCCGCAGCCCCATCCGCGTCCGCAGCAAGCTGGTGACGACGACCGCGGCCAGCAGGTCGAGGGCGACCGCGCCGAGTCCCAGCCAGAAGGGTTCGTAGGTGCCGAGGAAGGGGACGACGACGTCGATCCAGCGGATGGCGACATAGCCGTCGAGTACGGCCGTCGCCACATGCAGCGCCACGAAGGCGACCGCGAGCATGGACAGGTTGCGGTGCAGTCGTGAGAGAGCGAACCGGGGCCAGCGGGCCGAGGCCGCGCGGGCGATCCCGGAGATGCCCAGCAGCATCGTCGCCGTCAGCAGCACGATCGACACGAGTCCGGCGCCGCGGCTGGCGTACCAGGTCCACATCAGCGCCCCCGCACTTCGCCCGACGTCAGGGCGGTCACGACGCCCCCGAACGGGTGTGTGCATGACCGCCTGACGACGCCTGAGGGGCGGCCGCGGGGGGCTGCAGGGACGGTCCGGAGCCGGCGCCCACGCCCGACCCTGTGGTGTCAGAAGCCTGGGGTCCGTTCGGCGGGGCCACCAGCCCGCCGCGGATCGCGGGATGCCGGGAGGAAGCCGTTGCGCCCGCGTCCACCGGGACCGCGGCCGACGCGGAGGACTGGGCGAACACGACGGCGGCGACAGCGGTCGCAGCGACACCCCCGATGGCCGCCCATCCGGTCGTCCTCGATGCCCGTCGCACCGCCCGGTCGCGGGCCTCGCGCCGAGCGGGCTGGTTCTCGTTCATCTGACCAAGCGAACGCCGACTTTCTTGGAACTTCCTGGGACCGCGATGCACGGTTCCAGCGGGACCCGGCGGCCAGGACGAGCGCCGTGGCTCCATGATGGCCACCATGTGGAGTCCCTCGGAGTCCGGCCTGCGAGGCGCCTCGGCGCGCGTGCTGCTCGTCGAGGACGAGACCGAGCTCGCCGAGATGCTCGCAGAACTGTTCACCGAGGAGGGCTACGTCGTCGACGTCGCCCATGACGGGCATACCGGCCTGCACTACGGCCTGACCCGCGGCTACGACGTCGCGGTACTGGACCGCGGGCTCCCGGCCGTGGACGGTCTCGACCTGCTCGCTCGGCTCCGCCGGAGCGGCATCGTGATCCCGGTGCTGATCCTGTCCGCCCTCGGCAACCCGGCGGACCGGGTCGCGGGTCTCGACGCCGGCGCGGAGGACTACCTGGCCAAACCGTTCGACGTCGACGAGCTCCTGGCGCGCCTGCGCGCCCTGCGCCGCCGCCATCTCGACACCGCCCGCCTGCTACCCGTCGGCGACGCCCACCTGGACCTGGACTCCAGCGAGGTGGTCACCGCGACCGGCCGGATCAGACTCTCGGCACGCGAACGCGACCTCCTGGCCACCCTCGCCGGCCGCCCCCGGCAGGTCTTCGGCCGCGACGACCTGCTGGCGCTGGCCTTCCCCGAAGCGGAGAACCCCGTCGTGGTCGACACCTACGTCCACTACCTGCGCCGCAAACTCGGTCGCGGCGTGATCGAGACCGTCCGCGGACGCGGCTACCGGCTCGGAAGGCCGGCGACATGACCGCACACCCCGCCGGCGAGGCCGTCCTCGCCCGGCGGGCCGCGATCCGGCTCGGGGTCCAGGCCGCGGCCCTGGCCGCTCTGCTCGTCGTCGTGCTCACCGCGGCGGCTGGTCTCATCCTGATTCATGCCCAACGTACCCAGGTCAGCGCACAGCTCGACAGTGCGATCGCGCACGCCGACGACGTCGAGGACCCGCCGTCCGGCACCTTTCTGGTCCTCCGTACCGCGAACGGGGCCGTCCACGAGACGCCGGGGCTCCCGGCCGGGGTCGCGGACCGCGCCGCCCTGGCCGACGCAGCAGGCGGCGGATCGCCGCCGGCGGTCGAACGCAACGTCGGCGAGATCCAGTACGAGATCTCCACGATGCGCCGGCCCGACGGTGTCACCGTGCAGGCGATCCTCGACCTGACCGCAAACCACGCCGAACGCAACCGGCTGCTGGGAGCCATGCTCGCCATCGGCCTGGCCGGGCTGCTCGTCTCCGGCGTCGCCGGGACCTGGCTGGGGCACCGGGCGATGACCCCACTGTCCGCGGCACTGGCGCTGCAACGTCGCTTCGTCGCCGACGCCGGCCACGAGCTGCGCACCCCATTGACGCTGCTCGGTACCCGCGCACAGCTGCTACGCCGGCGCCTGCGCCGCGACCCCACATCCGACCAACGCCTGCTCGACGAGATCGAGGGTGTGGTGGGCGACAGCCGCCGCCTCACCGCGATCCTGGAGGACCTGCTCCTGGCCGCCGATCCCCTCGCCGAGCGGCCACGCGAGCCGGTCGACCTCGTCGCTCTGTGCCGTGCGGTGCTCGCCGCCGCTCAGGCCGAGGCCGGCAACGGCGGCGAGATCACCCTGCACCTCGACGCCCCCGGCTCCGTGTCCACGCTCGGGTCCGAGGCAGCGCTGGGGCGTGCGGTCACTGCGCTGGTCGACAACGCGGTCCGCCACGCCCGCCGTGCCGTCCGGGTCGAGATTCGGGCGGACGACGGCCACGCCGTGGTCGAGGTCCGGGACGACGGAGACGGCGTCGACCCCACACAGGTGCCCCGGCTGTTCGACCGCTTCGCCACCGCCGCACGTCCCATCGGCACCGGACGGCGGCCCTATGGTCTCGGGCTCGCCCTCGTTGCCGAGATCGCCGCAGCCCACGAGGGACGCGTCGACCTCGTTTCCGCGGCCGGTGACGGAGGGGCAGTCTTCAGGCTCACCCTGCCGGGCGCTCCTGTCCCGGTTCCAAGGAACCTCTGAGATTCACCCGCGACGATCGGTGGCGACACGTCCCGCTCCGAAAGGTCGCCCGTGCCCACGTTCCTGTCCGGACTCCCGCTGCACCCGCTCCTGGTGCACGCCGTGGTGGTCCTGGTCCCCGCCGCGGTGATCGGCACTGTGCTCGTCGCCGTCTGGCCCAGGATGCGCCCTCGCTGGGGGTGGCCGGTCGTCGTGGTCACCGCGCTGGCCGCGATCTCCGTCCCCCTCGCGACCAGCACCGGCGAAGGCCTCGAGCACAACCTTCCGCGCACCGCGGCAATCGCCACCCACGCCGAGCTCGGGGACCAGCTCCTGGTGTTCGTCGCTCCGCTGTTCGTGGCGGTCCTCGCCCTCGTGGTCCTCGACCACCTTCGTCGCCGCGGCAGCGAGCGAACCCTGGCCGTGGCCCGTGCCGACGGCCCCGGAACCATGGCCGCGCCCGCCGCGGTCACGAGCGGGGGTGCGCGGGTCGCCCTGGTGGTCCTGGCCGTCCTGACGGTGCTGTTCGCCGCCGTCTCCGCCGTGCAGGTCGTCCGGATCGGCGACAGCGGCGCCCAGGCCGCATGGGGCTCCGTCCAGTACGCACCGCAGCCCCGCCCGGCCGGGATCCCTGGCGACTGACCGTCGGCGCCCCGACGCTGTCGGACATGGCTCTGCAACCAGGCTCGAAGTACGTGGCGATGGGCAGTTCCTTCGCCGCAGGTCCCGGGATCACACCGGTGCTGGACAGGAGCGCGTTGCGCTCGGGCCGCAACTACGCCCACCGGATCGCGGAGACCCTGGAGCTCGACCTGGTCGACGTCACCTACTCCGGTGCGACGACGGCCACCATCCTCACCACCCCCAGAACAAGCGCCCACCGCAGATCGAGGCGGTCATCCCGGACACCGCGCTCGTGACCATCACGGCCGGTGGCAACGACCTCGGCTACGTGGGAACCCTGCTCGCGGGGGCAGCCGCGACCACGGTGGCGCGCCGGTTGCCGTTGCTGTCCGCGTCGAGGCGCGAACGGCTCGGTGATCTCGTCAGGTTCCGCACGACCCCCGAATCGAACCCCGAGGCGTTCGCCGCGGTCGCCGCGGCGCAGGCCGAGATCGTGGAGCGGGCACGCGAACGCGCCCCGCACTCCCGCCTGCTGCTGATCGACTACCTCACCCTGATCGAGCCCACCCCCGACAGCTCGTCCACGATATCCCTCGGTATCGGAGTACTCGTCGGCGTTGGCTACGGGCTGCTCAAGGTGCGCTCCCCCGCGCCACCCCCGGTCGCTCTGGTCGGGCTGCTCGGAATGCAGCTAGGCCAACAGCTCATCAGCTGGCTGCACTGGTAGCCGACACGAGGTGACTGCCGAGCAACCTCGACCCGCGGCCGCTCATGCCCGCGGTCGATTCCAGGCGCACGAGCAAGGGGCATCTGGCCCAGGCGAGGATGCAGCCGATACCGGCTATCTGGTCTAGTCAAGTCTACGCCGGATGTCTCATCAATAATGCGTATTCGGCCGTCCCGTGGGAAACGGCCGGCCACGTTTTGGCGAAACGTCCGGTGTGACTACTTCGCAGCCGCCGGACAACCGGCCCACCACCCCGCCGCCGTCCTACCACCAGCCACAGGGCCAGGTCCCGCCCCAGTGGGGCCCGCCGCAGCAGAACGGGGCGCCGCAGCCCCCGGCGCCCGCACCGAAGAACGGACTCGGCACCACCGCCCTGGTGCTCGGCATCCTCGGTGCCCTGTTCTCGCTGATCCCGTTCATCGGGGTCATCGCCTGGCCGCTGGTCATCCTCGGCC
>NZ_JAODNI010000021.1 GCF_025465255.1 Pseudonocardia sp.
GACCCGGCTGTGCGGGTCTGCCCGCGGACCCGCGCTGCGGGTCACCGGAGCCACCGGGCTCGACTGCGCCGGGAGCGGGCGAGCCCGGCCCGCCGGATCCGCCCGGCCTCGCGGGACGGCTGCGCCCAGGAGGAACCGGCGGGGCGGCAGGGCTGCGCTGCTCGGGTCGTCCTCCGGGCGGCTGGTCCTGCCGACCGGCGGGTGGGCCGCCGGCACCGGGCCTGCGTGGCGGTGCGGAGCCGCGACGCGGTTCCTGGCCCGCCGGCCTGCGGGGCGGCGGGCCGTCGCCACGGAGGGGGCCGTCCGGCCGCGACGGGTCGTGCGGTCGGGCAGGGCGGTCGGGCCGTGCAGGGCCGTCGGGCCGAGCGGGGCCGTCGGGCCGTGCAGGGCCGTCCGGCCGGGGCGCCGGTCCGTCGGAGCGGTCGGCGTGCCGCGGCCCGGGGTCCCGGTGCGCGGCGGCGACCGGGACCCGTGGGTCCGAGGGGTCCCGGGCCGTCGTGCGGCGGGCGGCGCCGGACCAGACCGCGCCGCGGGAGCCGTCCCGTTCGGCGCGTCTCGGCCACGGACCGTGATCCGGGCCTGCGGAGCCGGGGGCCGGGATGTCGGGGGTGGCGGGCGGGGCGGTGGTCCGGGGCCTGTCGGCGCCGGGGAAACCGAACCGCTGGGACTCGGGGAGATCGGATTCGTACAGGGGAGATTCCTGCCCGGGGGAGCGGGGAGCGGACGGGTCGGAGCCAGGGGGGAGCTGCTGCGACCGGGGGAGCTGCTGGGACACGGGGACCTCGCGGGACAGCCCGCGGCGCGGTTCGTCTCCGCTCACGGTGGGCCACCCCCTGTCAGGCGTCAGGAACGATACGCGGGCCGCGTGAGGTGGCCGTTCGCCCGCAGGTGGGCGGCGGAGTCCGGCGAGTCACGACGGGATCTCGACGCCGAGATCCCGGGGAGAATACTGAACGTCACCGCGGGGGTTCCGTGCCCCTATTGGTAGGACACGAACGCGGGTGTCGTCGGTCCCACCGCGAGGGTCTGCGCCGGGGTGTACATCGGCCGGTCCTCGTCCACGAAGTTCTTCCATCCCCAGGTGATTCCCGCAGGTGAGGCCTCGTGGAGCGCCGCCCAGGTCTCGGCCTTCTCCGCACTCGTGCCGAACCCGTCGGCGTGGATCACAACGGACAACTCGTCACGGTCCGTGACGAGTCCGGCACGATTCCTGATCATCGCCGTCCGGAACTGGTGGAGCATCAGCAGTTTCTGCGGCAGCCCGTGATCGCGGGTGAGGTCGGCCAGCCAGCCGGAGACGCGATCGACCTCCGCGGCGTCCACCGAGCCCACCTGGACGCGGTGCATCTGGCCGGGGCCGAGCCGCCACTCCGGGTCGAGCGCGAGCCCGACGTTCGGCCGGGCCAGCAGGTCCGCGTAGAGCTTCGCCTGGGCGAGGAAGTCCGAGCGTCCCGGCTGCAGGTCGAGCACGACGTAGATCCCGGCGGCGGCCGCGGCGTCCACCCACGGCACCAGGTCCGCCACCCTCGACTCGACGGAGTAGTCCCCGTCCGCGCCCGGCGAGGACGACGCGACGGTCGTGACGATCTCGAACGCCGGGACGACGGTGTCCTCCGTCAGCGGCCGGTACTCCTGCGCCAACCGCTGTGCCCGCTGCACCGACCGTTCGATCCCCTGCTCGCCCAGCACGCCCATCGCCGCCGAGCCCGGACGCCCGTACAGCGCGACCATCCGGCGGCCGGGGAACAGCGTGGTGCCGCCGCCGGGAAGCTCCGGGACGGGCGGCGGAGCGGCAGTGGTGGCCGTTGGCGCGTCCGGCGCGGCGGCCGGGGCCGGGGGGAGCGCGCGGGGTTCGGCGGCACCCGTCGCGCAGCCGGCGACGATCGCCAGGACCAGCAGGAGGGACGCCGGGAGCGCCGGTGACCGTCCGTGCGCCGCGCCCTCCACCTGTCGGGACGCTAGTAGGCCCCGATCGGGAGCGCCCGGCGACACGCGCCCACCGGCCGTCGCGTACCGGAACGGACCAGCGACGCCCTGGGGGCGAGGCTCAGCGCATCCGGGCGACGGGCATCGTCGGCCCGCCGTCCTCCCCGTCCCGGAGCGGACGCCCGCGCAGGATCCGCTTCAGTGCCGCGGTGTGCCGGCGGCTGACGGGCAGCTCGGGCGCGTTCTGTCCCTGGCCGACGCGCACCACGTACCCCGAGCCGGAGAGCCGCAGCTCGGTGATCAGCGGCAGTGCGACGAGGAACGCGCGGTGAATCCGCACGAACCCGGCCTCGCGCCAGCGCTCCTCGAGCACGGACAGCGGGATCCGGACGAGATGGCTGCCGTCGAGGGTGTGCAGCCGCGCGTAGTCCCCCTGCGCCTCGACGAAGCGGACCGACGAGCGGGGGACCAGCTTCGTCGTACCGGCCAGCTCGACGGGGATGACCTCGTCCTCCGGCGGCTCCTGGCGCGGCGGCGGGCCGAAGCCGCGCGGCGGCGCGGGCGGGTGCGGGTGTCGGCTGCCGTCCATCGGCACGTGCCGGGGCGGCGGCGCGGCACGCGTGGCGAGGGTGCGGTCGATCGACCCGGCGAGGCGTTCGGAGCGCAGCGGCTTGAGCAGGTAGTCCACCGCGCCGATCTCGTAGGCGTCCACGGCGCGGTCGTCGTGCGCGGTGACGAAGACGACCGGCGGCGGCGACGCCATCGCGGAGAGCACGCGGGCGAGCTCGAGCCCGTCGAGTCCGGGCATACGGATGTCCAGGAACACCAGGTCCACGCCGGACGAGCCGGGCGCGCTCCCGGGCCTGCTGCCCAGGATCCGCAACGCCTCGGTCGCGTCGGGCGCGGTCAGCACGGTGCCGACCCGTCGATCCTCGCTCAGCAGGTGCGCGAGCTCCTGCAACGCAGGTTCCTCGTCGTCGACGGCCAGGACCGTGAGCCCGCCCGGTACCTCGCTGCTCACGAGCGCCTCCTCGTCGCGGGCCGGGAGCGAAAACCCGCCAAGTGTGTCGTGACTGCAGCCACACGCTAGCGAAGCCCGATCGGGTGGCCGACGCCCGGTCCTGGCCCGCCGCCGAGACCAGCGGCGACAGGCGTCTCGACCAGCGGCGATGCGCACGCGCTGCGGAGGGCGATCATGCCACGAACGGGGGATGGCTGACGTCGGACACGCGGCAGCCGGGGCCCGGGAACATCTCGGCGCGCCCCCGCGTTCGGAATGATTGCGAGTGCAACTACTACACTCGCGGACGCCGCGGAGGCGGCGGAAGGGGGAGCCGACATGCAGTTCGGAATCTTCACGGTCGGGGACGTCACCACCGACCCGACGAACGGCACCACGCCGACCGAGCAGGAGCGGATCCGCGCGATGGTCCGCTACGCCGAGCACGCCGAGGCCGTGGGCCTGGACGTCTTCTCCACCGGCGAGCACCACAACCCGCCGTTCGTGCCGTCGTCCCCGACGACCCTGCTCGGCTACATCGCCGGGCGCACGAAGAAGCTGGTGCTCTCGACGTCGACCACACTGATCACCACGAACGACCCGGTGAAGATCGCCGAGGACTTCGCGATGCTGCAGCACCTGGCCGGCCCGGAGCGCGTCGACCTGATGCTCGGCCGTGGCAACACCGGTCCGGTCTACCCGTGGTTCGGGCAGAAGATGTCGGACTCGGTGCCGCTGACGGTGGAGAACTACCAGTTGCTGCGCCGGCTGTGGGACTCCGAGGTCGTGGACTGGGAGGGGAAGTTCCGCGCGCCGCTGCAGGGCTTCACCTCGACCCCGCGCCCGGTGGACGGCGTCGCGCCGTTCGTGTGGCACGGCTCGATCCGCACGCCCGAGGTCGCGGAGATCGCCGCCTACTTCGGCGACGGCTTCTTCGCGAACAACATCTTCTGGCCGGCCCAGCACTACGTCCGGCTGATCGACCTCTACCGGCAGCGTTTCGAGCACTACGGGCACGGCCGCGCGGACCAGGCGACCGTCGGGCTGGGCGGGCAGTTCTTCATGCGCCGCAACAGTCAGGACGCGTGGAACGAGTTCCGGCCCTACTTCGACGAGGCCCCGGTCTACGGCCACGGCCCGTCGATGGAGGACTTCACCTCGCAGACGCCGCTGACCGTCGGCAGCCCGCAGCAGGTGATCGACCGGACGCTCACGTTCCGTGAGCACTTCGGGGACTACCAGCGTCAGTTGTTCCTCCTCGACCACGCCGGCCTGCCCGAGAAGGTCGTGCTCGAGCAGCTGGACCTGCTCGGCGAGATCCTGCCGACCCTGCGGGCCGAGTTCGAGTCCCGCCGCCCGGCCGGCGTCCCGTCGAACCCGCCCACGCACGCGGAGCGGGTCGCGGCGAAGGCGGCCGCGGCGGCGGAGCAGGTGGCCACGGCCGTCTGACCGCGGAGGCCGTCCGGTCGCCCGCGACGTGCACCCCCGGGGCCCGGACGTTCCGGGGCCGCCGGGAGTTCCCCCCTGTGATGTTCACCCGGAGTGACGAACACGAGTTGCCCCGGCCCGGGCGCGGGCCTCACCATGGATCACGTGATCGAAAGGCGACGGCGCACCGCGGGATCTCCCGTGTGCCGTCGTTCCCGTCACCTCCTGACCCGTCGTCGCATCGTCGACCACCTGCGGACGTCGAGCGCGCTGTGTCGGCTCTTGGCCGATCCCGCCACCTCCCCCCATCCGCAGCTCGTAGGAGTTCCGTCATGACCGTCCCGACCCACGACCGCCCCGGCGCCTCGCCCGTACCGGCGCAGACCCGGAAGCCCGCTCCGACCCGCGACGATCGCCGTTCCGCGATCGTCGACCGGCTGCTGGACTCGCTGGAGGACCTCGTCGTCCGGCACCGCGCCCTCGCGGGCGACGACCAGCAGGTCGAGCTGCACGCCGAGCTCATCGCCGCCGAGGTGGCGCACGAGCTCTCGGTCACGCGCTCGGCGCTCAAGCGCAACCCGCCCCTGCGCCACAGCGGCTGAGCCGCACCTCTCGCTCGCATCCCGTCTCACCAGGGCCCGCCCGGAATCCTCCGGGCGGGCCCTCGTGCGTCCGGGCCGGGTGTCCCGGGTCGAGCGGACGGTGGTGACCCCGACCAACGGAGGGGCCTCGCGGCACGCACTCCAGGCCTTATTGTGGCACCGGGTGCCGAAATGCTAGGTTGCACGACACTCAGACTCTGAGCTGCGAAGGGGCAGGTACATGGCCAGCACGAGCGAGTGGTTCGAGACGGTCGCCGAGGCACAGCGGAGGGCCAAGAAGCGCCTGCCGAAGTCCGTCTACATGGCGCTGATCGCCGGCACCGACAAGGGCATCACGGTGTCGGACAACGTGGACGCGTACAGCGAGCTGGGCTTCCGCCCGCACATCGCGAACCTCCCCGCGGAGCGCTCGCAGGCGACGACGGTGCTGGGCCAGGACATCGCCCTCCCCGTGATCATCTCCCCGACCGGCGTGCAGGCCGTGCACCCCGAGGGCGAGGTCGCCGTGGCCCGGGCCGCGGCCGGCGCCGGCACCGCGGCCGGACTGAGCTCGTTCGCGAGCAGGTCCATCGAGGACGTCGCCGCGGTCAACGACAAGGTCTTCTTCCAGATGTACTGGGTGGGCAGCCGCGAGCAGCTGCTGGCCCGCGCGATGCGCGCGAAGAAGGCCGGCGCCAAGGCGCTGATCATGACCCTGGACTGGTCGTTCTCCAACGGCCGGGACTGGGGCAGCCCGCCCATCCCGGAGAAGATCGACCTCAAGGCGGCCGTGCAGTTCGCGCCCGAGGTCCTCCGCAAGCCGCGCTGGCTGCTGGACTTCGTGAAGAGCGGCAAGCTGCCGGACCTCACCACCCCGAACCTCGCGATCGACGGCGAGCCTGCGCCCACCTTCTTCGGCGCCTACTACCAGTGGATGACGACCCCGCTGCCCACCTGGGAGGACGTCGCGTGGCTGCGCGAGCAGTGGGACGGCCCGTTCATGGTCAAGGGGATCATGCATCCGGACGACGCGCGCCGCGCCGTCGACGCCGGGGCCACCGCGATCTCGGTGTCCAACCACGGCGGCAACAACCTCGACGGCACCCCGGCCTCGATCCGGGTGCTCCCGGGCATCGCGGAGGCGGTGGGCGACCAGGTCGAGGTCCTGCTCGACGGCGGCATCCGCCGCGGCAGCGACGTCGTCAAGGCACTCGCGCTCGGCGCCAAGGCGGTCATGATCGGCCGCGCCTACCTGTGGGGCATGGCCGCCAACGGCGAGGCGGGCGTCGCGAACGTCCTGGAGATCATGAAGCAGGGGATCGACGCGGGCCTGCTCGGCCTGGGCAAGTCGTCCATCCACGAGCTCACCCGGGACGACCTGCTGATCCCGGAGAACTTCGCGGTGGGCGCGAAGGCCTGACCCCGGCGTCGCGGGGGAGGGGGCGGTGAACGCCGCCCCGCCCCTCCCGGCCGCTCGCCCTCCACGATCGTGTGATTCGCGGCGTAACGGGTACCCCGTCTCGTCAGCGGGCCCGGCGCGCGTGCGCCGCGGGAGGGAGTCGCACGTGGTCGTCCAGATCGAATCGACGCGGGCGTGTCCGCGCGACGACGAGTGGAACACCCGGCACCGCGACGAGGTGCCGCTGCGCCGGGCGGACCGCAACTTCGCCGAGCTCCTGCAGGAGCTCCGCGTCGTCCTGACCGGTGTACAGATCCTCTTCGGCTTCCTCCTCACGCTCTCGTTCAGCGAGCGCTTCACCCGCCTCGACGGCTTCCAGCACACGGTCTTCGTCGTGACGCTCACGGCCGCGGCCCTGGCCTCGGCGCTGCTGGTCGCGCCCGTCGCGGCACATCGTGTGGCCTTCCAGCGCGGCCGCAAGCGGGAGCTGGTCCGGTGGGCGCACCAGCTCGCCCTGGCCGGCCTCGGCGCCCTCGCGCTCACCCTCTCGTCCGGGCTGTTGCTCGTCCTGGACATCGCGGCCGGGCGACCGGTCGCGTTCGCGATCACCGGCGCGATGCTCGTCGCGACGCTGGTGCTCTGGGTGCTCGTCCCCCTTCGACTGCGGCGCTGAGATCCGCATTACGGGCCGTGGGCGCCGCGGAGGGGGGAACGGCGCCCGCGCTCGGTTACGCTCCTGAGGTGCGCGTGGCGGGTGCGATCGGCGAGGCCCGGGGCTATGGCCTCCGGGACCACCTCTGCCTGGCCTTCGACGCCCCGGCCGAGTTCGACCGGCAGGCCCGGCTGTTCCTGGCCGAGGGGCTGGAGCGGGGCTGCCGCGTGCTCTACGTCGGCGACAGCCCGCCCTCGGCGGCGGAGCTCGGGGGTGCCCGGCCCGGTGCGGTCCGCGTCGCTCCCGCGGCGGCGACCTACGGCGCCGGCCTCGTCGTCGACCCCCGGGGTCAGGTGCGCGAGTACGCCGCCGCCGTCGCCGAGGCCCTGGCCGACGGGTTCACCGGCCTGCGGGTCGCCGCGCAGGCGACCTCGTTGGTCCGCACGCCCGAGCAGCGGGAGGCGTTCGCCCGGTACGAGCACCTCATCGACCGATACATGACCCGCAACCCGTTCTCGGCGCTGTGCGGGTACGACCGTGTCTCGCTCGGGGCCGACGCGGTGGCCGAGATCGCCTGCATGCATCCGGTCGCCAGCCCGGAGAGCACGCCGTTCCGGTTGCACGCGGGTGACGACGCCCTCGCGGTCGGCGGCGAGCTCGACCGCGCCGGTCTGGACCTGTTCCGGCTGGCGGCGGTCCGCGCGCGGAGTGCCGACGGCGAGGCGCCGGGGTCGGTCGTGCTGGACGTCTCGGGTCTGGACTTCGTGGACCACCGCGGCGTCCTGCTGCTGGCCGAGCTGGGCCGTGGGTGGGGCGGCGAGATCGTGCTCCGCAACGCGCCCTACGGCACGCGGAAGCTGATCGGGCTGCTGGAGCCGGAGGGCGTCCGCGTCGAGGCGGCGGCGTGAGGTCGGGTGCCGCGGCGGGGCACACCGGCTACTTCCACGAGGCCGCCTTCTACGCTTCGGACGAGGAGTTCCTCGCGATCGTGGTGCCCTTCCTGCGGGAGGGCGTCGCGGCGGGGGAGCCGTCGGTCGTCACCCTGGGCGAGGTGAACACGGGCCTGCTCCGGTCGGCGCTCGCGCCGGTGGAGGCCGCCGCGCTCCGGTTCGTGCCGGGCGACCTGCAGTACGCCCGGCCGGCGCGCGCGATCCGGGCCTACCGTTCGATGTTCGACGAGGTCGTCCGGGGCGGCGCGGAGCAGATCCGGGTGGTCGGCGACGTGCCCCATCCCGGGTTCGGGGTGGCCTGGGACGAGTGGGCCCGCTACGAGGCGGCCGTCAACCACACCTACGACCCGTTCCCGGTGTGGGGCCTGTGCCCCTACGACGTGCGGACCGCGCCCGCGGCCGTGCTGGCGGACGTGCGGCGGACCCATCCCCACGTGGCCACCGCGGACGGCGGACACCTCGCCAACCCGGAGTTCGCCGACCCGGTCGCCCTCCTGCGGGACGAGCTCATGACGCCGTGTCCCGCCGAACCCGGCTCGCCGCAGGTCGAGCTGCACGGCCCGACACCGGCCGAGGCCCGGCGCGCGCTGCGCGCCCTGGCCGCCGAAGGGAACGGTTCCCTCGACGAGTCGGCCGTCGACGACCTGCTCATCGCTGTCAGCGAGGCCGTGGACAACGCCTGGTCGCACGGCCTCCCTCCGGTCCGGCTCCGGCTGTGGCACCACGGCCACCGCCTCGTCGCGACCGTGACGGACGGGGGCGGCGGCCCGCGGGACCCCTACGCCGGCCTGCTCCCGGCGGCCGGCAGCGCGACGGCCGGGCTGGGGCTCTGGATGAGTCACCAGATGTGCGATTCGGTGACGCACCACCGGGACCCCGACGGCTTCACCCTGAGGATGACCGCGGGACGGTAGCGGCAGTTCTCCGTCGCCCGCGGAGGCCCTCACGCGGGCAGCTCGTGCAGGCTGTCCAGCAGGTCCGCCAGCCCGCCCACCGCCCGGCCCCGGCGACGGGCGGAGGTGCGGGCCCGGACGTCCGACGGGGAGACGACCCGGTGCCCGTGCGCGCGCAG
>NZ_JAODNI010000034.1 GCF_025465255.1 Pseudonocardia sp.
CTCCCCGGGACGGGGCAGCTCTCCTGCGATGCCGTGCGGCCCGTTCACCCTGCGATCATCCCCTCGCCCGCGCCGCGGCGACGGCCAGGTTGAGCTCGGTGACGTCGACGGTCGGCTCGCCGAGGAAGCCGAGTGTGCGCCCTGCGGTGGCCTGCGCGACGAGGTGCTGGACCTCCCCCACCGGCAGGCCGGTCACTCGCGCGACCCGGGCGGTCTGCAGCGCGGCGTAGTCCGGGCTGATGTCCGGGTCGAGGCCGGACGCCGAGGCGGTCACCGCGTCGGTGGGCACGGCCTCCGGGGTGACGCGCTCGCGCTGCGCGATCAGCGTGCGGCGCTGCGAGACCGTGTCGAGCAGGGCCGTGGAGTCGCCGGCCTTGTTCGACCCGCCGGAGGTGGAGGTGTCGGCCGGCCCGAGCACGCCGTCGGACGACGCCGAAGGCCGGGCGTGGAAGTACGGATCCGCGGCCGGATTTGCGGGCACGGGATCGACACCGATCAGCAAGGATCCGACGGCGGTGCCGTTCTGGGTGACCACGGAACCTTCGGCGTTGCCCGAGAGGCCGGGGATCCGTGAGACCCCCCACACGACGAGCGGGTAGACGATCCCGCACAGCACGGTGAAGACGATCAGCAGGCGCAATCCGGTGCCGGTCTGCCGGCGCAGCGTGGTGAGCACGTCACATCCCCGGGATGAGTCGGACCAGCAGGTCGATGAGGAAGATCCCGATGAACGGCGTGACGACGCCGCCGAGACCGTAGATCAGCAGGTTGCGGCGCAGCAACGCCGCCGCAGAGGTGGGCCGGTAGCGGACCCCGCGCAGGGCCAGCGGGATCAGCACCACGATGACCAGTGCATTGAAGATGACCGCCGACAGGATCGCGGACTGCGGCGAGTGCAGGCCCATGATGTTCAGCAGCCCGAGGGAAGGGTAGAGCGCGGCGAACATTGCGGGCAGGATCGCGAAGTACTTGGCCAGGTCGTTGGCCACCGAGAAGGTGGTCAGCGCGCCGCGGGTGATCAGCAGCTGCTTCCCGATCTCGACGACCGCGATCAGCTTGGTCGGGTCCGAGTCGAGGTCGACCATGTTGCCGGCCTCCTTGGCTGCAGCCGTGCCCGTGTTCATCGCGACGCCGACGTCGGCTTGCGCGAGCGCGGGCGCGTCGTTCGTGCCGTCGCCGGTCATCGCGACGAGCCGACCGCCCTCCTGCTCCTTCCTGATCAGCGCCATCTTGTCCTCGGGGGTGGCCTCTGCCAGGTGATCGTCGACCCCGGCCTCGGTGGCGATCGCCCGGGCGGTCCGCGGGTTGTCGCCGGTGATCATGACCGTGCGGATGCCCATGGCGCGCAGCTCGGCGAAACGGGCGGCGATGCCGGGTTTGACGACGTCGGAGAGCCGGACGACGCCGAGGAGCCGGGCGCCGCGCCCGTCCGGGCCGTCGGCCTCGGCCACGACCAGCGGCGTGCCGCCCTCGTCGCCGATGGCGTCGACGAGCCGGGCGACCTCGCCGGACTCGACAGCCGCCCAGGCCATGACCGCCGACGCGGCGCCCTTGCGCACGGCCCGCCCGGGCAGGTCGAGCCCGGACATGCGGGTCTGCGCCGTGAACGGCACGAACTCCGCACGTGCCTCCTGCGCCGAAGCGCCCGCGGCCAACCCGTGCTCCTGTGCACAGAGGACGACGATGCTGCGCCCTTCCGGGGTCGCGTCGGCCAGACTGGAGAGCCGGGCCGCCGCGGCGAGCTCGGGCAGCGGGGTACCACCGACCGGGAGCAGCTCGGTGGCCTGCCGGTTGCCGAAGGTGATCGTGCCGGTCTTGTCCAGCAGTAGCGTGTCGATGTCGCCGGCCGCCTCGACGGCACGCCCGGACTTCGCGAGCACGTTGCGCTGCACCAGCCGGTCCATGCCCGCGATCCCGATCGCCGACAACAGGGCCCCGATCGTGGTCGGGATCAGGCAGACCAGCAGCGCGACCAGCACGACGACCGACTGCGGCCCGCCGGCGTAGGCGCTCATCGGCTGCAGCGCCACCACGGTCAGCAGGAAGATGATCGTCAGCGCGGCCAGCAGGATCGACAGGGCGATCTCGATCGTCGTCTTCTGCCGGGACGCCCCCTCGACCAGGGCGATCATCCGGTCGACGAAGGATTCCCCCGGCTTGGTCGTGATCTCCACGACGATCCGGTCCGACAGGACGGTCGTGCCCCCCGTGACCGAGGAACGGTCGCCGCCGGCCTCGCGGACGACGGGGGCGGACTCGCCGGTGATCGCGGACTCGTCGACGGACGCGATCCCTTCGACGATGTCGCCGTCGCCCGGGATGGTCTCCCCCGCCTCGACGACGACCCGGTCGCCGATCCTCAGCTCGGTGCCACCGACCTTCTCCTCGGTGCCCGCGCTGGTGAGCCGGCGGGCCACGGCGTCGCGCTTGGTCCGACGTAGCGACTCGGCCTGGGCCTTGCCGCGGCCCTCGGCGACGGCCTCGGCGAGGTTCGCGAAGAGCACGGTGAACCAGAGCCAGACCGCGATCAGCCAGCCGAACACGCTCGGGGCCACGATCGCGTCCAGCGTGACCAGCACCGACCCGACCCACACCACGAACATGACGGGGTTGCGCAGCTGGGTGCGCGGGTCGAGCTTGCGCAGGGCGTCGGGCAGCGACGCCCAGAGCTGTTGCGGTCGGAAGGCGCCGGCCTGGACCGGCGACGCGGCAGGCTCCGCCACCGCGCGGGTCCGCGCCTCGGGGGGCGTGGTGGTGGGGGTGGTCATGCCAGTGCCTCCGCGAGCGGGCCCAGCGCGAGCGCCGGGAAGAAGGTGAGGGCGGCGACGAGGACGACCGTGCCGCCGACCAGGACACCGAACAGCGGCTTGTCCGTGGCGAGGGTCCCGGCGCCGGCCTCGACACGCCGCTGCTGCGCGAGCGACCCGGCCAGTGCCAGCACCGCCAGGATCGGCACAAGCCGCCCGAGCAGCATCGCGATACCGAGCGTGGTCTGGAAGAAGTTGCTGGTCACCGTGAGGCCGGCGAACGCGGAACCGTTGTTGTTGGCGGCGCTGGCATAGGCGTAGAGGACCTCGGAGAAGCCGTGCGCACCGGTGTTGTTCAGCGCGTCGCCCGTACCGGGCAGCGCGATCGCCAGGCCCGCCCCGATCAGCACCAGGGTCGGCATGACCAGGATCGACACCGCGGCCGCGGTGACCTCGCGGCGGCCGAGCTTCTTGCCCAGGTACTCCGGGGTCCGGCCGACCAACAGCCCGGCCAGGAACACCGCGATCACGGCCAGCACCAGGATGCCGTAGAGGCCGGTCCCGACCCCACCCGGCGCGACCTCGCCGAGCAAAATGTTCAGCAGCACCGCTCCGCCGGCGCCGCCGGTGTAGCTGTCGTGCATCGAGTTGACCGCGCCGGTCGACGTGCCGGTGGTGGAGATCCCGAACAGGATCGACGACGGAATCCCGAACCGCGTCTCCTTGCCCTCCAGTGCCCCGCCGGCAGCGAGAGTGGCGGCCCCGTTGGGGTGGGTCTCGGCGAACCAGGCGACCGCGAGCAGCGCGGCCCACAGCACGCCCATCACCGAGACGAGCACGGTGCCCTGCCGCGGGTTGCGCACCATGGTGCCGAACGTGCGGGTCAGGCAGACCGGGATCACCAGCAGCAGGAAGATCTCGAACAGGTTCGACAGCCCGTTCGGGTTCTCGAACGGATGCGCCGAGTTCGCGTTGAAGATCCCGCCGCCGTTGGTACCCAGCTCCTTGATCGCCTCCTGCGACGCCGTCGGCGCCAGCGGCAGCGTGTGCACGGCACCGTCGACGCCGGTGACGTCGACCCCGGAGCGCAGCGACATCGTCACCCCCATCGCGATCAGCAGGATCGCCGCGACGAAGGAGAAGGGCAGCAGGATCCGGACGGCACCACGGGTCAGATCGACCCAGAAGTTCCCGATCCGGTCGGTGCCCGAGCGGACGAACCCGCGGATCAGCGCGACGGCGACCGCCATGCCGACCGCGGCCGACAGCACGTTCTGCACCGTCAGGCCCGCCATCTGCACCGTGTTGCCGAGCACCTGCTCCGGGATGTAGGACTGCCAGTTCGTGTTGGTCACGAAGGAGACCGCGGTGTTGAACGCCGTCGACGGATCGACCGCGCCGCGGCCGAAGCTCATCGGCAGGAACGGCTGCAGCCGCTGCAACAGGTACAGCAGCACCACCGAGACGAACGAGAACCCCAGCACCCCCGCCGCGTAGGTGGGCCAGCGTTGACCGGTGCTCGGGTCGACCCGGACCAGCCGGTAGAGCACGGACTCGACCCGCCAGTGACGTTCCGAGGTGAACGCACGGGCCATGTAGTCCCCGAAGGGCACGTAACAGGCCACGAGCATGACCAACAGCAGGACGACCTGCAGCAGCCCCGCGACGGTGTCGCTCATCAGAACCTCTCCGGGCGCAGCAGGGCAACCATCAGGTAGACGAGGAGTGCCAGCGCGACGATCCCGCCGATCACGTTGGTGACCACGTCAGCGGTGCTCACAGCCGCTCCAGACCACGCAGGCACAGCGCCAGCACGACGAACCCACCGACCAGCAGCAGCACGTACAGCACATCGGCCACGGACAACTCCTCGAACTCCTGGCCGCCGGACCTCCCGGCGAAACCGACGAAAGTGTGGATCCGACCGCAGTGCTCGCGAAGGGGTTCGAACACAACCTTGACGCCCGCGGCGGAAATCTTGACGCGATCTTGGCGCCGCGGAGACACGCACCACCACGGCGCACATCAGAGCTCCGCAAGCACGGGCCAACCACCGGACGTCAAGAACTCGTTCGGATCGGGTCGATCGGCGTCAGGGCTTCGCAGGATCCCTCCCCCGAACCCATTGCACGGCCCACGCTCGAACTGTGAACGTTCCGGCTCCTCGTGAGGCCCGCGGCCATCGGCTCGGTACGCCGTTGTCCACTCGCGGTGGCTTCCTCGCCGGCTTGATCGCCGCCACGGCGGCCCCCCTTCTCGCCTGGACGCTCGACGCCCGCACAGTCGCCGTCGGAGGCCTCGTCCTGGCCGCGCTCGCGGCCGTTCTGATCGCCGCGCTGTCAACGACCGCCGCAGCGATCGACACCGCCGCCGTGTGTTGGGCCGCCTACGACGGATTTGCGCTGAACCGCCTCGGCGAGCTGCACCTGGCAGCCGCCGATCTCCGCGCCCTCGGCTACATAGTTGGCGCTGCACTGAGCTTTCGATGCCTCGCCGCCGCGCTGCGCGCCGTGCGGGCGGCGGCCCGCACGAGCACGGAGCTCTCGATCCCCCTGCCCGCTGAGCTCATCGCCGACCTTTCCCTGCGCCCGAACCTGCGGCCGAGCGCCCATAGTCGTCCTCGCCGTCCTGACTCTCGGCTACGGCGGGATCGACGTCCTCAGAACCCGCAACCTGCTGTGCAAGCACCGATCCCAACGGCAGGCCCTACCGACGGCCAGACCGGTAACCGATCCTGGCTCCGCAGTCAATGACGGCCACGGACGCAGGCACCGGCCCAATCTGGTGCTCTTCATGCTCCTCAATTCCTTGATGAGAACCTCATCGTGATGTCGAAGGAGTGGGCTTCAACTCGGATGGGCCATCGGGACGAAGCCGCTCGTCCTCGCCTAGCTCCTCACACCCCGGTCACGCCGGCCGGTCTGCACTGCCCGGCCAGGCAAGAAGCGACGCGACGCCGCCCAGCCGAACATCCCGAGCAGCTCGAGGACGAGCTCCGACCGTGTCCGTTGATCGGCATCGAGCTTCGCGGCTTCCGGTGAGCTGACGAAGTCCGTAGCCACACGAGACTCGCCCTGCGACGGCCCGATGTCGTCAATGGCAGCGCCCATCTGCGCTAGCCGTCAGCCGGGCTCTGGGTGTACCTACTAGCTGCAAGTCAGTCGAACGGCGCCACGTGACAGTCGATGTTGATCTTCTCGTAGCTCGGAGGGTTAGGAAGCCCGCCGAAGTCGGGGACGGCCGCGCCGCGGAGTTGATTGTCCGCAACCCAGCGCATACCTACGACGGGTGTGGAGGTCGTTGTAACGGGCACTCGAACCAGGATGGCCGCCGTGCCTCAGCGGCTGTGCCCGGTGTTGGTCGGTCGCCACGGCGACCTGGACGGGTGTGGTTCGCCTCGTTGGGGCCGAGCGCGGTGGCGTGGCGGTCGTCGTTGGAGACCGAACGGTCGAGCACCAGCCGGTGCACACCACCGGCTCGCCCGCGGAGCTCACTACGGCCGGTAACCGAGTGGCTCGAGCGCAACAAGAGTGATGGTTACGCTGCCAGCGCGCACGTTGTCGACGGCAAGGCCAGACCAACGGAGGCAGCGATGGACACGATCACCACGACCGACGGCACCGAGATCTTCTACAAGGACTGGGGCTCGGGCCCACCGATCGTCTTCAGCCACGGCTGGCCGCTTTCGGGTGACGATTGGGACACCCAAATGCTGTTCTTCCTCCAGAACGGCTACCGCGTCATCGCCCATGACCGGCGCGGACACGGACGCTCCACGCAGACCGGCGACGGTCACGACATGGACCACTACGCCGACGATCTGGCCGCTCTGATCGCCCATCTCGATCTCCAGGACGCCGTGCACGTGGGGCACTCCACCGGTGGCGGCGAGGTCGTGCGCTACATCGCTCGACACGCTGAGAGCCGCGTGGCGAAAGCCGTACTGATCAGTGCTGTGCCGCCGCTCATGGTGCAGACCGACGCAAACCCTGGCGGCCTGCCGAAGACCGTGTTCGACGACTTCCAGGCCCAGCTGGCCGCCAACCGGTCCGAGTTCTACCGGGCGCTGCCGTCGGGCCCCTTCTACGGCTTCAACCGGCCCGGCGTGGAACCCTCGGAAGCGATCATCGAGAACTGGTGGCGGCAGGGAATGATGGGCGGGGCGAAGGCACATTACGACGGCATCGTCGCCTTCTCCCAGACCGATTTCACCGAGGACCTCAAGAAGATCACGGTGCCGGTCCTGGTAATGCACGGCGACGACGACCAGATCGTTCCCTACGCCGACTCCGGCCCGCTGTCCGCGGAGCTCCTGCAGAACGGGACGCTGAAGACGTACAGGGGATTCCCGCACGGCATGCCGACCACCGAGGCCGAGACGATCAACGCTGACCTGCTGGCCTTCGTGCAATCCTGACCGGCTCGGCGGCTGGGAGTCGTCGCGAGCCGAGCGCGGGTGACCAGCGTCCCTGACCGTCAGGCCTCAGCTAACAGAACGGGCCAGCTCGGCGACCTGGTTCGACGGCCCTGCCGAATTGGGTGGCCGCCGGTCAAGGGCTGGTGCGGCCTTGACGGATTGCGGTGAGGCAGGAATCAGCTGGAGGCCCGGTACCGCGTCGAGGGATGCTGGGGATCGGTGATCCCGTCGATGCAGGCATAGCGGTCGATGTCCCAGCCGGCCCGAGAGGCGCCGGCCCGGTAGGCGTCCTCGTAGAAGCCGAGCACCGCGGCCCGGCGCTGCGGTGCGGCGCGGACGTCGGCGTAGGGCAGGACGGCGAGGTGACTGCCGCCCCGCTCGAGCCAGCGGGCACCGGCCGGCAGCGGTGCGTCGGCCACGCCCGCGGGCTCGGGTGAGGTGTAGGAGTAGAACGCCGGCTCCGGGTAGGTCGGGTCGCCGAACCAGAACCCGGAGCTGATCACCTCGCGCGAGTAGGCCTCGCGGGTCACCGGGTCATTGGATGACGGCTGGTCTACCGCGGTGTCGGCGAAGCGGGTCAGGGCGATGTCGAAGGTGTGCCAGAAGTGGTGCACCGGGCTCGTCTTGCCGGAGTACCGGCCGGCGAACTCCTCCAGCACCAGGTTCACCTGGCTGAGCACCTGCCAATACCGCGTGACCGCGACCGGGTCATAGGTGGCGTGGTCGGTGTCCGCGGCGAACACGCGGGCCGCGTCGGGGAGGTCGAACGGGCGGGCCCGGGAGATGTCGATCGAGTCGACGCCGACGGCGCGTAGGGCGCGCACGACCTCCGCGTGGAAGGTCGCGACCGAGTGCCCGGGGATCGGGAACGACACGGACCGGCCGTCGATCGCGTCGACCTCGAGTTGGTGCGCGACGAAGTCGAAGTCGATGGCGAAGGTCGGGTCCAGTCCCATCGGCCTGGTGGTGATGCCCCGGCCGGTGAGGTGGAACGGCACGTTCCACCAGTGGTTGCGCCGCGGGCTCGCGGCGAGGCGGACCTTCCCGACCACCTGGGCGAAGCGGTGCAGGGTGGCGATCGTGTCCGACCAGCCCGCGTACGGAATCGGCGGGAACAGCTCCATCAGTTGGTACCTCCGCTGAGAGATCGCCCGGCCGACCAGCACCAGCCCGATGGCGCCGGCGGCGACGGCCAGCCCGCGCGCGGCGCTGAGCTCGGCCAGGGCGGCGACGAGGAACCGCGGCACGGCCAGCCCCGCCCCGCGGCCAAAGGCCACGCTACGCAGCCGCAGCCCGTCGCATCAGAGAGTCGCCGCCGCCCAACGCAACCACACGCGGTCGGGGCAGAGCGGTCGAACCCGGATCCTGGGCAAAACCCAGAGCGGCCAGCACGAGGTGCCACTGCTCCAGGCCGGGCCCGGCCGTCACC
This sequence comes from Pseudonocardia sp., assembly GCF_025465255.1. Classification (GTDB taxonomy): domain Bacteria; phylum Actinomycetota; class Actinomycetes; order Mycobacteriales; family Pseudonocardiaceae; genus Pseudonocardia. The sequence goes on from NZ_JAODNI010000034.1 coordinate 8,594, forward strand.
GGCACTGCCAGGCCCCGCACCGAGTTGCGGGGTAGCCGCTCAGTACGTCACCGGGCCCGAGGACGTCACCGATCCCCGACTCGCGGACCTCGGTGCTGATCGACGGCGGCCTGGTGTCGGCCATTCTTTGAGCTAAGACTTCGATCGTCAGCGGTCGTGGGCAAGACGAAGCAGCAGCGGCTCCACGATGCGCTCCTCGATGTCCTCAACCGGCCTGCCAGTGCGAGGCCACCCCGCGCGGCTCACGCGCTCAGGCCCAGGCCCCGATGGCGCCGGCGAGGCCAGCATGGGGACATGGCGCGCTACACCACCCGTGAGCAGCTCGAGAAGGCGCTCATCAACGCCGACTACCCGGCGACGAAGGAGCAGCTCCTCGAGACCGCGGTGCGCAACGGCGCGGATGAGATGACGCTGAAGGCGCTGCGGTCGATCCCGCCGGTGGACTACCGCAACTTCCACGAGGTGGAGGCCTCGGTCGAGATCAGAGACGAGGACCCGGAGCTGGAGGCCGCGCTGAAGGCGGAGCGCCGCAGGCTGCACACCCATCCCGGGCTCAGCGAGCGGGCGAAGGACGTGCCGCCGCCCAGCCCGATCGTCGAGGAGCTGGGGGAGAACCGAGGCAGCTAACGGGAGCGAGGCTCGAGCCCTAGGTGGGGAGCCGGAGACCAGAGCTGAAGTGGTTGCATCGGCCGCGGTTCTTTAGACGGGGCCCATCCACCCCGCACGCCCAACAACGTCCCCCGTATTCGACCCGGCGGGTCGCCTTGGAGGCCACCGGGCAGCGGGTACGGACCTGCTGTGACCGATACGAACCGCCCGGCGACTCCCGCGCGATCCCGACGCGACGGATTGGCCACGCCCGCACCGCGCAGATCGCGGTGGCACCGCTGGATGTGGCTGCCGGTGCTGGTGGTGGGTGCGCTGGTGTTCCTGGCCGACCAGCAGGCCCTCCTGCTGACCGGCAACCCGAACCTGATCCCGTCGTTGCTGTTGTTCGGGGCGCTGCTGATACCGACGACCTTCGTGGTCTGGGTCGACGGCCGGAACCCCGCCTACGACCTGCCGTTCAGCGTGCTGCTCCTGTGCGCCCTGCTGGGCGGGGCGATCGGCACCCTCGCGGCCAGCGTGCTGGAGGCCCGCACCGCCGCCCGCCTGGGCGGGCTGCCCACGGTGATGGTCGGCCTGATCGAAGAGGGCGTAAAGCTGTTGGTGCCCCTCGGTGTCCTGCTGGCCACGCGGTACCGCGCCAATCCCGCCGACGGGTTGCTGGTCGGGGTCGCCGTGGGGACCGGGTTCGCGGTGTTGGAGACCCTGGGCTACGGGTTCGTGATCCTGCTGGCCACCGGCGGGGACCTCCTGGCCGCCGAGGGAACGCTGATCCTCCGGGGGCTGCTCAGCCCGGCGGCGCACATCGCGTGGACCGGCCTGGCCGCTGCGGCGCTGTGGCACGCGCACGCCCAGCGGTGGCGCCCGCGCGCGGTGGCCGTGGCGGTGGGGACCTTCGTGCTCGTCGTGATCTTGCATGCGGTCTGGGACGCCTTCCCCGACTGGCCCGCGTTCGTGGTCGTCGGGGGCGTCAGCCTCGCGTTGCTCGTCCGGCAGGCCCGCCGCGACGTCCTCACCACCGCCCCCGATCCGGCGGGCGGTCCGGGCCCGGGCCGCCGCTGACGGCGAGGGCTGACCGGCGTCCGGCCGTGTCGTCACTCGCGGCGGTCCCCTGGCGCGCTTCCGGCCCGGCCCTGGGAAGCGTCCGGGCACCCCGAGGGCGGCGGCGGCCGGGTGGTCGCCGACGACGGCGGATTCGGGAGGTCATCCATAGCGCTGCATCTCCTCGGCGGCTTGTTCCGGGGAGCCGCATATCCTCATCATGAGTTGCTGGCGTACCGCTGCCGAGCGCATCCTCGCCAACTCGGGGCCCCCACCCGCGCCTACGCCGCGGTACGGGCTGAACCAAGGCACCTACATCACGTCCCCGCCAACGCCGGGAGCACCCCGGATCGCGAGCGGCTCGGGCAGGCCGGCGCCGGTCGAGGACCCGGGTGTAGTCCTCGACCGGCAAGTACGTCACGGAAGGCCGGCCTTGCCTCCCCCTCGAGAGGCGAGGCCGGCCGCGGTGCAGGGCTAGGGTCAGCGGGCGCGCAGGCCGGCCAGCGCGGTGCTCCAGGCCACGACCTGGTCGAGCACGACCCCGACGGCGTCGGCCTGGTGTGGGGCCGGGGTGAACTGGCTGAAGTTGGTGAAGTCGGTGAACAGTGACAGCGCGACCTGGGCGCGGACGGTGGCGACCTGAAGCTCGGCCATGACCAGCCGCAGGTGCTCCACGGCGCGGGTGCCGCCGGCGCTGCCGTAGCCGACGAAGCCGGCGGCCTTGTTGTTCCACTCGGCGTAGAGGAAGTCGATGGCGTTCTTCAGTGCGCCGGAGGTGGAGTGGTTGTACTCCGGGGTGACGAAGACGTAGCCGTCGAAAGAGGCGATCTTCTCCGCCCACGCCAGGGTGTGCGGCTTGGTGTACTGCCCCATCGACGGCGGTGCCGCCTCGTCGAGGTGGGGCAGGTGATAGTCGGCGAGGTCGACGAGCTCGTAGTCGGCGTCGCTGCGCTGCTTGGCGATGTCGAACACCCACCGGGCAACGGCCTCCCCATTACGTCCGGGGCGGGTGCTGCCGAGGATGATCGCGATCCGGGTCATGACGCTCCTTGGGCTGGTCGGGAACTTCTCCTGGGTTCCGCCCGAGTGGGCGGTGGCGATGGTGTGCACGTCGTGGCGCCGCAGGATCCAGGCCGAGCGACGCGACGGCGCGGCTGCCTGCGGGCACGGCGGCGCGAGGCCGGCCGCGGCGTTATCGCAGACGGTTGGGCCCAGACCGCGCTGCGGTCCCTCGATCGCCGGGAGTGCGCCGGCCCCACGGTGATCTCGCTGAGGATCCGGTGGAGGCCGCGGCCTGCGGTGACTCGACCTGCACCGGACGGTCGGGCTCATCGTTAGGCGAACTTGCGGGGTGCGAGCTGGTCGGCGGGGATGATCCCCAGCCGTCCGCCCTGGTAGTCCTCGATGGCCCGGATGATCTCCGCGCGAGTGTTCATCACGAACGGGCCGTAGTGCGCGACGGGCTCGCGGATCGGCAGCCCGCCCAGCAGCAGCACATCGAGTGGTTCCGTGTGCCGGGCGGCGGCGCGGAGCACGAGGTGATCGCCGGGGCCGAAGACGGCGAGCCGGCCGTCCTGCACCGGGCGGCCCTCGCGCCCGGCGCTCCCGCGCCCGGTGAGCACGTAGGCGAACGCGCTGAACGCCGGGTTCCACGGCACCGCGATCTCCGCGTCGGGGGCCAGCGTGACATGGGCGTAGGTGATCGGTGTGTGCGTGAAGCCGGGCCCGGTGAACTCCGCGATGTCGCCGGCGATGAGCCGTACCAGCGCACCGCCGTCGTCGGAGGTGAGCAGGCGCAGCGTGTCGCGGGTGATCGACTGGTAGCGCGGCGGCGTCATCTTCAGCGCCGCGGGCAGGTTGACCCACAGCTGGACCGCGTGCGCCGGGCCGCCCCCGCGGTACATCCCCTCGGTGGGCAACTCGTCGTGCAGGATCCCCCTGCCCGCGGTCATCCACTGGGTGTCACCCTCTCCGATCACGCCGCCGCCGCCGTTGGTGTCGTGGTGGGCGATCTCGCCGTCGAGGACGTAGGAGACGGTCTCGAAGCCGCGGTGAGGGTGCCACGGCGCGCCGGCCGCCTCCTCGGGGGCGTTGATCTGCGGCCCCAGGTGGTCGAGCAGCAGGAACGGGTCGGCCTCGGCGAGCGGAAGGCCGCCCGGGAAGGGGCGGCGGATCGCGAAGCCGGCTCCTTCGATCTGGCTGTGCGCGGTGACGACCTGGGAGACCGGCCTCGGGGTGGACGCCGCCGGGTCGGGTCGGGAGATGTGAGGGAGGACGAGTGGATTGTCGACGGTGATAGCCGGCATGACGATCAACTCCATCTGTTGATGCGTCCACAATACGTCTCTTTGATGACACGTCAACATCATCCGGTAGGATGCGTCCTCGTGGACGAACCTCAGTGGCTAGATGAGCGGGAGGCGCACGTCTGGCAGGCCTATCTCGTGCTGCAGCGCAAGCTGCAGGGGGTGCTGGAGCGCCGGCTGGTGCGCGACGCCGGGCTGTCGGGGGCGGACTACCGGCTGCTGGTGCCCCTGTCCGAGGCGCCGCACGGCGCGCTGCGTGCGCGCGACCTCGGGTTGATGGTCGGCTGGGAACGCAGTCGGATCTCCCACCAGGTCCGCCGAATGGAGAAACGCGGCCTGCTCGTCCGCGAGGACTGCGCCGAGGACGCCCGAGGATCGATGGTGCGACTCACCGAGGCCGGTCGGGCGGCCATCGTCGCCGCCGCACCCAAGCACGTGCAGGCGGTTCGTCGGTACTTCTTCGACGTCCTGTCGGAGGACGAGCTCGCCATTCTCGGCGGTGCCCTCGAGCGCCTGCTCGACGGGCTCCCTGGCGACGAGGACTGATCGAGGCAACGCCTCCCGATGCGGGAGCGCGGGGTGCGGACGCGACCACAGCTGGACGACGTCGGCCACGCCAGGCGGCGCGGGCTCTCAGCGCTAGATGACGATGAGCCAACCGACGCGACACGCTGCCTTCCGGCCCTTCACGAGCGCTCCTCCCCGGGGCATTGGTCGAGCTGCTCGGAGGCGGCCTATGGGGACGAGCGGAGGCTGCACAGCCGCATGTCGGTCGACTCAGACCGTTGGCGCCCAGTCCAGGGCGCGTAGCCACCAGATCTGCTGCGGGGTCTGCACGACCGCAGGATGCGTACTGCGGCTCGTGGAACTGCGCCACGCCCCCATCCGCGGCGCCTACGACCTCGCCCACCTACAGGCCTTCCACCGGCACATCTTCGCGGATATCCACGAATGGGCGGGCGAGATCTGCTTGGAGTCCGGCGCCCGATGGGGCAGGGCCGTTCCCACCGGGTACGCGGTGCGCCTGTCGTTGTTCGACCAGCTGGTGCCGCCGGGTGCCCCTGGGCCGCGGATCCGGTGGTCCTGACGGGTCGGCTCGTGCGGCCCCGTCTCACGCTCCCGGGACCACGCCTGGGGGACGACACTGCTGAACAATCACCTCCGCGTGGGGCGGTGCCGGTAGCCCGACGGCGACACCGGGACGGCACCGCGCATCGGTGGGCGCCCCCGGCCGGGATGTGGATCCCGACGGGATGTGCGCATCGGTAGGAACCGGTACGCAGGCCACAGCAGCGAGTCGCCGGCGACAGGGAAGCGATGAGTTGAGGAGAACGCCATGTCATTGATGAGGTCCGATCCGTTCGCGGGTTTTGATCGGCTGACGCAGCAGATGATGGGGGCAAGGCAGGGACCCCGGCCCATTCCGATGGCGGCCTTCCGCCGGGGCGATCAGGTCCTCGCCTATTTCGACCTGCCGGGGATCAACCCGGAGGACGTGGAAATCACCATCGAGCGCAACGTCACCACGATCCGCGCGGAACGGCGGCCCGCCTACCAGGAAGGCGACGAGGTGATCGTCGACGAGCGTCCCTACGGAACCTTCAGCCGGCAGGTGTTCCTCGGCGACAGCCTGGACCTGGACAAGATGACCGCCGACTACGCGCACGGCGAGCTGCGCCTGACCATCCCGGTCTCCGAGAAGGCCAAGCCCCGACGGATCGAGCTCCGGACAAGCGATCAGGAACCACAGCAGGTCACGGCGAACACCAACGCAGGTGGCACCACGTAGGACGGGGGGCACACGCTGGGCGGGTGCACGCGCCGGCGGGCCAGGCCGAAGGCGGTTCGGCGACCGCGCGCCAGCCGTGGTTGATCATCGACAGGGCGAACACGAAGCCCTGCGCCTCGGCCTCCTGCACGATCCGCTTGTTCAGGTCGAAGGTGGGCATGTACCTCGGAGAGTTCTCCGAGATCAGCCAGCCGTTGTTGCCGATGGGGATGAAGACGTCGGAGTCCGCCGCGGACTCCCTTCCGGGCTCGGGGGACGGGTACCGGCCGGGGAGGACCGGAGAACAGGGGCGACCTCGCGCGCGAGCAGCTCGAGGGACGCGCGCGCGTCGGTGATCGGCATGCCGGCCCAGTCCGTGCGGAGCACGAAGTGGGAGACGCCGAACTCGTCGCGCCACGGCAGCAGCGCGGCCAGGCAGTCCTCGGGCGAGCCGACCACGAACCGGTCCTCGGCGAGGTCCGCGTACCCGGTTCGGAAGGAGTCCCGCCCGGGCAGGACCCGGTCCTGACCCCAGTCGGCGTAGACCGCGTACTTCCCGGCGAGGTGCGGGCGGGCGAGCTCGATCGCGCGCTCGCGGGTCGGCGCGCAGTAGACCTCGCGCATCAGGGGCAGCTCGCGCACGGGCTCGCGTCCGGCGGCCACGCGCTCGTCGTGGAACAGCTCGAGCTGCCGCCGGATCGTCGACGCGGTGGCGTGCGGGTTGATCATCCAGGTGTCCGCGAGCCGGGCGGCCCGGCGGACGGCCGCGTCGCTGTTGGCGGCCATCCAGATCGGCGGCCGCGGGTTCGCGGCCGGCAGCGTCGTTGCCCGCACGCCGTCGAGCCGGCACCAGGGGGTGTCCGCGTGCACCGGCTCGCCGGACCACAGCGCCTCGACGATCCGCAGGTTCTCGGTGAACCGCCGGACCTTCTCCCCCGGCGCGATCCCGAAGGCGGCGTACTCGACCTCGCGGTACCCCAGGCCGACGCCGAAGATCGACCGGCCGCCGCACACTGCGTCCAGGCTCGCGTAGGCCTCGGCGGTGTCCACCGGGTTGTGCAGGGCCAGCAGGTGGATCCCGGTCCCGACGCGCATGTCCCCCGCCTCGGCGGCGAGGCGGGCCAGCCACGGCAGGGGCTGGATGTGCGCGAACGTCTCGCTCAGGTGGTGCTGGCCGCCGAAGATCGAGTCGAGCCCGCCGTCGCGGGCGGCCCGCACCAGCGACAGCTGCTCGTCCAGGGCGACGACGGGGTTCCGGCCCGCCGGCTGCTGGTGGGTCAGGAAGACCCCCACCCGAACCTCAGCCGGCACGGCACGCCTCAGCGAACTCCGTGGCCGGCCGGTCGTCGCCCAGGCACAGCACGGCCCGCTGCACCCGGTCCGCGACGGCGTCGTCGGCCACCCGACCGATCGTCGACCGGAACTTGTCGACGATCTCGGCGTTGGTCAGCGGCCGCTCGTCGTGCCCGCGGTTGACCTGCTCGCGGTGCCGCAGCACCCGCCCGTCCGCCAGCTCGATCTCCACCGCGCCGGAGTAGGCCGCGGGGAACGCGCTGTCCGGGTCGTCGCTCACCCGGACCTTCTGGGCGAGGCCGAGGATTTCGGTGTCGGCCAGGGCCTCGTCCTCCAGCTCAGCGAGTCCGAACCGACCGCGGACGAGCGCAGCGGACACGACGAACGGGAGGCTGAACTTGGCGTCGTACTCGTCGCGCGGGACCCACTTGGCCTCCGGCGGCTCGCAGACGACCTTGCCCGGCACCGGGTGGATCGCGCAGCGGATCTCGGCGATTTCCTCGGGCCGGATCCCGTGCTCCGCCCGGAGCGTGAGAACCGCGTCCGCGAACGCGTGGATGAAGTGGCAGACCGGGTAGGGCTTCACCGCTGTGCGCATGAGCTCCCACGTCTCCCCGAGGGACTCGCCCACGGCGCCGGGGTTCGTCTCCCGCCCGGCGAGATGGGTGTTGTACAGGCCGAAGCGGCCCTCGTACACCGCGGGCGGCCCGCTCCAGCCGGCCCGGGCGAAGCTCGCCGCCGTCAGCCCGGACATCGCCGCCCAGCCCGGGTGCAAGCGCTTGGTCCAGGACCCGTCCTGGAGGAACTCCATCAGGCCGGCGGACATCGACCCGACGACGCCCTGCGCCGCGGAGAGCCGGTCCGCGTCCAGGCCGATGATCTTGCCGGCGGCGACGGCGGCGCCGAACGCGCCGGCGACGGCCGTCGGGTGGAACCCGACGTCGTGGAAGCTACCCGCTCCCCCGATCCCCACCCGCGCGGAGACCTCTACGCCCAGAACGTAGGCCAGCAGCAGGTCCGCGCCGGTGGCAGCCGCGGACGTCGCTGCGGAGAGCGCCGCCGGCAGCGCCGCCGCGGACACGTGCGTGACGGCGGGGATGTGCGTGTCGTCGAAGTCCATGCCGTGGATGAGCACGCCGTTCAGCACCGCAGCGTCGCGCGGGGACAGCCGGTCCGGCAGCCCGAGAACGGGGTGGTCTCCCCCGCCGAACGTGGACAGCGCGTCGAGGGCCACGGCCGGGAACCCGTAGGCGGTGGAGGCGAAGGCGAGGCCGACGGCGTCCAGGATCAGGTGGCGGGCACGGTCGAGCACGTCGGCCGGGAGGTCACCGATCTCGGCGGCGGCCACGAACTCGCCGACCTGGCCGGCGAGCGAGGTGCGGGTGGGGCTGTCCAGGGTCATGCGGGTCCTCCTCGTCGAGGGCGTTCAACGGGTACGTCGGATCGGAGGGTGTAGCCGAGCCGTACGGCCAGGGCGCCGAGGCCTCCGGGGGCGCTCACCTGATGGTCGCCTTGCCCGCCAGCAGGGCCTTGGCGACGACGCCGCGCAGGACGTCGTTCGTGCCCTCGCCGATCGCCATCAGCGGGGCGTCGCGGTAGAGCCGCTCGACCTCGAACTCGGTGGAGTAGCCGTAGCCGCCGTGGATGCGCATCGCGTCGGTGGCACATGCCAGCGCGGACTCCGAGGCGAAGATCTTCGCCATGCCGGACTCGGTGTCCATCCGGACCCCGTCGTCCATCCGGGACGCGGCCCAGTACGTCATCAGCCGGGCGGCCTGCAGCCGGACGGCGATCTCCGCCAGCCGCATCTGCACGGCCTGGAACTCGCCGATGGCCTGCCCGAACGCCTGGCGGTCGCGCGCGTAGTTGAGCGCCTCGTCGTACGCGCGCTGCGCGATGCCGACGCTGCGGGCGGCGATGTTGATCCGCCCGGTCTCCAGCGAGGACAGTGCCTGCTGCAGCCCGCGCCCCTCGACGCCGCCGAGCAGCTGCGACGCCGGCACGCGGACGTCGGTCAGCACGACCTCGCAGGACTCGGGGCCCTTGTAGCCGAGCTTGCCGATGTCCTGGGTAACCTCGAAGCCGGGGGTTCCGGCCTCGACCAGCAGGATGCTCATCCCCTTGTGCGCCGGGGTCGCGGTGGCATCGGTCTTCACCAACACCGGCAGCGGGTCCGCATAGCGCGCGTTGGTGATCCACATCTTCGTGCCGTTAACGACGTAGTCGTCGCCGTCGCGCCGTGCGGTGGTCCGGATGCCCTGCAGGTCCGTCCCGGCGCCGGGCTCGGTCAGCGCGATCCCGGTGCGCCGCGCGCCGGTCGCGAGGTCCGGGAGGTACTTCCGCTTCTGCTCGTCCGTCCCGTGGCGGCCGAGCATCCAGCAGGACACGGAGTGGCTGCCGAGGATCCCGGCGATGCCCATCCAGCCGCGGGAGATTTCCTCGAAGGTCAGCGCGAACGAGACGGTGTCCGCGGCCATCCCGCCGTATTCCTCCGGCACTGCGAGCCCGAACAGGCCGAGCTGCTTCATCGCGTCGACGATCTCCGTCGGGTAGCGGCCGGACTGCTCCCACTCCCGCGCGACCGGGACGATCTCCTTGTCCACGAAGGTGCGCAACGTGTCCCGGTAGAGCCGCTGCTCGTCGTTCAGCTGGAAGTCCATCTCACGCCTTTCCGAGAGCGCCGGCGTCACGCAGCGCGGCGATCTTCTTGTCGTCGTAGCCGAGCTCGCGCAGCACACGGTCGGTGTCGGCACCCATTGCCGGGGCGCCCCGCGTCGGTGCCCGGTCGTCCCCGGGCGGGCCGACGCGGACCGCGGATCGCAGCGATCTCACCGTCCCGTACACCGGATGGTCGGTCTCGGCGATCAGGCCGCGCTCCGCGGTGTGCGGGTCCACCAGCGCGCCCGCCACATCGTTGATCGGCGCGCACGGGATCGACGCCGCGTACATCGGCGCCAGCCACTCCGCGACCGTCCGGCGCTGGAAGAGCTCCTCCAGCAGTGGGACGATCACCTCCCGGTTCCGGTTGCGGTCGGCGAAGGTGGCGAACCGCGGGTCCTCGGCCAGGTCCGGGCGGTCCATCACCACGGTGAGCCGCTGCCAGAACTTCTCCTTCGCGCAGCCCACGACCAGCCAGCCGTCGGATGCCTCGAACGCCTGGAACGGGATCAGCGACGGGTGGGCGGAATGGTGCGTGCGCGCGGGCTCGTAGCCGGCCGTCATGTGCCAGGTTCCCGGGTAGGTCAGCAGGCTGACCGCCGTGTCGTAGAGGCTGACGTCGCAGTCCGTGCCGATGCCATCCCGGCGTGCGCCGTGGATCGCGGCGAGCAGCGAGATCGCGGCGACGTACCCGCCGCTGTAGTCGACGAGAGACGGGCCGGTCTTCTGCGGCGCGCCACCGGGCTCCCCGGTCAGCGACATCCACCCGCCGAGCGCCTGGAGCACGTAGTCGTACCCGGGCTCCCGGGAGCGCGGGCCGGTCATGCCGAACCCGGTCAGCGAGCAACAGACGATCCTCGGGTTGACGTCCTTGAGGTCTTCGAACCGAATCCCGAGCTTCTCCGGGACGTCTCCGCGCAGGTTGGAGTACACCGCATCCGCGCCGCGCACGAGGTCGTGGAAGACCTCGCGTCCCTCGGCTGTGCGGATATCGAGGGTGATCGAGGACTTGTCCCGGTTGAAGGACTGGAAGAACAGGGAGTCCCCGTCCTCGGCGTACGGCGGCACCGCGCGCCCGACGTCCCCGCCCACCGACGGGTCCTCGACCTTGATGATCTCCGCGCCCAGCTCCGCCAGGTGCATCGACCCGAACGGACCGGCCCCGTACTGCTCGAGGGAGACGACCCGGATGTCCTCCAGCGGCCTCACCGGGAGTTCTCCAGGGTGAGCGGTTCCGCGGCCTCGGGGAACAGCGATCGGCCACCGTCGGATCCCTGTTTGTGGACGTAGAAGGTCCGTTTGAAGGTCAGCACCTCGACGGCGTCCTGGTTGAGCGTGCGGGTTCGGATCGTCACGAGCCCGGCGTGCGGGCGGCTCGCGGACTCCCGCTTGTCCAGCACTATCGACTCCGACCAGACGGTGTCGCCGGCGAACACCGGAGCGGTCAGCCGCAGCTCGTCCACCCCGAGATTCGCGAACGCGTTCTGCGTGGTGTCGGTGACGGACTGGCCCATGGCGATCGCGATCGTCAGCGGCGAGGCGACGAGCATCCGGCCGAACTCCGAGGACGCCCCCACCTGAGCGTTGAAGTGCGCCTGGTTCGTATTCATCGTCAGCAACGTGAACCAGGTGTTGTCCGCCTCGGTGACGGTGCGCCCCAACGGGTGCCGGTAGACGTCCCCGACCTCGAAGTCCTCGTAGAACCGTCCCTGCCAACCGGGCCGCACCGCCATCTCGCCCTCAACTCCTTCGTCCGCGTATGCCGGCACGCTAAAACGTCTGACAATTGGTAGTCAAGCGCGCTCGATCTCTTCGAGCCGCCGGTTGGTTGTGCGCTCGCCGAACAGCCCGAGCACCAGTCCCATCAGCAGCGCGGCGACTGCCAGGTACACGTAGACCGCGACGATGCCTGATCCCGTGTAGAGCGCGGCGACCACGACACCGCCGATCACCCCGGCCAGCCGGCCCGAGCCGTTCGCGATCCCGGAGCCCAGCCCACGCAGCTGCAGCGGGAAGACCTCGGCGATGTAGGTGTAGAGCACGGCGACCCCGGTCTGCATCAGCATCGCCGCGCCGAAGCCGCACACGATGATCGCCACCGGGCTGTCGACCAGGCCGAAGAGCAGCAGGAGCACCGCGACCACGCACTCCAGCCCCAACACCACGCTGCGGCGCTCGAATCGGTCGATCACCGGCATCGCCAGCAGGGCGCCCGGCACCGCGGCGATCGCGAGGATCGACGAGAACGTGAGGCTCTGCGCCGCCGAGTAGCCGCGCTCGACCAGCAGCGTCGGGACCCAGGAGCTGAAACCGTAGAACGAGAGGATCAGGAACACGCAGGCCCCGGCGGCAACGATCGTGCGGCGCAGCATGGCGCCGCGGAGCAGTTCAGTCAGCCGACCCGGGACGACCGGACGGTCCGGCACCGGCGCGGGCAGCGGCTCACCGGTCCGCCGCTCGGCCTGCTCCTCCATGCCTGCAACCAGCGCCTCGTCGCCCGGACGGATCGGTCGCCCCTGCGCCGCCCGCCACCGGATCGACTCCGGCAGCACCTTCATCGCGACGACGCCCCCGACCGCCCCGAGCGCGCCGACGACGAAGATCCACCGCCAGGCACCCTCGCCCATCGGGACGACGAACCGGGCCACCCACGCTGCGATCGGCACCCCCGCGAGCCCGATCGCCAGCAGCAGCGCCTGATATCGGCCGCGCAGCGAGCGCGGGAACATCTCGCTCACCCAGACCAGCAGCACGCCGGTCATCGCCTGCAGCCCGAACCCGGTGAGCACGCGCATCGCGCCAAGCATCCACGGACCGGTCGCCAGCGCGCTGAGCAGGGAGAACAGGGAGTAGAACAGAACGGCGCCGATCAGCACCGGCCGCCGTCCGATCCGGTCGGACAGCCGCCCACCGACGACCGCGCCCGCGAACATGCCGACGAAGCCGGCCGAGGTGATCGCCCCGACCTGCCCGATCGACAGGCCCCACTCGGTGCGCAGCGCCGGTGCCGCATACGCGAAGGAGTTGAGGTCCACGAGATCGAAGACGAACAGGAAGCCGAGCAGCCCGACCCAGCGGCGGTGCGTCGGCGTGACGACCGGGATCCGGTCGAGCCGGGCGGCCAGGTCGATCCCGACCCGGGTCCTGGATTCGGCGGGCGGTACGGCTGCGGGTTCGGCCGGCATCGAGCTCTCCTCACCGCGCGCAGCGGTGCGCGCAAGTCCCGGCCCATGCGTCGTCGCACGGGCGCTCTGCCGGCTGACACCCCGGTCACAATTCGCACGCTAAACGTCTGACACTTTGCAGGCAAGGCCTTCCGGCGTCGCGAGTACGCTGCGCGAACGACGCCACCGATCCGACCGGAGCGTGATCCCGTCCCGATGCCCCCTCCCTCGACGCCCCGGCCCCCGACCTCGGTGCCCCGCCCCGCCGACGCCGCCCGGCCGACACCGGTGGCCGCGCCGTCCGCGGAGCAGGCACCGACCCCGTCCTTGCAGCGGGGCCCGGCCCCCCCTCGGCCCGGCTGCGGGTGCAGCGGGTCCGGCCCGCCTACCGGCAGGTGGCGGACGAGCTGAGGTCACAGATCATGCGCGGCGCACTCGCCCCCGGGGAACGCCTACCCAGCGAGGCCGAGCTGAGCCGGGCGTTCGGGGTGAGCCGCAGCACCGTCCGCGAGGCGCTGCACTCCCTGACCAGCCAGCACCTCATCGAGACCCTGCGCGGCATGCAGGGCGGATCGTTCGTCGCCGCCCCGGACCCGGCCCGGGTCGTAGAGGACGTCGGCAGCGCGCTCGGCGTCCTCGTCGCGACGCCGCACCTGCAGCTCTCGGACCTGCTGGAGGCCCGGCTGCTGCTGGAGCCCGCCGCGGCCCGGCTGGCGGCCCAGCGGGCGGATGCCGAGACCGTCGACGCCGTGCGCGCGGCCGCCCACGCACCCCGCGATCCGCGGGACCCGAGCGGTTTCATCCCGCACCTGGACTTCCACACCACGATCCTGATGGCCACCGGGAACCTGATGTTCACGATGATGGGCCAGCCGGTGAGCGACGTCCTCCGTACGAAGCTCGACCGTGATTCCGTCGCCCGTCGCGAGTGGGACGAGGTCGACGAGTGCCACCGGGTGATCGCCGAGCACATCGCGGCCGGCCAGGCCGAGGCGGCGGAGGAGGCCATGCGCAGCCACCTGCTGGACCTGCGCGGGCTCTACGAACGCGCGGCGTCCTGGCGCAACCGCAACGGCCGGAACGGGAGCACGACATGAGCGCGTACGGCGAGCCCAGGGACCGCACCTACGCCCGAGCCGGACTCGACGCCTCGGTCCGCCGGCGGTGAGGGACCGGCGATCGTCGTCGTCGACCTGAGCATCGGCTTACCGACGGGCGCGTCGCCGTTTTCGGGACGAGCCTGGCTGCGCTGCTCGCCGGGCCGAGGGTGGACACGTCCTGGTCCGGGCGCCACGACCAGCGGCTGGTCCGGGCCACCTTGGTCGGCGCGCTCCAGTCCGGTTTCCGTACCGATTCTGAACGGGCGGGCGGGCGATCGCGAGGGTGAGCAGGGTGTTCACCGCCCATCGTTGCTGTTCACGGGCCCCCAGGGCGAGCCGGGCGGCGTCGCGGCGCCGTCACCGGCCAATTCACAACGACAACTGCGTCGCGGCGCTGCAGCCGACCGAGGTACAGAAGGTTGATCTCGAGGCTGCCCTGGTGGGCAATCGCATAGTCCGGGCGCGCTGCAGAGCGCGTCGGACCGCATGGTCGCCGCAGTCGAGGGACCCCGGTCGCGGGCGGCCCGGTGCTCCTATTCCCGGGGAGCCCTGGTGGGCGCAACCGCGAACCCGACGATCCGATCCCCAGAGACCATTCCGTCTCGACCATCTCCAGTGTGGATGAACCTATGGCGCGAACTGATCCACCTCGCCGCCGTGCGCCGCCACCTCGACACCGTTCACCAGGCGTGGCAGCCGAGGCGGGTGCCTACGCAATCCAGCTGCGTGAACAGGCCAGCGTCGACGTAGCGCGCTTCTGATCAGGCAGGGGTTGCCCCAGTCGCGGCCGCTCACCGTCACCAGCCGTCGGTGATTGGCCTGGCAGTCCGGGCAACGCCCGATGGCCGCGTGCAGCCTTGTAGAACTTCACGCCAGGTAGATGCTCGACGCCGGCGAGCACACCATCAACGGCTGTGCGGCTGGTCGGCGCGCACAGCCACGCACGATACGAACCCCGCTGGGGCGGGCCTCCAGGCCTGCCTGGTCGTCAGCAGGCACGGCCCGAGGTGACGCGTCCCACGACGGGATTGACCTGTGATTCCGCCGAGAACGACTGATACCTCCCGCGCTGCGGCATGAGCCGACGCTCACTGCTCAGGCAAGGTCCTGCAGGGCCGTTCCTCACTCTCGGGAGTTGAGTCCGCGCAGGATGATGTCGATGCTTTCCCGGACCGCAGCTGTCAGATCGAGTGTGTTGTGCTGGTCGTCTTCGCGCAGCCACAGGTACAGATTCCCGAGGTAGGCACTACGAATGAGGTGTCCAGCGCGTTCCGCGTCGCAGTCAGCACGTATTTCACCGCGTTCCTGGCCGGTGCGGATGTATGCGGTCAGTACCTCGGCAAGTTCGGGCGCGTCTGTGATTGGCCCTCCTGCGCGCACCCAGGCGGGCAGCAGCGTGCGGGTGAGCGCCTCCTGGTCGAGGTTGATGCGGGCGAGGTCGTCGATGTAGGTACGCAGCAACGTGCTCACGGGCTGCTGGTCGAGCCCCAGCGCGTCGAGATCGACGCGGACCTGCTGCCGTCGTCGCTCCATCCATTCCTGAAGGAAGCTGCTCTTGCGGGGAAAGTAGTTGTAGGCCGTGGCCCGGGCTGTGTCGGCCAGCTCGGCGATTTCGTCGACCGTGGTCTCGTCGTAGCCCTTTTCCTCGAACAGCTGAATGGCCGCTTCGTAGAGGCGACGTCGGGTGTGCAGGCGCTTGCGTTCGCGGCGCGCCGAGGTGGTGCGGGACACGCCGGCCGTTCCTGCACTGCCTGCCAACCTGGTTGCTCCCTCCGAACGGCCTGGCTTACCAACCTACCCCCGTCCAAGATTGGACGCCGGTCCCCGCCCGATGAGGATGATCACGGCTGCACAGCCGCTCGTGCTCGAGTTGGTCGTACGTGACGAGCGCTCCCCGCCCTCCGCCGCGCCCACCCCTGGAGAGGTGAAGGCAAGCACGTCAGCGGGGCGACGCCTGCTCGAGCGCCGCCCCGCTGGTGCACGTCCGTATTGGTGATGTAGCGGTTAGTCGAGGACGGACGGCTTCTCCGCCGCGACAAGCACCACCGCGACGACACAGGGCTCTGTGCTCCGGTTGACCCAGGCGTGGCTCGTGCCCTGCTGCACGATGCAGGTTCCGGGCCGCAGCACGACCTCGCCCTCGTCCATGACCATCCGCATCGTTCCGGAGACGACGACGATGTAGTCGATGGAGTCGGTGCGGTGTGTGGAGAAGTGCTCCTGGCTCATCTCGCCGGTCGGCTTGTTCTCGCTGCCGAGCGCGTTGAAGATCTCCGAAGCGTCGAAGGAGTCACCTTCGGACTCCGGGGGGAACTCGATCCAGCGGAAGATCGTGCCGCCGTTCTGCGGGTCGTGCTGCAGGGGGCGGGTCGCCCGATCGGTGTCCGAGTCCATGTTCGCCGGGGCCTCGTTCGTCACCCACAGCTCGGTGATCTTGAGTCCGCCGGGCCAGGAATCGATGGTGACGTGGTTGGTGCCGGAGTCTTCGAAACGGATCAGGGACTGCCCCTTCGCGTTGTGACCGGTCACGACGCGGTGAATCTCAGACATTGCGGGTCCTCTCGGGTTGCGACTCGACGGAACTCAGTGGGGGACGCTGCTCGTAGCGGGGGACTGCCAGCCCGTCCACATCCGGGACTTTGGACGCGATCCGAAGTTGGATGCACGTCCAACTTAGGAGTTTCCGCGTCCCCTCGTGGCCATGTCAAGCAGCCACTCGCTGCCCTTCGCGACGACGACCTCCTCGAGAGACGAACTCATCGCCGCAGGTGAAGAAGATGTTGACAGCTGTGACGTGGCACTCCACGATGTGTCCACCGGACGTCCGACCAGAATCGGACGCGCGTCCAATTAGGGTCTCTCGCGAGGTGGCGAAGTGCGACTGGTGACGTTCGACCCGCAGCATGTGCAGCTTGTCGGGTCCCGGGTGGGTGTTCTGTTTCGAGACCGCGTCGTGGATCTCTACGCGGCACAGGTCGCCATCGCGCGGCGCCGGGGTCTGGACGTGGTTGACGCCCGGCGGACAGCGGCCGCCGTAGCTCCCCGGGACATGATCGCGTTCTTCGAGGGCGGCGAAGACGCCCGCCGTACGGCGGACGAGGCGGTCGCGTTCGTCGCAGAGACCCTGGAGCGGGGCGACGACCTGGTGGGGCCGGGCGATGAGCTCGTCGCGCCGGCCGCGGACACGGTACGACTGCGTGCACCCGTTCCGCGGCCTCGCCGCATCAGGGACTACCTGACCTACGAGGCGCACGCCGCGGGCTCCGGGCTCGCCGTGCCGGAGGCTTTCGGCAGCGTACCGATCTGCTACGAGTGCAACGTCGAGACGATCCTCGGGCCGCAGGATCTGATCCCCTGGCCGGCTTACACCGACCAGATGGACTTCGAGCTCGAGATCGGCTTCTTCGTGGGCAAGGCCGGGCGCAACATCTCCGTCAAGGACGCGCCGGCGCACATCGCCGGCATCACGATCTTCAATGATCTCAGTGCTCGCGACATCCAGTTCTACGAGATGAGCCTGAACATCGGCCCGTCGAAGGGCAAAAGCTTCGGCACGGTGATGGGCCCGTGTGTACTCACCATGGACGAGGTCGACGAGAACGCCGTGCAGTGCACCGCGCGGGTCAACGGAGAGGTGTGGACGCAGGCCGACACCAGCTCACGCCGGTATTCCTTCGCCGAGGTGCTGGCCTGGGCGTCGTACTGCGAACCGGTGTTTCCGGGCGAGTTCCTCGCCGTCGGCACGGTGGGCGGTGGCTGCGGCCTGGAACTCGACCGCTGGATCAGCAGCGGGGACGTACTCGAGCTGGAAGCCTCCGGGATCGGAGTACTGCGTAACACCGTCGGGGCCAAGGAAGAGGCGCCGCCATCGGCGGGGATCCCCAGCTACAAGGGCGCGCCGCGTGCCGGCCACTGACGACGTCCACCTGCAGAATCGCTCGTCGACCTGCGCCGACCCTTGGTTCCGGGTCCCGCACGAGAAGTCCGACCGGAGACTCCGCCATGCGTCCGTTCGCCGTGACCTCGAGGCTCGATCCATTCTCAGTGCCGACGCTCGCTCAGCTGTTCGATCATGCCCTTGAGCGGTTCGGTGATCGGCTCGCGATCGTGTACGAGGGCCGCTCCTGGAGCTACCGCGAGATGGCCGACAAGTCCGAACGCCTCGCCCAGGCCCTGACCCGAGCAGGCATCGGTCCCGGCGGGCGTGTCGCGCTGATGATGTCGAACAGACCCGAGTACCTGGTGGCAGATCAGGCGATTATCCGGTGCGGCGGCGTGAAGGTGCCGCTCAACGACATGCTCTCCACCGCAGAGATTGATTTCATCCTGCAGGACAGCGGGGTGACGGTCGCGATCGCCGACCGCGGCCTGCTGCCCGCAGCTTTGGCCAGCTCCGCGACCACCCTGCACACGATCATCGCCGTGGGGCTCGAAGGCGACCGGCCTGCAAGCACCCTGGACTGGGACGAGCTCCTCCGCCTCGCACCCGACGTATCCGGCTCAGCGGCAGAGGCTCCGGCCCCAGATGATCTGGGGCTGATCCTCTACACCGGCGGCACGACCGGTCGGCCAAAGGGCGTCATGCACACCCAGCGCGGGCTCGCGATGAACCTGCTGTCACACGTCATCGAAATGGGTCTGGCCGACGACGACCGAATCCTGCTGATGTCCCCTCTCCCGCACTCGGCCGGGTTCCTGGCCCAGGCCGGCCTGCTCAGGGGCGCAACAATCCGGCTGGAACGCCGGTTTGATCCCGACCGCGCCCTCGACCTGATCGGCGACGGAACCGTCACCTTCACCTTCATGGTGCCCACCATGATCTATCGGCTTCTGGAGCGGACACCAGGTCGCGACCTTCGGGCCAGCGCGCTGCGCACGATCCTCTACGGCGCAGCCCCCATCACCCTCGAACGACTCAAGCAGGGCCTGCAACTTCTCGGCCCCGTCTTCATGCAGCTCTACGGGCAGTCCGAAGCCCCGAACTTCCTCACCCGACTCCGCCGAGAGGACCACTCCCCCGACCCGGCGCTCGCGCACCGCCTCACCAGTTGCGGGCAACCGGTCCTGATGGCCGATGTCGCCGTTCTTGACGAAGACGACGAACCGCTACCCGCCGGGCAGGTCGGTGAGATCGCCGCACGCTCGCCCTACGTCATGGCCGGCTACCACGGCATGTCGGATAAGACTGCCGAGACGCTGCGCAATGGCTGGCTCCACACCGGCGATATCGGCTACATCGACGCAGACCGCTACGTCTACCTCCTCGACCGCAAGAACGACGTGATCATCACCGGGGGGATGAACGTCTACAGCAGCGAAGTCGAGCAGTTCCTCCAGACCTGCGCCGGCGTGACCCGGGTGGCCGTCGTCGGGATCCCCGACCCGGACTGGGGCGAGGCCGTCGTGGCCTTTGTGGTGGCCACCGACGATCAGGGCGCGCAGTTCAGCGCCGATGACCTCATGGATACCTGCCGATCGGGGCTCACCGCCTACAAGCGCCCCAAATCCATCCAACGGGTTTCGACCCTGCCGCTGACCCCCTACGGAAAGGTTGACAAGAAGCGGCTGCGAATCGAGTTCTCGACCTGACCAGCAGATCTCCATCAAGCCCAACACCGAAGAACCCGGACTAGAGAGGCAGCGCCAGGTGAATCACACAAACGAGTTCGTGCGCTCGAAGCAACCGTACGACGCAATCGTGGTCGGTGCGGGCGCCAGCGGTCTCTACGCGCTGTACCATTTGCAGAAGCGTGGATACAACGCGATGCTCATCGAGGCCGGCGACGGCGTGGCCGGCACCTGGTACTGGAACCGCTATCCGGGGCTGCGCGTCGACGTCGAGAGTGTCGAGTACAGCTACGCGTTCGACGACGACCTGCAGCAGGAGTGGGAGTGGTCGGAGCGGTACGCGGCCCAGCCCGAACTCGAGCGGTACTTCAACCACGTCGCCGACCGCTTCGACCTCCGACCCTCGATCCTGCTGAGCCGCCGCGTGACCGCAGCACAGTTCGACGAAGCCAGCGGCCGGTGGAACGTCGAGACCGACCGGGGCGAGACCTTCGACGCGCAGTACTGCATCATGGCCACCGGTCTGCTCTCGGCACCAAAGGACGTCAACTTCCCCGGCCTCGACGAGTTCAAGGGTGTCACCGCACACACAGCGCGCTGGCCGGAGGAAGGTATCGACTTCGCCGGAAAGAAGGTGGCCGTGATCGGCACCGGATCATCCGGCATTCAGGTGATCCCGATCGTCGCCGAGACCGCCGAGCACCTCACGGTCTTCCAACGCACCCCGGCCTTCGCGGTACCGCTGCGTAACTGCGTTCCTCCCGAAGGCTACTTCGAGGAGGTCAAGGCCAACTATGCCGAGTGGCGCCGGCGCGAGAAGTACGCGTCCTTCGGCGGCTGGGTCGCCGTCAACTACAAGCCGGTCGACCTGACCACCACCTCTGCGCTGGCGGTCTCCGAGGAGGAACGGCTCGCGCTCTACGAGGACCGGTGGGAGTCGGGCGGCCTGGCCTTCTACAACGTCTACCCCGACATCTTCGGCGACCGCGCTGCCAACGACACCCTCGCGGAGTTCCTCCGGGAGAAGACCCGCACACGCATCGACGACCCCGCGATCGCTGACATCCTCATCCCGAACGACTACCCGGTGATGATGCGGCGGCTCAGCGCCGAGACCAACTACTACGAGACATTCAACCGCGACAACGTCACGCTCGTCGACGTGCGGGCCACCCCGATCCAGAGCTTCACCCCGATCGGCCTGCAGACGACCGAGCAGGAGTACGACTTCGACATCGCGATCTTCGCAACCGGCTTCGACGCGATGTCCGGTGCCCTCGTGCGCATCGACATCCGTGGCCGCGACGGCCAGGCACTGACGGATCACTGGTCCGACGAGATCCGCACCACCTTCGGCATGATGGCATCGGGCTTCCCGAACATGTTTTACATCTCCGGACCGGGAAGCCCCGCGCCGCTCTTTCAACCGGTCCTGTTCTGCGAAGACCAGATGACCTGGCTGACCAGCCTCTTCTCGCACATGAAAACCCAAGGCAAGACGGTTGTGGATCCGACTCCGGAGTTCGAGGAGACATGGATCCAGGAGTGCGACCGCGCGCTCGACGTAACCCTGTTCAACGAAACACCCAGCTGGTACGTCGGCGGCAACATCGAGGGCAAGTCCGGACGTGGGCTCATCTACTTCGGCGGTATCCACCCGTACCGGGAGTGGATCTCGAAGTGCGCGTCCAACGACTACGCGGGCTTCGCCCTTCAGTAGCGGACTAACGCTCGTCCCCGCGACCCTCCACTCGTGGGGACGAGCGGTCCGTGGTCCGGCGCCGGGCCGAAGACCGATCGAGCCAACCACCTCGCGCCGTGGGAGGTAAAGACTCGATACCGCCCTGAACGGAGTAGCAGCGCCCACCATCCAGGATTAGATGACGGCAGCGGAACGGTGGTCCCCCACTCCACCTCCTCGGAACGATCACGCCGGTGCGCGGGAGGACCGAGCCCAGTCGAGACGGCCACCCTCACCGAGCGGCTCCCCAACCAAGCCGCCGCCGAGAGGAAAGCTGCTCTCCGACCGCCGAGGCCCAGCAAAGGACCGCTTCCGTGGCGGCGAGAGGGTCCGCCCCCCACTGCGACCTCACGACCCGCTCGATGATGTTGACAGCAGCAGCCGCGAGAGACCCAGCCGCTCACATTCGCGCCCCGGGGCGCTGCGGATCGAGCAGGTCTGCCGCGATCGAATTGCCACCTACAAGCGGCCGCGCCCGGTGGATCTCCGCGCTCGAGGGTGTGGCCGAGGTGGCCGTGATCGGC
>NZ_JAODNI010000057.1 GCF_025465255.1 Pseudonocardia sp.
GCGGCAACCCGGTGCGCTCCATCAACGCCCGGATCGCCGTCGAGGCCAACTCGTGCGCCGCCACCTCGCGCAACGTCCCCCCGAACCCCCCGACCGGGGTCCGCAACGGCTCGCAGATCACCGCGTCCCGCATCTCTTCTCGCTCCTCGTTAGGATTCGTCGTAGAACTCAGCTGTACTGGCGGGTGAGCCACTCGGCGACGATCGCCGGGCGCTCCGAACCCTCGAGCTCGACAGTGATCTTGGTGGTGATCTGGACCGCGCCGCCGCCCACGTCCGCGACGTCGACGAGCTCGACATTGCCCCGTACCCGGCTACCCACGGGGACCGGGGAGGTGAACCTCACCTTGTTCAACCCGTAATTGATGCCCATCTTGACGTTGTCCACCCGGTACACCTGGGAGACCAGCACGGGGAGCAGCGACAGGGTGAGGAAGCCGTGGGCGATGGTCTTGCCGAAGGGCCCGTCCTTGGCGCGCTCGGCGTCCACGTGGATCCACTGGTGGTCCCCGGTCGCCTCGGCGAACTGGTCGATGTGGGACTGCTCGACCGTCACCCAGTCCGAGGCCCCGAGCTGCGAGCCCTTGGCCTGGCGAAGTTCGTCGACACCGTTGAAGACGCGCATGATCCACCCTTTCGGCGAGCTTGTGCTTGCGCGTCACCCTGCCACAGGGCCGGGCGTTCGTTCGATGTCCTCGACCACGGGCGTGCGGCCACCGGGCGAGCGGCGTGGCCGGGGGCGGGCCGTGCCCGGGAGCCCACCACGGACGGATGTTCGGCGCCCGGGCGGACCGCCCGTCGCTACGGGCCGCGACGGGGCGTTGCTCCGTTCGGCAACCGCAGGTCCGGCACACTATTGTTCGCCCCGGCGCGAGTGCTCGGGACGGGAACGATGACCACCGTGGGAACGGGTGACGCCACCCGGCTGCGGGGTGGCCAAGGATGAGCGGCTCCTCTGTCGAGACCACGGCGGGGATGGTGCACGAGGGTGTCCTCCACGAGGGCCCGGAGCACCTGGCCGCGCAGTTGCGCGAGCCGCTGGCCGGAGCCGTCTCCGATGGGGAGCGCGTCGTCGCCGTCATGGACGACCTGAGCCGCGAGGCCGTGAGCGCCGCGTTGGGCACCGCCGCGGAGCACGTCGAGTTCCTGGACCCCGTCGAGGTGCACCGCGTCCCCGCCTTCACCGTGGCCTCCCGCTGGGGCCGGCTGACCCGCAACGCCGGGCGGCCCGGAGCGCGCACGACGGTCGTCGCCCAGCATTTCGCGGACGTCGCCGGGCTCGGTCCGGACCACTGGATCCGGCTCGACGCCGCGCTGAACGTGGTGCTCGAGGGCCTGCCGATCACGATGCTCTGCCCCTGCCCGCAGGACCCCGAGACGCTGTCGATCGTCCGGGCCACCCACCCGACCCTGCGGATCGACGGTCACCGCGTCCCCAACGACCAGGTGCGGGACCCGATCGAGATCGTCGCCGAGTACCCGCCGCCCCCGCCGCCCGAGCTCGGCCCGCCGACGGCGCGCCTGGAGTTCCGGCTCGCGGACCTGCACGCGCTGCGCCGCCTCGTCGCCGCGGTGGCCGCCCGGACCGGCCTGGACCAGGAGCGCGCCGCGGACGTCGTCCTCGCGGTGAACGAGATCGCCACCAACAGCGTCGAGCACGGCCCCGGCCTCGGCGTCCTGCGGCTGTGGGCGGACGGCACCGGGATGGTCGCCGAGGTGCACGACACCGGGCGGATGACGATCCCGTTCCCCGGCATGGTCGCCCCACCGGCGTCCGGCGAGCGCGGGCGCGGGTTGTGGCTCGCCTCGGAGCTGACGGACGTCCTGCAGGTGTGGAGCGACGAGCGGAGCGGCACCGTCACCCGACTGCGGATGGACCTCGCCTGAGGGCTCCCCGCCCACGTGGCGGAGCGCCCGTCGACCGCAGGGTCCAGCGTCCCGGAGCGCCCCGCAGCACCGTCGCCGTCAGCGGGGCGACGTCGATCCGCCAGAAGCGGTCCGCGGGCGCGCCGAGCACGTCGAGCAGCACCGCCCGGACCACGGCGGCGTGGGTGATCGCCAGCAGGTTCCCCTCGGCGGGCAGCGAGGCCAGCCACTCCGACGCCCGCTCGATCGTGCGGGCCACGGACTCGCCGCCGTGCGGCGCCACGTCCGGGTCCGCGAGCCAGCGCCCCACGCCCTCGGGTTCGGCCGCCGCGACGTCGTCGAGCGTCCGGCCCGCCCAGCGGCCCGCGTCCAGGTCCGCGAGCAGCGGAGCGGTCTCGACGGGGTCGAGCGAGAGCGCCGCGGCCGTCTCCCGGGCCACCCGGGCGGGCGAGCAGAGCACCCGGCCGGGACGCGCGAACGTCCCGGCCAGCTCCGCAGCTCCGGCCCGGCCACGGAGGTCCAGCGGTTCGTCCGCCGGGAACGCGGCGCCCGCGGTCGCGGAGGTGGAGGCCGCGGCGAGCAGCGTGATCCGCGCGCTCACGCCCCTTCGAGCTCCAGCAGCAGCTTTCCGGTGTTCTCGCCCTTGAACAGCCGCAGCAGGACGTCCGGGAAGTCCCCGACGCCACCCCGGACCACGTCGTGGCGGCTGTGCAGCCTCCCCTCGGCGATCCACCGCGTCATCGCCGCGGCGGCCTCCGGGTAGCGCTCCGTGAAGTCCGTCACCACGAAGCCCTCCATCCGGGCGCGGTTGACCAGGAGGCTGAGGTAGTTCGCGGGGCCGGTCGGCTTGCCGGTCTTGTTGTACTGGCTGATCGCGCCGCAGATCGGCACCCGGGCGTGCGTGCGGAGGCGGCCGAGCGCGGCGTCCAGGATCTCGCCGCCGACGTTGTCGAAGTACACGTCGACGCCGTCCGGGGTCTGCGCCCGCAGCGCCTCGACGAAGTCCGCGGACCGGTAGTCGACGGCGGCGTCGAAGCCCAGCTCGTCGACGAGTTGGGCGCACTTCCGCGGCCCGCCCGCGATCCCGATGACCCGGCAGCCGCGGATCTTCGCCAGCTGCCCGACGATGCTGCCCACCGCACCGGCGGCCCCGGACACGAGCACCGTCTCGCCGTCCTTCAGCGCACCCACATCGAAAAGCCCGAAGTACGCCGTCATCCCCGGCATGCCGAGCACGGCGAGGTTCGTGGGCAGGTCCGCGTCCGGGGCGAGCTTCTGCACGCCGCGGCCGTCCGAGACGGCATACGTCTGCACGCCGAACAGGCCCGTGACCAGGTCACCCACGGCGAAGTCCGGATGCGCCGACGCCACGACCTCGCCACCGGCGAAGGCCCGCATGACCTCGCCGATCTGCACCGGCGGCACGTAGGAGCGGCCCTCGTTCATCCACCCGCGCATCGCCGGGTCCGGCGAGACGTATCGGACGGCGACGACGAACGTGCGCTCGGCGGGATCCCCGATCTCCGTCTCGGTGCGGTCCCACACCTCCGGCGTGGGAAGGCCCGAGGGCCGCGCGGCGAGCCGGATCTGATGGGTCACGAACGTCATGGCCCCATCTAGCCATGTCGTTGGCCGGGCCCGCAGCGGCGGGTGCAGGATGTCCGGGTGGACGCGGTGCAACGGTTCGTCAGGCTCGTCTCGGCACCGGAGCCCCCGCTGGACGAGGCCGCGCTGCTCATCGCGGCCGGCGCGGACCCGTCGCTGGATCCGGGCCGCTGGCTGCACGAGCTGGATCGCCTCGCCGCGGGGGTGGACTCGCTGCCGCGGTTGCTGCGCCGGCTCTTCCTCGAGGAGGGCTTCCGGGGCAACGCGAGCAACTACTACGACCCCCGGAACTCCCTGCTCCCGCACGTCCTGACCCGCCGGACGGGAATCCCGATCTCGCTTGCCGTGGTGTGCATCGAGGTCGGCCGACGGGCCGGGATCCCGCTCGAGGGCGTCGGGATGCCGGGCCACTTCCTCGTCCGGGTGCCGGGCACGGACCAGCACCTCGACGTGTTCGACGGCGGCCGTCGCCTGGACCTCGCCGGCTGCGAGGCGCGCTTCCGCACGGCGACGGGCGCGGGGCCGCGAATCCGGTTCGGGCCGCACCTGCTGGCCCGCGCCTCAACCCGGGAGATCCTGTCCCGGATGCTGGAGAACCTGCGCGGCGTCTACCGGGCCGGCGGCGGGCCCGCGCGCCGGGAGTGGGTGCTGCGGATGCGCCTGGCACTGCGGGCGGACGAGGCCGCGCTCGTCGAGCTGGGCGAGGTGCTCGGGGAGCAGGGCCGCTGGGGCGAGGGCGCGCGGCTGATCGACAGCTGGCTGACGGGCCGGGCCCGGGTGGACCCGCCGACGCGGGACCGCCTGGTCCTCGCCTCCCGGACGCTGCGGGCGCACCTGAACTAGCGCCGTACGGTGGACGGCGTGAGCACTCCCCCGCGCGTCCTGATCACGAACGACGACGGCATCGACTCCCCGGGCCTGTGGACGCTGGCGCGCGGCGCCCGGGATGCCGGGTTCGACGTCGTCGTGGCCGCGCCGCACACCAACGCCAGCGGGGTGGGCGCGTCGATCCTCGCCGTGTCCGACCGGCACCGCACCCCCGTCCACCCGCGGGCGCTACCCGGGCTCGACGGGATCCCCGCGTTCGCGGTGGAGGGGCATCCGGCGTTCATCGTGCACGCGGCCGGGCGCGGCTGGCTGGACCCGCTGCCGGATCTCGTGTTCTCCGGGATCAACCTCGGCGCGAACGTCGGGCATGCGGTGATCCACTCGGGGACGGTCGGCGCGGTCCTCACCGGCGCGCTGCACGGCTGGAGCGGCCTGGCGGTCTCGCTGGACAGCGGGCTGAGCGAGCCGGAGGTGCCGCACTGGGAGACGGTGCTGACCGTGCTCCCGGAGGTGCTCGGGATGCTGACCTCGATGCCCGCGGCGACGCTGCTCTCGCTGAACGTCCCGGACCGGCCGGCGGACGAGCTGGGGCCGCTGCGGGAGGCCACGCTGTCGTCGTTCGGGGCCGTTCAGGTCCGGGTGGATCACACCCCGGGCGTCGACGACGGCCCGGGCAGCCTGCTCACGACGATCTCCCAACCGGACGGTGCCTACGACCCGGGCTCGGACATCGCGTTGCTCGCTCAGGGTCACCCCACGCTGACCGAACTGTCCTTGGTGGAGGCGAGGCCGGGCCTGCTCTCGCAACGCTCCGTCACGCGTTCTGCTTGACGAGGTACGCCCACCCGCATGACGGGGCACGGTGTGGGCGAGGCTCAAGGCGCATCGTCGACGGAACACCCCCGGATGGGGTGTGACCGGTCCCACGTCGCACACTGTCACTATGGGTGACGGTGACATGAGGTACGAATGGTCGACCCGCTTCGCGCGCGCCATCGCGGAGGAGCTCCGCCAGGGCGTCGCGAGCGGGGCGATGAGCCGGTTCGAGGCGGACCAGCTGCTGAACCGGATGCGCACCGTCGTCGAGCAGGCCCTGGAGCCGGCACCGATCCTGGGCTGAGGGTCCTAGTGCTCGTCCTTACCGGTGAGCAGCTCCTCGAGCTCGTCCGCGACCTTCACGACGAGCCGGAACGGCAGGTCGAAGCCGGTCAGCTCACCCTCGTGCAGCGGGATGGAGTGCCGGAAGAGGGCCACACCGTCCTCGGCCGCGACCCCGCCGACGACGGACTCGGACGCCTTGGCGAGCAGCAGCGGCAGGTCCAGGTCCGCGATGCGGCCGATCGGGGACTCGATCTGCGCCCAGGCCTGGCCGTCGGCGTCCGTCTTGTGCCGGACGACCACCAGCTGGGTGCGCTCCTCCGTGGTGGGCAGGTTGAACCACAGCTCCGCCTCGCTCGAGCGCATGATCTCGTAGCGCACCCGCACGAAGGACACGAGATCGTCCCAGCTCGCCACGTCGGCTCCTCCCCTTGCACCGGTCTCTCCGGCACGTCGCGACGCTACCGTGCCCAGCTCATCCCGTGCGGTCCGAGGTTGCCAGTCGATCTGCCGGCGCGCGGTCGTCGGTGAGCACATCGGACTCCGGGACCGGCGCCGAACACCGGGCCGAGCAGCCGGACGACCGGCCGGACCGCCAGCACGCCGAGGCCACCGAGGGCGAGCCCGAGCGTCGCGACCCGGCGGGGCGGCACGAGGTCCGCCCAGCGGCCGCCGAGCGCTGCACCGGCCGCGATCCCCGCGAGGGCGACGCCGATGACGGCCGTCGTCGACTCCAGCGTCAGGCCGACGTACGGGGCGACGAGCCGGGTCGCGAGGGTCTCGACGACGAGGATCGCCGCGCCGCTGACGAGGACGGTGATCCGGGCCAGGAGGGGGCGCACCGGGACATCCTCGTGCGGCGGCGACGAGGTCGCCGCGCCGCCCCCGTCGCCGGGCGGAAGCGGGCCGGCCTCGAGGTCGTCCGGGACGTCAACGCCAGTCGTCGACGACCAGGGCGTCCGGCCGGTGGTAACCGGGCTCGTCCGGGCGATGCATGGCGACCCCGATCAGGTCCGCGCGGTAGCCCCGCTCGCCGAGCATCCGATAGGCGTCACGCCGGGCGGTGTTCACCCCGGCCACCACACGGCCCGCTCCTCGCGTGGTGGCGAAGGCCTCGCAGGCAGAACCCGACACTGCCCCACCGGGTGGCGAAGGTGGACCCGACGAGCCGGCCGTCGACCTCCGCGGTCAGCGCGGCCTGCGGCGCGGCGGTCCAGCGGCTGCGGACGTAGTCACCGTCGCCGAGGAACGCCATCGGGTCCGGCAGCCCCAGGAACGTCCCGAACGCCGTCCGCATGATTCGGTCGGCGTCCGTCAGGTCGGCCTCGATCATCGGCCGCACCTTGAGGCTCTCGGCCTGGCCGGCCTCCGTGGCAGTCGTCACGACGCCCCTCCTCGGACGGGACGGGCGCGCAGCGCTGACCAGCTGCTGCCGCCCGGGTCCGGGAGCAGCCCGTCCACGTCGGAGGAACCAACGTAGTGACGGTCTGCCATCGCTGCGACGGCTGATCGGTCGACGCAACGCCCCACCAGGCCCGCCCGCCGCGCGGGCCGGGGGCCCGCACGACGAAGACGGCTACAGGCCGAGCTGGCGGGCGATCAGCATCCGCTGGACCTCCGATGTGCCCTCGCCGACCTCCAGGATCTTCGCGTCCCGGTAGAAGCGGCCGACGGGGTACTCGTTCATGAAGCCGTAGCCGCCGAAGATCTGCGTGGCGTCCCGGGCGTTGTCCATCGCGGCGTTGGAGGACACCAGCTTGGCGATGGCCGCCTCCTTCTTGAACGGCTCGCCCTTCAGCATCTTCGCCGCGGCGGCGTAGTAGGCCAGCCGCGCGGTGTGCGCCCGGACCTCCATGTCCGCGATCTTGAACTGGATCGCCTGATACTTCCCGATCGGGCTGCCGAAGGCCTGCCGCTCGTGGGCGTAGCGCAGGGACTCGTCGACACAGCCCTGGGCGAGCCCGACGGACAGGGCCGCGATCGCGACGCGGCCCTCGTCGAGGATCGAGAGGAACTGCGCGTAGCCCCGGCCCCGGATGCCGAGCAGGTTCGCGGCGGGGACGCGGACATCGTCGAAGAAGAGCTCGTGGGTGTCCGAGGAGCACCAGCCGACCTTCGAGTACGGCTTCGCCACGGTGAACCCGGGCGTGCCGGACGGGATGACGATCGCCGAGATCTCCTTCTTCTCGTCCGTCCCGCCGGTCACCGCGGTGACGGTGACGATCTCGGTGATGTCCGTGCCGGAGTTCGTGATGAAGCACTTGGACCCGTTGATCACCCACTCGTCGCCGTCGAGGCGGGCGGTGGTGCGGGTGGCTCCGGCGTCGGACCCGCCGCCGGCCTCGGTCAGGCCGAAGGCACCGAGCTTCTCGCCGGCCGCGAGCTGCGGGAGCCACTGCGCCTTCTGCTCGTCCGAGCCGAAGCGGTAGACGGGCATCGCGCCGAGCGACACCCCCGCCTCCAGGGTGATCGCGACGGACGAGTCGACGCGCGCGAGCTCCTCCAGGGCGAGGCAGAGTGCGAAGTAGTCCCCGCCCATGCCGCCGAACTCCTCGCTGACGGGCAGGCCGAACAGGCCCATCGCGCCCATCTTGCGGACGAGCTCGTACGGGAACTCCTCGCGCTCGTAGAGGTCCCCGATGACCGGGGCGACCTCCTTCTGCGCGAAGTCCTCGACGGTGGCCCGCAGCGCGGCGTGCTCCTCGCTGAGGTCGAGGTCCATGTCAGTTCTCCTCGGGTGTCTCGATGATCAGCAGCGCGGCGTCCTTGGCGACCGTGCCGCCGGCCCGCGCGCGCAGCTCGCGGACCACGCCGTCGACCGGCGCGGTGAGCACGTGCTCCATCTTCATGGCCTCGACGACGACGAGCTTCTGCCCTGCCGTCACCTCCTGGCCCTCGGTGACCTCGACGACGGTCACGGTGCCGGGCATCGGCGAGAGCACCGGCCCGCCGCCGCCCGCGACGTCGGCCATCGCGGCCTCGAGCGGCTCCTGCTCCCGCACGGACCAGGAGTACCCGTCCCGGCCGATCCACAGGACGCCGTCCTCGCCCCGCGCGGTGGCGTAATGCCTGCTCACGCCGCCCTGTGAGTGGGAAACCTCGTTAGAACGAGGTTTCCCGCTCACAGGGCGGGTCGAGGTGCGGACACTCTCGCCGCCGTCGAGGGAGATCTCGGCGTCCGGCGCCCGGCCGCGGACACGGACCTCGACGGCGTCGTGGCCGGACGCGACGAGTTTGCGCGTGACCCACGCGGGGCCGCCGAGCCGCCAGCCGCCGGGGACGTCGAAGGGATCGACGATCTCGCCGTGGGGCTCGAGGCGGAGCAGGGCGCAGCCGGTCGCGACGCCCAGGACGTCCTGCGGGAGGTCCGCTGCCGCCAGGTCGTCGACGCGGCGGCCGACGAGGCCGGTGTCCAGGTTCCCGGCGCGGACGTCGTCGTCCGCCAGCAACCCGCGGAGGAAGCCGATGTTCGTCCCGAGCCCGAGCAGCACGGTGTTCCCGAGCGCGGCGTCGAGCCGGCGCAGGGCCTCCGCCCGGTCCGCGCCGTGCGCGATCACCTTGGACAGCATCGGGTCGTAGTCCGACCCGACCGTCCCGCCCTCGGCGATCCCGGAGTCCACCCGGACGCCCGGTCCCCCCGGCTCGTCGAGGGCGAGGATCCGGCCGCCGGTCGGGAGGAAGCCCGCGGCCGGGTCCTCCGCGTAGACCCGCGCCTCGACGGCGTGCCCGTGCAGCGCCACGTCCGCCTGCGCGAGCGGCAGCGGCTCCCCCGCGGCGACCCGGAGCTGCAGCTCGACGAGGTCCAGCCCGGTCACCATCTCCGTCACCGGGTGCTCGACCTGCAGGCGCGTGTTCATCTCCATGAAGAAGAACTCGTCCGGCCGGTCGGCGCCCACGATGAACTCGACGGTCCCGGCGCCGGTGTAGCCGCAGGCCCGGGCGGCCTCGCACGCCGCCGCCCCCATCGCCTCCCGCTGCTCGGGTGTGAGCAGCGGCGACGGCGCCTCCTCGACGATCTTCTGGTGCCGCCGTTGCAGCGAGCACTCCCGCTCGCCGAGGTGCACGACGTTCCCGTGCGCGTCGGCCATCACCTGGATCTCGATGTGCCGCGGCGTCGTCACCAGGCGTTCGACGAGCAGGGTGTCATCCCCGAAGGACCCGCGCGCCTCCCGCCGGGCGCTCGCGATGGCGTCGGCGAGCGCATCCGCCGAGTGGACCTCGCGCATCCCCTTGCCGCCACCGCCCGCGGACGGCTTGAGCAGCACCGGGAAGCCGATCTCCTCGACGGCGAGGGCCAGGTCGTCGTCGGAGAGCCCGGCGCCGTCCGAGCCCGGGACGACCGGAACGCCGGCCTTCGCCACGGTCTGCTTGGCGCGGATCTTGTCGCCCATCGCCTCGATCGCGGACGCCGGCGGCCCGACGAACACGATCCCCGCGGCCTCGCAGGCCGCGGCGAACGCGGTGTTCTCCGACAGGAACCCGTAGCCCGGGTGGATCGCCTCGGCGCCGGTGGCGCGCGCGGCCTCGATGACGCGTTCGATCGACAGGTAGCTCTCCGCCGCCGCTGCCGGCCCGAGCCGCACGGCGACGTCGGCCGCCGCGACGTGCGGGGCGGAGGCGTCGGCGTCCGAGTACACGGCCACCGACCGGATACCGAGGGACCGGAGCGTCCGGATCACCCGGACCGCGATCTCCCCACGGTTCGCGACCATCACCGTCGAGAACATCCGCGCACCCCCTTCGCCGCTGCACGAACGGCACTCTCGATCACCAGGTATGAGCCAACGGCACTTTCGTGCAACGGAGCCGGCAGCACGGCGCTCACATCCGGAAGACGCCGAACGCCGGATCGGCGAGGGGCGCGTTGACGGCGGTGGACAGGGCGAGCCCGAGGACGGTCCGGGTGTCCGCGGGGTCGATGACGCCGTCGTCCCAGATCCGGGCAGTGGAGTAGTACGGATGGCCCTGGTGCTCGTACTGGGCCCGGATCCGGTCCTTGAACTCCTCCTCGGGCGTCTCGTCCCGGGGCGAGCGGACGGCGGCCAGCACCGTCGCGGCCTGCTCCCCGCCCATCACCGAGATCCGCGCGTTGGGCCACATGAAGAGGAACCGCGGCGAGTACGCCCGCCCGCACATCGAGTAGTTCCCCGCCCCGAAGGACCCGCCGATGACGACGGTCAGCTTCGGCACCCGGGTGGACGCCACGGCCGTCACCATCTTGGCGCCGTTCTTCGCGATGCCGCCGGCCTCGTACTCCCGGCCGACCATGAACCCGGAGATGTTCTGCAGGAACACCAGCGGGATCCCGCGCTGGTCGCACAGCTCGATGAAGTGCGCGCCCTTGACCGCGGACTCGGAGAACAGGATCCCGTTGTTCGCGACGATCCCCACGGGATGCCCGTGGATGTGCGCGAACCCGGTGACCAGCGTGGTGCCGTACTCGGACTTGAACTCGTGGAACCGCGAC
Source organism: Pseudonocardia sp. (assembly GCF_025465255.1). Lineage (GTDB taxonomy): Bacteria > Actinomycetota > Actinomycetes > Mycobacteriales > Pseudonocardiaceae > Pseudonocardia. Next base: position 10,864 of record NZ_JAODNI010000057.1, read on the forward strand.
CCGTCGACGACCCGCGCGATCACCTCGCGCACGTCGTAGGGGGTCCGGGAGTCCGTCGGCACCGCCCCGTAGAGCTCGGCCGGGTCCACCACCGGCTCCTCGGTGGGCACGACGTCCCACGGCCGGGGGGCGCGCGGCCCGAGCGTCCCGACGATCGACCGGACGATCTGCAACGCGTGCGCGTCGTCGTTGGCGAGGTGGTCCGTGACGCCGGATACCTTGGAGTGCAGGTCCCCGCCGCCCAGCTCCTCGGCGGTGACGACCTCGCCGGTCGCGGCCTTCACCAGCGGCGGGCCACCGAGGAAGATCGTCCCCTGGTTCCGGACGATCACCGCCTCGTCGCTCATCGCCGGCACGTACGCGCCGCCCGCGGTGCACGAGCCCAGCACGGCGGCGATCTGCGGGATGCCCAGCCCGGACATCTGCGCCTGGTTGTAGAAGATGCGGCCGAAGTGCTCGCGGTCCGGGAAGACGTCGTCCTGCTGCGGCAGGAACGCCCCACCGGAGTCCACCAGGTAGACGCACGGCAGCCGGTTGTGCAGCGCCACCTCTTGCGCGCGGAGGTGCTTCTTCACCGTCATCGGGTAGTAGGTGCCGCCCTTGACCGTGGCATCGTTGGCGACGATCACGCACTCGCGCCCGGCCACCCGCCCGACCCCGGTGATGATCCCGGCGCCCGGGGCCTCGTCGCCGTACATGCCGTTCGCCGCCATCGGGGACAGCTCCAGGAACGGCGACGACGGGTCGACCAGGTCGTCCACCCGGTCCCGCGGCAGCAGTTTCCCGCGCTCGACGTGCCGGGCGCGGGACTTCTCCGGCCCGCCGAGGCGGGCGGCCGCCAGGCGCGCGTTCAGGTCCGCGACCAGGGAACGGTGCGACTCCGCGTTCGCGGCGAACCGTTCGTCGCCCGGGTCCACCCCGCTGCGCAGCCGCGGTGCCTCGGTTCGGGTGTCCGGCATACCTCTCCCTCAGCCAACTCCGTCGTCACGCCGGTTAGCGATCGTTAACATGTTAGCGGTCGTTAACTGGATGTGCCAGGGCCTTCAGCGGGCTCACATGGAGCGCCTTCTACGGTTCGGGGCGTGCGCGTGCTTCTGGTCGAGGACGAACGGCCCCTTGCGGAGATGGTCCGCCGCGGACTCGCCCGTGAGGGCCACTCCGTGGACATGGCCCACGACGGGCCCGCGGGGCTCGAGGCGGCGCTCGCGGGCGCGCACGACGTCGTCATCCTGGACATCATGCTGCCGGGGCTCTCCGGCTACCGGATCCTGCAACGGCTGCGCGCCGCCGGGGTCTGGACGCCCGTCCTCATGCTCACGGCGAAGGACGGCGAGTACGACGAGGCGGACGCCTTCGACCTCGGCGCGGACGACTACCTGACCAAGCCGTTCTCGTTCGTCGTCCTGCTGGCCCGGCTGCGCGCCCTGCAGCGCCGCGCGGGAGACGCCAGGCCGAGCGTCCTGACCGTCGGGGACCTGAAGCTCGACCCCGCGCGGCACCGCGTGTTCCGCGGGGACACCGAGGTCACACTCACCCCGCGCGAGTTCGGCGTGCTGGAGCACCTGATGCGGCACGCCGGGGAGGTCGTCACGAAGACGGACATCCTGCGCGCCGTCTGGGACGCGCACTACGAGGGCGAGGTCAACGTGGTCGAGGTGTACGTCGGGTACGTCCGGCGCAAGATCGACGCGCCGTTCGGGACCACGTCCATCGAGACCCTGCGCGGCGTCGGCTACCGGATGGTCGAGCCCTAGAGGCTCTGTCCTGCGGGTCCGTGCCGAGCGTGCGGCGTTCCAGGTGTGGACGCCGAAGGCCGAGGAGGGGCCGATGCCGGGGTTGGATCGGCGCCGACGAGAACGCCGCGGGGCGCCGCCTGGGGCGGCGCACACCGGCAGGAGATCCGCAGGATTAGCCGCCCTTGGAGCGCGAGTAGCTCTCCGGGCGGACGACCGGCAGCGGCCCCGTCGGGTTGACGTCCGCGGGTGAGCGGGCCTCGCCGAGCCGGACCGGCGTCGTGAGCTCCCGGACCGGGCGGTCCGGCGCGGGCCGGCCCTGCGGGACCGGGATCGGCCCGGACGTCGACTCCGGGCGCGGCCGGGGCCGGCCACCCGGCGGGACGACGGGTGTGGGCCCGGTCGGCCGGTCGTCGTAGAGCGGCTGCGTCTCCTGGGCGGGCGGCGCGGTCTCGGCCGGGTCCCGCTCCGCGGCCGGCCCGGCCGGCATGGTCACCCGGAATAGCGCCCCGCCCAACTCGGACTCGCCGATCTCGACGCCGCCGCCGTGTGCGGCCATCACCTCGGCGACGATCGCCAGGCCGAGCCCGGCGCCGCCGTCGGATCGTGCGCGGGCCTCGTCGAGGCGCACGAACCGCTCGAAGACGCGCGTGCGTTGCTCCGGCGGGACGCCCGGCCCGTCGTCGCCGACCTCGACCACGGCCCGGTCGCCCTCGCGGCGCAGCGTCACCAGCACCCGCGACTCGGCGTGCCGGCGGGCGTTGTCCACGAGGTTGCGCACGACCCGGACCAGCTGCCCGCGGTCCCCGACGACGCGCACCGGCTCGGCGCGGACCATGACGCCGTCCGCACCCACCCGGGCCCCGCCGATGTCCGACGGCCGGCCCCGCTCGGCCTCCACGATCTCGTCGAGGTCGACCTCGTCGTGCCGTGGCTGCAGGCCGCGCTCGTCGGCCCGGGCGAGCAGCAGCAGCCCGTCGACGAGCCTGCCGAGCCGGTCCGCCTCGGTGCGCATCGAGCGGACCGTGGCCCCGTCCGGGCTGTCCGGGTGGTGCGCGCCGGCGATCAGCTCGAGGCCGGAGGAGATGGTGGCGAGCGGGCTGCGCAGCTCGTGGCTGGCGTCCGCGACGAACCGGCGCTGGTTGGTCTGCGCGCCCTCCAACCGGCCGAGCATCTGGTTCATCGTGGCCGCGAGCCGGCCGATCTCGTCCTGGGTCACGGGCTCGGGGACACGCCGGTCCAGGTCCCGGTCCGTGAGGCTCGCGACGTGGGCGCGGATCCGCTCGACGGGACGCAGCGCGCGGCCGGCGAAGAGGTAGGTGAAGAACCCGGCGACCACCACGAGGATCGGCACCCCGATGTAGACCATGGTCTTGACCGTGTCGACGGCCTTGTGCACGGGTTCGAGCGGTTGTGCGGCCAGGATCGTGATGGGCCGGCCGAAGGGCTGCAACCCCACCGCCACCACCTGGACCTCCTGGGTGGTGCCGTCCCCGAGCTCGACCCGGGTCGGGCCGACCACCCTCGTCCGGCCGCGCTCGACCAGCACGTCGGACATCTTCGGCATGCTCGCCAGCGGGTCCGACGCCGCGATGATCTGGATGTCCGGCTCGTCCGGGTCGTCGTTGTTCCAGTCCGTGACGACCTGGATCAGGTCCGTGCGCTTGCCGGTGGTGTCGAGCGCGTTGTCCCGGACGTTGCCGGTGGCGGTGAAGTTCGCCGCGATCCGCTGGCCGACCTGCTCGGCCTGCTGGGTGGCCGCCTCGTCGAGCTGGGTCTGCAGGGACCGGTTCAGCAGCAGCACCAGGGAGAACCCGGCCACCACCAGGACGACGGCCACCGCGGTGGCGGCCGCGAGCGCGGACGCCACCCGGACACCCATCCGGGCGCGGAGCCAGCGCAGACCGAGCATCCGACCAGCGTAGAGGGGCCGGCCTGTGTCCAGGCTGAGACATTCGTCGGACGTTAGCGTTCGTTAACCTGACGCGCTACGCTCGGCCGATGGCGGCACCGGAGGTGGATCCGCGAACGGGCGCGCCCAGCCGTCGGGAGCAGATCCTGCAGGTGGCCGCGCGGCTCTTCGCGAAACACGGCTTCCACGGGGTGAGCATCACCGACCTCGGCGCGGCCGTGGGGATCAGCGGGCCCGCCCTGTATCGGCACTTCCCGGGCAAGGAGGCGCTGCTCGCGGAGATGCTGCTCCGGATCAGCGAGGACCTGCTCGCCGGCGGCCGGGCCCGCAGCAGGGGGGCGCCGCGGGACGTCCTGGCCGCGCTCGTGGACTTCCAGCTGGACTTCACCCTGCGGGAGCCGGAGCTGATCGTGGTGCAGGACCGGGACCTGGACAACCTGCCCGACGACGCCCGCCGCCGGGTCCGTCAGCTGCAGCGCACCTATGTCGAGATCTGGGTGGACACGCTGCGCCGGATCCATCCCGGGCTCTCGGCCGACTCCGCGCGGATCGCCGCGCACGGCACGTTCGGCCTGCTCAACTCCACCCCGCACAGCGGCTCACGGGGCAGCCCCGACGAGGTGGCCGCGCTCCTGCGCACCATGGCGCTCACCGCCCTCGACGGCCTCGGGCCAGCCGGGGCGGACGAGCAGCCGTAGCCCGTTCAGGCAGACGAGCACCGTCGACAGCTCGTGCCCGGCCACGCCCACGGCCAGCGGCAACGTACCGGCGAGGTCCCACACGACCAACCCGACGATCACCGCGGCGGCGAACGCGAGGTTGGCCCGGGCGACCCGGCAGGCCCGCCGCGCGAGCGTGACCAGCGGCGCGGGCGCGCCGAGCGGGTCGCGCAGCAGCACGCCGTCGGCCGCCTCGGTGCTCAGCGAGCCGGCCCCCTCGGCGACCGCGAGCCCGACGTCCGCGGTGGCCAGCAGGGGGGCGTCGTTGATCCCGTCGCCGACGGCGAGCACGATGCGCCCCTCGGCCCGCCACCCGTCGACGATCGCGGCCTTGTCCGCGGGCAGCAGGCCGGCGTGGACGCGCGAGACACCGACGCGGGCCGCCACGCCTTCCGCGGGGCCGGCCGCATCGCCCGTGAGCAGCGCGGGAGCCTCGCCCACCGCGTCGGCCAGCGCGGCCACCGCCGCGCGGGCCCCCGGCCGCAGCTCGTCCGCGAGCACGAGCGTCCCGGCCGGTTCCCCGTCCACGAGCACGTCGACGACCGTGTGGTCCACGGCCGGCGTGGCCGACCGGCCGACCCACACCTCCCGGCCCCCGACGACGGCCCGGACCCCGCTCCCGGGAACCGCCGCGAAGTCCGTGGCCGGCGCCAGGGCGAGCCCCCGCCGTCGGGCCTCGGCGACGACCGCCCGGCCGAGCACGTGCTCGCTCCCCGCCTCCGCGGCGGCGGCCAGGGCCAGCAGCGCGTCGGCCGTCCCAGCCAGCGGCCGGACGTCCCGCACCTCCGGCCGCCCACGGGTCACGGTGCCGGTCTTGTCCAGGGCGACGGCGTCGACCTCGGCGAGCGTCTCGACGACCGTCGCGTCCTTGAGCAGCACCCCGCGCCGCCCGGCGACGGCGATCGCGGCGAGCAGCGGCGGCATCGTTGCCAGGACGATCGCGCACGGCGACGCGACGATCATGAAGGTCATCGCCCGGAGCAGGGTCCCGCGGAGATCCGCGCCGAACGCGAGCGGGACAGCGACGAGCGCCAGCGCCCCGACCACGACCAGCACGGAGTAGCGCCGCTCGATCCGCTCAACGAAGAGCTGCCGCCGCGACTTCGTCTCCGCGGCCCGCCCGACCTGCGCCGCGATTCCCGCGACGAGCGTGTCCGCGGGGTCCTTGTCGACCCGGACGCGGATGCTCCCGGTCCCGTTGACCGTCCCGGCGTGCACCTCGTCGCCGGTACCGCGGCGCACCGGCAGCGGTTCCCCGGTGAGGCTCGCGGTGTCGATCTCCGTGACGCCGTCGAGCACGGTGCCGTCCGCCGGGACCCGCTCGCCCGGCCGGACCACGACCTCGTCCCCGACGGCCAGGTCCGCGGCCCGGACCTGCTGCTCGCCGTCGGGCCCGACCCGGTTCGCCCTCTCGGGCGCCAGGTCGAGCAGCCCGGTGATGCCCGCGCGGGTGCGCGCCGTCATGACGGCCTCCAGAGCGCCCGAGCTCGCGAAGATGACGATCAGCAGCGCGCCGTCCAGGTACTGGCCGATCGCGGCGGCCCCCAACGCGGCGACGATCATCAGCAGGTCGACGTCCAGGGTCCGCTCCCGCAGCGCCCGCAGCCCCTCCATGGCCGGCTCCCACCCGCCGGCGAGGTAGCAGGCGGCGTACAGGGCCGCGACGAGCGGCGCTGGCGCGCCGAGCATTTCCGCGGGGACGGCCAGGGCGAACGCCGCGAGCGCCAGGGCCGCCCAGCGCACCTCGGGCAGGGACAGGAGACGGGACATGCGGATCACCGTACCTTCGCAGGCATGCAGATACGCATTCAGGAAGGTGTACCGCGAGCTGTTCAGGTGCTCAGGTGTCGGCGACCGATACGCGTCGCGCCGCGAACCTGTGTAGGTCAGGAGCGCGCCCGCAGGACCGGCGGCTCGCCCGTCGACCCCCGGTTGACGCCGACGAGGCCCCGCAGCCGGGGCTCCCCGCCGTACGCGGCGTGCATCCGCGGGCCCGCGGCGAGCAGCCCGCCGTCGACGACGACCTCCTCGCCCGTCACGAACCGCGACGCGTCCCCGCAGAGGAACGCGATCACCTCCGCGACGTCCTCGGGCCGGCCGAGGTCCGGCCAGGGCTGCGCCTCCGCCATCACCGCGGCCGTCGCGTCCAGGTCCCCGCCGATCAACGGTGTGACGATCACGCCCGGGCACACGGTGTTGACCCGGATCCGGTCCGCGCCCAGCTCGGCCGCGGCCACCTTGCCCAGGTTGAGCACTGCGGCCTTCGCCGCGGAGTAGGCCTGCGGGCCGGCGCCGCCGCTGAACGCCGCGATCGACGCCGTGTTCACGATCGCACCGCCGCGCCCGCCCGCCCGCATCGCGCGGGCCCCGTGCTTGATCCCGAGGAACACGCTGCGGACCAGCACGGCGAACGTGTAGTCCCAGTCCTCGACGGTGATGTCGGTGAGCGCCCCGAACGCGCCGCCGACCCCGGCGTTGTTCACCACCGCGTCGATCCGGCCGAACGCCGACACGCATCGCGCCACGGCCGCCTCGACGTCGTCCTCGCGGGACACGTCCGCCCGCACGAACTCCGCGCCGAGCTCGGCCGCGGTCCGCGCACCGGTCTCGCCGTTGAGGTCCGCCAGCACCACCCGCCAGCCGTCCGCCTGCAGCCGCGCGACCGCGGCCCGTCCGATACCGCTCGCGCCGCCGGTGACGAGTGCGGCCGGAGCCTCGTTGCCCATGCTCCGGACCGTAGCGCGCCCACCCCCTGTGAGCGACGTTTCGCGCTAGAGCGCGAATCGCCGCGCACGACCCCCGTCGAGCTGCGAGGACAGGAGGAACCGCAGCTCAGGGCGGGTCGTGAGCGCGCAGCCTCGTTCTAGCGAGGCTGCGCGCTCACAGGGCGGCCTGACGGCCGGCGATGGGGTCCGGGGCGGCGCAGGCGGCCGCGGCACGGGCGCGGCACTCGTCGAGGGTGACCGACGCGAGGGACGCGCCCACCGCGGCCAGCGCGCCGGAGCCCATCGACAGCGTGGCGACGCCCAGACCCACCAGCACGGGAGCCAGCGCCGGGTCCGCGGCGGCCTCCCCGCACACGCCGACCGGCGTCCCGGTCTCGGCGGACGCCTCACCGAGCATCCGGATGAGCCGGAGGAGGGCGGGCTGCCACGGGTCGTTCAGCGCGGCGACGGGCCCGGACTGGCGGTCCGCGGCGAACAGGTACTGCGCGAGGTCGTTGGTGCCGACGGACACGAAGTCCACCTCGGCCATGATCTCCCGGGCCGTCAGCACGGCCGCCGGGATCTCGATCATCACGCCCGCGCTGGTGATCCCGTGCGCGCGGCAGCGCGCGACGAACCAGCGCGCCTCCTCGGCCGTCGCGACCATCGGCGCCATCACCTTCAGCTCGGCTCCGGTCTCCTTCGCGGCCGCCGCCAGCCCCGCGAGCTGGCGTTCGAGCACCTCGGCGCCGTTGCCGGGGACCCGCGCGATCCGCAGGCCGCGGACCCCGAGCGCCGGGTTGGGCTCGCCGTCGAGCGTCAGGAAGGGCAGGGGCTTGTCCGCGCCGGCGTCGAGCGTCCGCGCCGTGACGGGCTTGCCGGCGAACGCGGCCAGCACGCCGTCGTAGACCTCGCGCTGCCGCTTCTCCGACGGCTCCTCGGCCGCGGACAGGAACGCGAGTTCGGTGCGGAACAGGCCGACACCCTCGGCCCGGTCGGCCGCACCCTTCGCGGCACCGGGCGCGTCGCCGACGTTCGCGAGCAGCGGGACGACGTGCCCGTCGGCGGTCCGGCCGACGCCGTCCCACTCCGCGACGACGGCGGCGGCACCGGCCACTGTCGCCTCCTCGGCGGTCGCCACCTCGACGACCTCGCCGGACGATCCGTCGACCACGAGGAACCGGCCGTCTGAGTAGGCGGTCGCCCCGGCACACCCGACCACGGCCGGGATGCCCAGCGAGCGGGCGAGGATCGCAGTGTGGCTGGTCGGCCCGCCCTGCTCCGTGACGAGGGCGAGGGCGACCCCGGGCCGCAGCCCCGCGGTGTCCGCGGGCGCGAGGTCCGCGGCGACGAGCACGGCGGGCGCCTCGAGGTCCGCGACGCCCGGGGCGGGCCGGCCCTGCAGCTCCGCGACGATCCGGTCCCGCACGTCCTGGATGTCCCGCGCGCGCTCGGCCATGTAGCCGCCCATGCCGGCGAGCATGTCCGCGAAGGCGTTCGCGGCCTCCCAGACCGCGCGCGGGGCGGGCCGGCCGTTGCCGACGAGCTCGCGCGCGTTGTCCAGCAGGGCCGGGTCCCCGACCATCGCGATCGTCGCCTCGAGGACGTCCTTCGCGTCGCCCGAGACGCTGTCCGCCCGCGCCTGCAACCGCGCGGACACCACCTCGGCGGCGGGTTCGATGCGTGCGGCCTCGGCGGCGGGGTCGGCCGGCGCGGGGCCGACCGGCGGCTCACCCGGCGCGTCCGCGACGCGCACGACGCGGCCACCGGCGCGTCCGGGACTGGCGGGGATGCCCTGCAGGGACAGGAGCGTCATTTGAATCTCCTCGGGGTTACTTCGACGTGACCCGTTGACAAACACAGTAAAACCCACATACTCGGACACAAGCAAGCAGAAAGCCGGGAGCAAACAAAGATGTATGCAGCGGAGCGACAGCAGTGGCTGCTCAACCGCACCCGTGAGGCGGGGCGGGTCGACGTGGCCGCGACGGCCGAGGAGCTCGACGTCACGCCCGAGACGATCCGGCGGGACCTCGGCACCCTCGAACGCCAGGGCCTCCTCCGGCGCGTCCACGGCGGTGCCATCCCCGCGGACCGGCTGGACTTCGAGCCCGCCATCGGCCAGCGGGACTCGCTCGCGGGCGTCGAGAAGGAGCGGATCGCCAAGGCCGCGCTCGCCGAGCTCGAGGGCTGCCTGACCGTCCTGCTGGACGCGGGCACCACCACCGCCCGGCTCGCCACGCTCCTCCCGCACGACCGTGAGCTGACGGTCGTCACCAACTCCTTGTCGATCGCCTCCATGCTCGCGACCCGGCCGAACATCGTCCTGCGGCTGCTCGGGGGCCGGGTCCGCGGGACGACGATGGCGGCCGTCGACGACTGGATGGTCGACACGCTCGCCACCCTCACCGTGGACGTCGCGTTCCTCGGTACCAACGGCTTCTCCCCCGAGCGGGGCCTCACGACACCGGACCCGGCGGAGGCCGCGGCCAAGCGGGCCATGATCGCCGCCGCCCGGCGTTCGGTCGTCCTCGCCGACGCCGCCAAGTACGGCGCGGACCAGTTCGTCCGCTTCGCCACGCTGGACCAGGTCTCGACGCTCGTCACCGACACCGGCCTGGACGCCGCGGCCGCCGCGACGATCGAGGCCGCCGGACCGCGAGTGGTGCGGGCCTGATGGGCGGCCACGCACTCCTTTCCGCGATGGCCCGGTCCTGCCCCGTCGACGCACCACTCCCCGTGGAGGCACGATCATGATCGTCACAGTGACCCCCAACCCGAGCCTGGACCGCACGGTCGAACTCGCCGAGCTCCACCGCGGCGAGGTGCACCGCGCCCTGTCCGGCCGGCTCGACCCGGGCGGCAAGGGCGTCAACGTCGCCCGCGCCCTGACCAAGGCCGGCATCGACACGATCGCGGTGCTGCCCTCCGGCCGCGCGCCGGGCGGGCGCCTCAACGGACTGCTCGACGCCCTGGGCGTGCAGGCGGTCACCGTCCCGATCCACGGTGCGACCCGCTCGAACATCACCCTGGTCGAGCCCGACGGGACCACCACCAAGATCAACGAACCGGGCCCCGTGCTCACCGCGGACGAGGTCACGGAGATCACCGAGCAGACCGTGGCCCGCGCCCGTGGCGCATCTTGGCTGGTCACCTGCGGATCCCTGCCCGAGGGCATGCCGGGCACCTTCCACGGCGACCTGGTGCGCCGCGCCCGTTCCGGGGGTACCCGGGTGGCCGTGGACACCAGCGGCGCGCCCCTCGTCGCGGCGGTCGCCGCCTGTCCCGACCTGATCAAGCCCAACCACGAGGAGCTGGCCGAGCTGGTCGGCCGGCCCCTCGACAGCCTCGGCGACGTGCTCGCCGCGGCCCGTGAACTCCGTGCCGGTGGTGTCGGCGCGGTCCTGGTCAGCCTGGGCGCCGGTGGCGCCCTGCTGGTCGAGGAGTCCGGCGAGTACCACGCCATGACCCCTCCCGTCGCCGTGCGGAGCACGGTCGGCGCCGGGGACGCCGCCCTGGCCGGCTTCCTGGCCGCGGGTGGCGCCGGACCGGACGCCCTGCGTCGCGCAGTCGCCTACGGCGCCGCCGCGTGCCGCCTGCCGGGAAGCGCGATGCCCGGCCCGCTCGACCTCCCGCTCGCCGATGTCCGGCTCCACCCTGCGCCCGACGCCGCCCTCGTCCTCTAGAAGGAGACGCCACAATGACCGAACCGTTGATCACCGCCGATCTCGTCGACCTCGACCTGCCGTCCGACGGCCGCCGCGAGGCGGTCCGGGCCCTGGCCGAGCGGCTGGTCAAGGCGGGCCGGGTCACCGACATCGACCGGTTCCTCGCCGACATCGAGGCTCGTGAGGCGCAGATGCCCACCGGTCTCGAGGGGGGCATCGGGATCCCGCACTGCCGCTCCGCCGCCGTCACCGTGCCGAGCCTCGCGTTCGGCCGCAGCACCGCGGGCGTGGACTTCGGCGCCGAGGACGGCCCCGCGCGGCTGATCTTCATGATCGCCGCGCCCGAGGGCGGCAACACCGACCACATGACCGTGCTGGCCGCGCTGGCCCGGCGGCTGGTCCGCAAGGCGTTCAAGAACGAGCTGCTCGAGGCGACCGACGCCGGTCACGTCGCCGACTACGTCCAGAAGGAGGTCGCGGGATGAAACTCCTCGCCGTCACCGCGTGCCCGACGGGCATCGCCCACACGTACATGGCCGCCGAGGCCCTCGAGGTCGCCGCCGAGGAGGCGGGCCACGAGATCGTCGTCGAGACCCAGGGCTCGGCCGGTTCCACCCCGTTCACGCCCGAGCAGCTCGCCGAGGCGGACGCGATCATCCTGGCCGCGGACGTCGAGGTCCGGGACAAGGAACGCTTCGCGCACCTGCCGACCGTCACCAGCGGCGTCAAGAAGGCCATCGGCGGGGCGGACGGCCTCATCGAGCAGGCCGTCGCCGCCGCCGAGGCCGCACCGAAGGGCTCGGCGGCCGCCGCGGCGCCGGCCCTGGCTGTCAAGCAGACCGGGCCGGGCACCGCGTCCAAGGTCCGTGGCTGGCTGATGACGGGTGTCTCCTACGTCATCCCGTTCGTCGCCGCGGGCGGCCTGCTGATCGCCCTCGGCTTCGCGATCGGCGGCTACCAGATCACGGACGCGCCGTCGGTCACCAAGGGCTTCGACTGGGGCTCCTCCACGAGCTGGGCGGCGCTGATGTTCCAGCTCGGTGCCCTCGCCTTCGGTTTGCTCGTGCCGGTGCTCGCCGGCTTCATCGCCTTCGCGATCGCGGACCGGCCGGCGCTGGTCCCCGGGTTCGTCGGCGGCCTGGTGGCCGTCGAGACCGGCGCCGGGTTCCTCGGCGGCCTCGTCGCCGGCCTGCTCGCCGGCGGGCTGATCTTCTGGATGAAGCGGATCAGGGTGCCCAGGGCGCTGGCCGGGATCATGCCGGTGCTGGTGCTGCCGCTGATCGGCACCGCGATCGTCGGCGGGATCATGTTCGTGGTCATCGGCGGACCGCTCGCCGCGGCCACGACCGGGCTCACCAACTGGCTGAACAGCCTCTCCGGCACCAACGCGATCCTGCTGGGCGCGCTGCTCGGCCTGATGATGGCCTTCGACATGGGCGGGCCGGTCAACAAGGCCGCGTACGCCTTCGCCGTCGCCGGGCTGTCGACGCCGTCGAACACCGCTCTGCTGATCATGGCGGCGGTCATGGCCGCCGGCATGACCCCGCCGCTGGCCATGGCGCTGGCGACGACCGTGCGCAAGCGCCTGTTCAGCGAGGTCGAGCGGGAGAACGGGCGGGCCGCCTGGCTGCTCGGCATCTCGTTCATCACCGAGGGGGCGATCCCGTTCGCCGCGGGCGACCCGTTGCGCGTCATCCCGTCGCTCATGGTCGGGTCCGCGGTCACCGGCTCGCTCTCGATGGCCTTCGGCTGCACCCTGCGGGCCCCGCACGGCGGCATCTTCGTGCTCCCGCTGATCGGCAACCCGTTCGGCTACCTGATCGCGATCATCGCCGGGACGGTCGTGTCCGCCGCGCTCGTCATCGCGCTGAAGACCCTGGGCCGCCGGAAGACGGCCGCCGCCGAGACCCCCGACACCATCCCCGCCGCGGCCCCGCGCGCCGCCGCCCACGCCTGATCCCGAGGAGAAGAACACCATGGCCGAGCGCCGCGTCAAGGTCGGATCGTCCGTGGGGCTGCACGCCCGCCCCGCCAACCTGTTCTGCAAGGCCGCCGGGCAGCAGCCCGCGAAGGTCACCATCGCCGCGGGTGCCCGCGGCCCGGTCGACGCCCGCAGCATCCTGTCCGTCCTCGGGCTCGGGGTGAACAGCGGTGAGGAGGTCGTGCTCACCGCCTCCGACGACGCGGACGGCGAGGCCTCGCTGGACGCGCTGGCGGACCTGCTGGCCCAGGATCTGGACGCGGTCCCCAACTGACCACCCGGGCGCTCGCTCTCCTCCTGAGCGCTCCCCCGCCGGACGGGCGGTTCTCCCGAGGGCACGCGGGAGGGCCGCCCGTTCGCACGTGGTCGACCGGGCCGCGTGTTTCCCCACCGTTACAACCGTCGGAAGGCGGGCCCCCAGCGATGGCCCGGGGACCGTGCAGGGGCGACGATGGTCGCACGACCACCGTTCCCGACGCCGCGAGCGGACGCACTCCCGATCGGACGGAGCCCACCACGGTGACTGCGAGCGCCCACCGCACCGAACTGCTGGCCCCGGACTCGCTGGCCGCGCACTCCGGTGTCGTCTCCGAGTCCGAGCACGACGCGCTGCGGGCGGACATCCGCCGGCTCTCGACGATGCTCGGCCGGACCGTCGCCCACCAGGCGGGGGACGAGCTGCTGGAGCTTGTCGAGGAGGTGCGCAAGCTCGCCCGGGACGCGACGGCGAAGAGTGGTGACCCGGACGCCGTCACCCGCCGGCTCGCCGGACTGGACACCGGTACCGCCGTCACCCTGGCCCGGGCGTTCTCCCAGTACTTCCAGCTCGCGAACGTCGCCGAGCAGCTGCACCGCTCCCGTGAGCTGCGGACCCTGCGCCCGCAGGACGCGCGCCCGTTGCACACGGTCATGGAGCGCCTGGCCGCGGAGGCGGACCGCGCCGCCGTCCAGGACGTCCTGGCCCGGGCCCAGCTGCGGCCCGTCTTCACCGCGCACCCCACCGAGTCCTCCCGGCAGTCCGTGCTGGCGATCCTGCGCCGGGTCGCGGACGGGTTGGACCACGGGCTCTCCGACGACGAGCTGGGCGCGCTCGTCGACCTGCTCTGGCAGACGGACGAGATCCGGCCCGGCAAACCGACCGTCGCCGACGAGGCCCGCGCCGTCGGCTGGTTCATGGAGCAGCTGGGCTCGCGCACCGTCCCGGACGTGATCGGCGAGTTCAGCCGGGAGGCGAAGGCACACGGCTTCGACGTCCCGGCGGACTCCCGCCCGTTGACGCTCGGGGTCTGGGTCGGCGGGGACCGCGACGGCAACCCCAACGTGACCCCGGACGTCACCCGGGACACCCTCGAGCTCTACGCGGACCGCGCCCTGAAGATCCACGGCGCGCTGGTCGAGCAGCTGATCCAGGAGCTCTCGATCTCCACGAAGGTCGTGGGCGTCTCCGAGGAGCTGCGCGGTGCGCTGGCGCGGGACCGGCGCAGCCTCCCGGAGATCCACGAGCGGTTCATCCGGCTCAACGCGAACGAGCCGTACCGGCTCAAGCTGTCCTACGTCCAGGCGCGGCTGGACAACACCCGCGCCCGGATCGCGGAGAAGGCCGCGCACGTCCCCGGGCGGGACTACCAGGGCTCTGTCGAGTACCTGGCGGATCTGGGCGTCCTGGACCGTTCGCTGCGCGGGCACCTCGGCGCGCGGATCGCGGACGGCACCCTCGCCCGCACCCTCCGCGCGGGCCGGGCGCTCGGGCTGCACCTCGCCGAGCTGGACATCCGCGAGCACAGCCAGCGCCACCACGACGCCCTCGGCGCGATCTACGACTCCCTCGGCGAGCTGGACAAGCCCTACGCGGAGTTCACCCGGGAGGAGCGCCGGGAGCTGCTGTCGAAGGAGCTGCAGGGCGGGCGGCCGCTGATCCGCCGGCACTACGGCGTCCCGGCCGAGGCCGCGCAGGTCGTCGCGACGTTCGACATGCTGCACGAGGTCCAGCACGAGTTCGCCCCGGAGGTCGCGCAGACCTACATCGTGTCGATGGCCCAGGACGTCGACGACATCCTGGCCGTCACGGTGCTGGCCCGCGAGTCCTACATGGTCGAGCTGAAGACGGATCCGCGCTCGTCGGTGGACCTCGTGCCGCTGTTCGAGACCGTCGAGGAGCTCTCGCAGGCGGGCCCGCTGCTCGACGGGCTGCTGTCCGACCCGGGCTACCGCCGGCAGGTCCGCAACCGCGGCGACCTGCAGGAGATCATGCTGGGCTACTCGGACTCCAACAAGGGCGCCGGGATCACCAGCTCGCAGTGGGAGATCCACCGCGCCCAGCGCCAGCTGCGTGACGTCGGCGCGCAGCACGGCGTCCGGCTGCGGCTCTTCCACGGCCGCGGCGGGTCGGTGGGCCGCGGCGGCGGTCCGGCCGGCGAGGCGATCGCGTCCGCCCCGTACGGCAGCGTCGACGCCACGATGAAGCTCACCGAGCAGGGCGAGGTCATCTCGGACAAGTACTCGCTGCCGACGCTCGCGCACGACAACCTGGAGATCCTGCTCGCCTCGATGCTCGACGCCAGCCTGCTCCACCAGGCGTCGCGCTGGCCGGACGAGACGCTCGCCCGCTGGGACGAGGTCATGACCTGCGTGTCGGAGGCGTCGAAGACGGCGTACCGGCGGCTCGTCGGGGACCCGGACCTGCCGGAGTTCTTCACCTCGGCCACCCCGGTCGACGAGCTGGGCCGGCTCAACGTGGGCTCCCGGCCGTCGAAGCGTCCGGGCAAGGGCGCCCCCTCTCTCGACGACCTGCGCGCGATCCCGTGGGTCTTCGGCTGGACGCAGACCCGGATGGTCGTCCCGGGCTGGTACGGCCTGGGCAGCGGATTGGCGGCCGCCCGCGAGGCCGGGTACGGCGAGACGCTGGAGGAGATGCGGGACTGGGCCTTCTTCGCCAACCTGCTCGGCAACGTCGAGATGACGCTGGCCAAGACGGACCTGCGGATCGCCTCCTACTACGTGTCCGCGCTGGTGGAGCCCGCGCAACAGGGGCTGTTCGAGCTGATCCGGGCCGAGCACGAGCTGACCCTGCGCGAGTTGCTGCGGCTCACCGGGGACAGCACATTGCTGGAACGGCACCCCGTCCTGCGCAACACCCTCTCGGTGCGCAACGCCTACCTCGAGCCGCTGCACCACCTGCAGGTCGAGCTCCTGGCCCAGCGCCGCGAGGCGGGCGAGGCGGACCCGGACCTGGAGCGCGCGCTGCTGCTCACCATCAACGGCATCGCGGCGGGCATGAAGAACACCGGCTGACGCCTCCCCGGCCCCCGGTGAGCGCCTGATCCGCCGCCGGGTCAGCCGGCCGCGAGCGCCGGCCGGCCCGCCGGTGAACCCTCGGTGATCCAGCGGCCGAGGCGCTCGCGCGAGAACAGCTCGTCGACGACCATGAACGCCGCGCCCCGCAGCCCGACCCGGTCGCTGAGCGGGGACAGCCCCACCTGCAGGTCCCGGGTGGCCAGCGGGAGCGAGCGGCGGTAGACCGCCTGCCGGATCGATGCCAGCAGCAGGTTCCCGGACGCGCCCACCCTGCCGCCGAGCAGGATCATCGACGGGTTGAAGAAGTTGACCAGCGCGGCGAGGGTCTCCCCGACGATCGCCCCGGCCCGCTGCAGGAGCTCGACGGCCACCGGGTCCCCGAACTCCGCGGCCCGCACCACGTCGTGCGCGTCGAGCACGCCGGCCTCGGCCAGCCG
>NZ_JAODNI010000097.1 GCF_025465255.1 Pseudonocardia sp.
GCGACCCGGCCCCGAGCGGTGCCGTCGCGGCCGCCCTGAGCGAGGCGGCCCCGGGCGGGACCGCCCCGAGCAGTTCGGGCGCCGCCCCGACGAGCGCCGGGCCCGAAGGCGCCGGACCCGCGAGCGCCACGGCCGGGGTCGAGGGCGGAGCCGACGCCGCCGGCCCGACCGCCACCGACGAGACCGTCCGCCCCGACGACACCCCGCGACCCCCGGTCGCCGTGCCGCCCGCGTCCCCGGCGCCGAGTACCGGCCCGCCGCCCTGCACGAACGACATGATCTCCGTGATCGCGGAGATCGACCGCCCCGAGCACAGGTCCGGCGGCCATCCGGTCTTCCGTCTCGTCGTCACGAACGTGAGCGGGCAGGCGTGCGTCCGGGACCTCGACGGCGCCCTGCAGGAGATCGTCGTGTGGAGCGGCGACCAGCAGCAGCGGCTCTGGTCCAGCAACGACTGCGTGAACCCGTCGACCGACGACCTGCGGACGCTGGTGCCGGGACAGCCGGTCGCGTTCGCGGTCACCTGGTCCGGCATGACGTCGACACCGGGTTGCGAGGCCGCCCGCACCCGGGTGCCCGCGGGGGACTACCGGCTGCTGACGCGGGTGGCGGACCGGATCAGCCCGCCCACGGCGTTCCGCCTGACGTGAGCGCCGTCAGCGGGGCTTGACGTCCCGGAGCACCTGACCCAGGTCGTGCACCACGGTGATCTGCATGCCCAGGCCCTTGCCGACGTCGCTGTCCGTCGGGATGAGCGCCCGGGTGAAGCCGAGCCGGGCGGCCTCGGCCAGCCGTCGCTGCACGCCGTTGACCCGCCGGACCTCACCGGCGAGGCCGAGCTCGCCGACCACCACCATGTCCGGCGGCAGCGCGACGTCCCACCTCGCGGAGGCGACGGCCAGGGCGATCGCGAGGTCCGCGGCGGGCTCGGCGATCTTCATGCCACCGACCGTCGCGGTGTAGACCTCGGAGTCCGCCAGCTTGACCTTCGCCCGGCGCTCCAGCACGGCCAGGAGCATCGCGACGCGCGCGTTGTCCAGCCCGCTGACGGCCCGTCGGGGGCTGGGGATGTTCGAGCCCGCCACCAGCGCCTGCACCTCGGCGAGCAGCGGGCGCCGGCCGTCCATCACGACGGTGACCGCCGTCCCCGCGACCGACGACTCGCGAGTGCTGCCGAACCGGGCGAGGAACAGGCCGGACGGGTCCGCGAGGCCGACGATCCCCTCGTCCCGCAGCTCGAAGCAGCCCACCTCGTCCGCGGGCCCGAAGCGGTTCTTGACGCCGCGGACCATGCGCAGCGTCGAGTGCTTGTCGCCCTCGAACGCCAGCACGACGTCCACGAGGTGCTCGAGCACGCGGGGCCCGGCGATGCTGCCGTCCTTCGTCACGTGCCCGACGAGCAGCACCGGCAGCCCGCGTTGCTTGGCCAGCGACGTGAGCGCGACGGTCACGGCGCGGGTCTGCGTGACCCCGCCCGGGATGCCGTCGACCTCGCCGGTGGTCATGGTCTGGATCGAGTCGACGATCAGCAGGCTGGGCGCGAGCGCGTCGATGTGCCCGACGATCGCGCCGAGGTCCGACTCCGCGGCGAGGTACAGGTCGTCGTGCAGGCCGTTCGTGCGCTCGGCGCGCAGCCGGACCTGCCCGGCGGACTCCTCGCCGGTCACGTAGAGAACACGCCCGGACGCCGCGGCGCGGGCCGCGACCTCGAGCAGCAGCGTGGACTTGCCGACGCCCGGCTCGCCCGCGAGCAGCACCACCGCGCCCGGGACGAGCCCGCCGCCGAGAACCCGGTCCAGCTCCTCGACGCCCGTCGGCCGGGCTCGCGCGGAGTCCAGCGCGACGTCGGAGATGCGCTGCGCGGGGGTGCTGGGCGCGCCCGCCGCGACCTTGCGCAGGGGGTTCGCGGCGCTCGCCCGCGGGAGCGCCGCCGTCTCCTCGAGCGAGCCCCAGGCCTGGCACTGCGGACACCGGCCGACCCACTGGGCGGCCTGGTGACCGCACTCGGCGCACCGGTAGCTGGTGCGCGAGCGGGTACGCCCGGTCAGTGCGCGCCCCCGCCGGCCGCCCCGCCGGCCGCCTCGGCGGGCTCGTCGTGACGGGGCTCCTTGGGCGGGGCCACCGGCAGCTGCACGGTGACCGCCCCGGCCTGCTGGAAGGTCAGCACCAGCGGGTAGGACAGGCCGGAGCGGATGTCCTCGCGCAGGCCCGTGATCTCCATCGTGACCGGATTGGCGCCCGGGGGCGTCGGGATGTCCTTGTTCGTGCCCGCGACGAGCGCGCGCCCGGCCGGCAGTGAGCCGTCGCCGTCGATCTTGACCGTGCCGAGCGGGCTCGTGCCCGAGACGAGCCGGTCAGCGGCCCTCCCCTGGTTGACGATGACCATCTCGACCGGGGCGGTGCCCCCCACCGAGTAGACGTTCGCCGACGCCGGGACCGTGTCGGGATAGGCGATCTCGGCGTTGCGGATGGCGATGTCGCCGACCTGGGTGTTGGCTCCGGCGACGGCGGAGGTCTGCTCGGACGTCTGTGCCTGCTGGCCCGCACCGCAGCCGGCCAGCAGCACGGCACCGAGCGCGACGCCGCCCGCGAGCGCGATCGCGGTCGGGCGGCGGGACGCGCGGGAGCGCGAGGTGGGGGCCGGGGTGGCCGGGGTGTCGCTGGGGCGGCTCACGGTTCGGGCGTCCTTCCTGCCGGCCGGGCCCGGGGCTTCGCGGGTCCGGGCGGTTCCGGTGGTGGCCGGTCGTCTTCGGGTGCGGGTCCGGGACGCGTCGGCACCGGTGTGATCGGTGTGGCAGCATCCCGCGCGAGCAGCCTAGTCGCGCGGTCCGAGCGGTGGGCAACGCGGCTCGGGCAGGGGTCCCTCGATGCGGACGCCTGCACGTTTTTTCCCGGTTGTCAACCCCGTGACCTGCGACGACGTCGCGCACCGACGTACAGGACGGCTGCCGGCCGTGTTAACCTGGGTGCAGCGAAAGGGGCCAGAGGACACATGGTTTTCAAGGTCGGAGAGACCGTCGTCTACCCGCACCACGGTGCCGCTCTCATCGAGGCGATCGAGACTAGGACGATCAAGGGCGAGGAGCGCAAGTACCTCGTCCTGAAGGTCGCCCAGGGTGACCTGACGGTTCGCGTGCCCGCGGAGAACGCCGAGGTCGTGGGCGTTCGTGATGTCGTCGGCCAGGAGGGTCTGGACAAGGTGTTCGAGGTGCTCCGCGCACCGCACACCGAGGAGCCGACCAACTGGTCCCGCCGGTACAAGGCGAACCTGGAGAAGCTCGCGTCGGGTGACGTGAACAAGGTCGCCGAGGTCGTCCGCGACCTGTGGCGCCGGGAGAAGGACCGCGGCCTGTCCGCGGGCGAGAAGCGCATGCTGGCCAAGGCCCGCCAGATCCTCGTCAGCGAGCTCGCGCTCGCCGAGGGCACTGACGAGGACCGCGCCGAGGTGCTGCTCGACGAGGTGCTGGCCACCACCAACGCCTGATCGGCGAGGGGTACGGCGGCGAGTACGACGGGATCAGGGATGGTCCTGTCGTGAACGTGGCGGCGATCGTGCCGGCCGCGGGTTCGGGCGTGCGTCTGGGCGCGGGTGTGCCCAAGGCGTTCGTCGAGCTGGTGGGCGTGCCGATCGTCGTCCGCGCCGTCGAGGGGCTGCTGGCCTCCGGTGTCGTCGACCAGGTGGTCGTCGCCGTTCCGGAGCCGTTGCGCGACGAGGCCTGCGCGCTGTTCGACGGTCGTCCCGTGACCGTGATCGTGGGCGGGCAGGATCGGACCACGTCGGTGCGCAAGGCGCTCGACGTGCTCTGCGGCGCTCTGCCGCATCGTGCCCACGTCGGTGAACGATCAGACGGGCCTCCAGGTGACGGTCCCCACGTCGTCCTCGTGCACGACGCCGCGCGACCGCTCACGCCCGCCGCACTCGTCGCATCCGTCGTGGCCGCGGTCGAGGCGGGGAACGGGGCCGTCGTCCCGGCGCTCCCGCTGGCGGACACGGTCAAGCAGGTGGACCCCACGGGGGTCGTGCATTCCACTGTGGACCGAACTGTGCTGCGGGCGGTCCAGACCCCGCAGGGCTTCCGCCGGGACGTCCTGGAGCGGGCCTACGCCGCCGCCGGCGAGTCCGCGACGGACGATGCCGGGCTCGTCGAGGCCCTGGGCGAGGTGGTCGTCACCGTCCCGGGGGACGCGCGGGCCTTCAAGGTGACGACGGCGTGGGACCTGCGGATCGCGGAGCTGCTGGTCCGGGAGGAGGGCTCGTGAGGGTCGGGATCGGCAGCGACGTGCATCCGGTCGAGGCCGGGCGCCCGTGCTGGGTCGCCGGGCTGGAGTGGGAGGGCGTCGACGGCTGCGCCGGGCACTCCGACGGCGACGTCGCGGCCCATGCCCTCTGCGACGCCCTGCTCTCCGCCGCCGGCCTCGGCGACCTCGGCGCGGTGTTCGGCACCGGTCGCCCGGAGTGGTCCGGCGCGAGCGGCGTGACGCTCCTCGGTGAGGTGCGCCGGCTCCTCACGGAGGCGGGCTGGACCGTCGGGAACGCCGTAGTGCAGGTCATCGGCAACGCCCCCAAGATCGGCAAGCGCCGGAACGAGGCGCAGCGGGTGCTCTCCGCGGCGGTCGGGGGGCCCGTCGCGGTCTCCGGCACCACGACCGACGGCCTGGGCCTCACCGGCCGGGGCGAGGGGATCGCGGCGATCGCCACGGCCCTGCTGATGCCCGCCTCCTGAGGAGAGGGCGCCGGTGCTCAGGTTCCCTCGGCGAACATCGCGTCCGCCCGCGCCTGCACCTCGTCCGGCGTCAGGTCCTCGAGCTTCTGGGACACCATCCACTGGTGCCCGAACGGGTCCGTGAGCCGGCCCCCGCGTTCGCCGTAGGGCTGATCCGCGACCGGGAACCGGACGGTCGCTCCGGCCGCCTCGAGCCGGCCGGCGACGGCGTCGGCGTCGGTCACGTCGAGCGCGAGGATCGCCGAATGGCCGCCCTCGCCGGGAGCGGGGTCGTACTCGTCGGCGTCCTTCACCGCCCACCGGACGGAGCCGGCCCGGAGCATGGCGTGCACCACCGTCCCGCCGGGTGCGGCGTACCGCTCGACGAGCTCGGCGCCGAGGGCCTGGACGTAGAACGCGATCGCGGCGTCCGCGCCCCGGACGGCGAGGCGCGGGTACAGGGACATGATGGGGGACCTGTCACTCATACCGCCCAGCGTGCCGCGACGGCCGTCCGGCGTCTTGGACGAAGCGGAACTCCTCCTCGCGCCGCCCGCCCGCCCTGGCGGACCAGCGGTTCCGTAGTCTGGGTCACGTGAGCGTCCGACTCTTCGATACCGCGACCAGGGAGCTGCGGGACTTCGTCCCGCTGCGCGCCGGAGCCGTGTCGATGTACGTCTGTGGCGCCACGGTGCAGGGCCTGCCGCACATCGGGCACGTCCGCAGCGGGCTGAACTACGACGTGCTGCGTCGCTGGCTCACCCGCTCGGGCTACGACGTCACGCTGGTCCGCAACGTCACGGACATCGACGACAAGATCCTGCGCAAGGCCGCCGACGCCGGCCGCCCGTGGTGGGAGTGGGCCGCGACGCACGAGCGCGCCTTCGCCGCCGCGTACGAGGCGCTGGGCTGCCTGCCGCCCTCGATCGAGCCGCGGGCCACCGGGCACGTGACGCAGATGGTCGAGCTCATCGGGCGCCTGATCGACGGCGGGCACGCCTACGTCTCGGGCGGAGACGTCTACTTCGCCGTCCGCACGTTCCCGGACTACGGGAAGCTCTCCGGACAGAGGGTCGACGACGTCGCGCAGGGCGAGGGCGAGTCCCGCACGAAGCGGGACCCGCTGGACTTCACACTGTGGAAGGCCGCCAAGCCGGGCGAGCCGTCGTGGCCCACGCCCTGGGGCCCGGGCCGGCCCGGCTGGCACCTCGAGTGCTCCGCCATGGCGACGACCTACCTCGGCCCGGAGTTCGACATCCACGGCGGCGGCCTGGACCTGGTGTTCCCGCACCACGAGAACGAGCGGGCGCAGGCGCAGGCCGCCGGGGACCCGTTCGCCCGCTACTGGCTGCACAACGGCTGGGTCACCATGGGCGGCGAGAAGATGTCCAAGTCCCTGGGCAACACTCTGTCCATCCCGGCGGTGCTCGAGCGCGTCCGCGGCGTCGAGCTGCGGTACTACCTGGTCGGCCCGCACTACCGTTCCGCGATCGAGTACTCGGACACGGCGCTCGGCGAGTCGGTCGCGGCCTACCGGCGGATCGAGACGTTCGTGCACCGCGTGCGCGAGCGCATCGGGCTGCCGGGGATCGCGGAACGGGTGCCGGCGCAGTTCGCCGCCGCCCTGGACGACGACCTGGGCACGCCCGGCGGGCTCGCGGTCGTCCACACGACGGTGCGCGAGGGCAACGGCGCACTGGACTCCGGGGACAGGGCCGGGGCCACGGCGGCGGCCGAGGCCGTCCGCGCGATGACCGCCGTGCTGGGCGTCGACCCGCTCGACGGCCGCTGGATCACCGGCGAGCGCACGGACGACGCCGCGGCGGGCGCGCTCACCGCGCTCGTCGAGGAGTTGCTCGAGCGGCGGCAGGCGGCCCGCAAGGCGAAGGACTTCGCCGAGGCGGACGCCGTCCGGGACCGGTTGCTCGCGGCGGGGATCGCCGTCGAGGACAGCGCGGACGGCCCCACCTGGTCGCTGAAGAACGCCTGACAAGACCGCATTTTTCGTCACACCCCTACGGATTACGGACTCGATACACATGGCCGGCAACTCACGACGCCGCGGCGCGATGCGCAAGGAAGGCACGAAGAAGGGGCCTGTCGTCGGATCCGGCGGCCAGCGCCGTCGTGGCCTGAAGGGCAAGGGACCCACCCCCGCCGCCGAGGAGCGCAAGGGTCACCCCGCCGCGCGCCGCGCGGCGGGCAAGCAGGCCCGCGACGAGCGGGCCCGGCACGCCAACACCCGGCGCCGCACCGGCGACGGGGACGCCCCGGAGACGGTCCTCGGGCGCAACCCGGTGCTCGAGTGCCTGCGCGCGGGCGTGCCCGCGACGGCGCTCTACGTCTCGATCGGCAGCGCCTCGGACGAGCGGATCGCCGAGGCGATCCACCTGGCCGCGGACGTCGGCATCTCGATCCTCGAGGTCCCGCGCAACGACCTGGACAAGATGTCCGGCGGGGCACTGCACCAGGGCGTCGGGCTGCAGGTTCCGCCGTACGCCTACGCGCACCCGGACGAGCTGCTCGAGGCCGCAGCGGACTCCGGGACGCCGCCGCTGATCGTCGCCCTGGACGGGGTGACGGACCCGCGCAACCTGGGCGCCGTCGTCCGCTCCGTGGGCGCGTTCGGCGGGCACGGCGTCGTCGTGCCGCAGCGTCGCGCGGCCGGGATGACGGCGGTCGCCTGGCGGACCTCCGCCGGCACGGCGGCCCGCGTGCCCGTCGCGCGCTGCACGAACCTCACCCGGACGCTGCGTGAGTACGCCACCGCGGGGCTGATGATCGCGGGCCTCGACGCCGACGGCGACGTGTCGCTGGACGACTTCGACCTCGCCGAGAGCGGGCTGGTCATCGTCACGGGCTCCGAGGGCAAGGGCCTGTCCCGGCTCGTCAAGGAGACCTGCGACGTCACCGTGTCGATCCCGATGGCCGGCCCGGTGGAGTCGCTCAACGCGGCCGTCGCGACCGGCGTCGTGCTCTCCGAGGTCGCGCGCCGCCGCCGCCTCGCACACTGAGGCGCGCTGACGCGCCTGTGAGCGGGAATCGCGGCTCCGCCGCTCGTGCGCGGTAATCGTCGCTACAGCAACGATTACCGCGCACAGGTGGCGAAGCCGCAGCCCTACCCCGGACGGACGGCGCCGCGGGCGCGGCCGATGACCCGGCAGGCGAGGTAGGCGAGGAACGCGATCGTCGCGACGTAGCCGGAGATCGACAGCCCCGGGGCCAGGGACAGCACCGTGCCGCCGAGCAGCGCGACCTCCGCGATCGCGACGGCCAGCAGCGTCGCCTTGAGCGGGCTCGACGTCACCCGCGCGGCCGCGGCACCCGGGATGATCGTCACCGAGAGCACCAGGATCGCGCCGACGATCGGGACCGCCAGCGCCGTCGTCAGCGAGACGAGCACGGCGAACAGCGGCGACAGCAGCCGGACGGGCACCCCGCGGGCGACCGCGACGTCCGGGTCCGTGCTCGCGAACAGCAGCGGCCGGTAGATCACCGCGAGCGTCCCGAGGACGACAACCGCGACCCCGCCGAGCACCCACAGGTTCGACGCGTCCACGGACACGATCGAGCCGGTGAGCAGCCCGAACTTGTTGGACGCGCGGCCGGAGTAGAGCCCGAGCAGCAGCACGCCGAGGCCCAGCCCGAACGCCAGCACGACGCCGATCACCGAGTCCCGCTCGCGCCGGCGCAGCCCGAGCGCCCCGAACACGAGTCCGGCGATCACCGCGCCCACGACCGCCCCGACGCTCACGCTGATGCCGAGCAGCAGCGCCGCGGCCGCGCCGGTGAACGCGAGCTCGGACGTGCCGTGCACCGCGAACCCCATCCCGCGACCGACGACCAGCGGTGCGAGCACGCCCGCGACCAGGCCGAGGATCGCGGAGGCGAGGAGGGCGTTCTGGACGAACGGCAGGCCGAGGAGTTCGCCGGTGCCGTCGAAGTTGAGGAGCCTTCCCAGGATGTCGGTCATGACGCCGCCTCCGCGGGAGGAAGTACGTCGGCGCTCACGCGTGCGCCTCGTGGTGGTGGTGATCCTGCGCGTGCTCCGCCCCGACCACGACGAGCCGGCCCCGTGTCCGCAGCACCTCGACGTCCGTCCGGTACAGCTCCGAGAGCGTCTCCGACGTCATGACCTCGTCCGGCGCGCCGATCCGGAACCGGCCGTCGACCAGGTACAGGACCCGGTCCACCAGCGGCAGCACCGGGTTGATCTCGTGCGTCACGAAGACGACCGCGGTGTCCGCGGTGCGCCGCCGCGCGTCGACGAGATCGGTGACGGTCCGCTGGTGGGCGAGGTCCAGGGACAGCAGCGGCTCGTCGCAGAGCAGCACCGCCGGGTCCCCGACGAGCGCCTGCGCGACCCGCAGCCGCTGCTGCTCGCCACCGGAGAGCCGGCCGACCGGCGACGACGCGTACGACGTCGCACCCACCGCTGCCAGCGCCGCCGCCACGCGCTCCCGCCGCTCGCGCCGCCCCGCCAGGCCCAGACCGAACCCCGGGCCGAAGCGGTGCCCGTCGAGCCCCAGCCCGACCAGGTCCGCCGCCCGCAGGGGCAGGTCCTCGGGCATGCCCTGCTGCTGGGGGATGTAGCCGATCCGGCCGCTGCCGCGCCGGGCGGGGTGGCCGTCGACGAGGACGGTTCCGGAATCCAGGGGCTGCAGCCCGAGCAGCACCCGCAGCAGCGTCGTCTTGCCCGAGCCGTTGGGGCCGAGCACGGCGACGAACTCGCCGGGGCGCACGTCGAGGTCCAGGCCGTCCCACAGGACACGCTCGCCGAAGCGGATCCGCGCGTCGCGCAGGCTGACCGACGGGGCCGGCCCGGGGATGCTCACGGAACCCATTGTCGTCGTCGCTCCCGCGTCCCCCGCGGCGGGGACCAGGGCGGTCACGCGGTCCCGTTCAGCGCCGCGGCCAAGGCGTGGATCTGCGAGGACTGCCAGGCGACGTAGTCGTCGACGCCGGCGGGAAGCGTCTCGGTGACGGACACGATCGGCACTCCGGCGGCCTTCGCCGCGTCCTCGACCCGGGTGGTCGTCGGGCTCTCGGTCTGGCTGTTGGAGACCAGCGCCTTCACGTCCCCGCCGGTGACGAGCTTCATGGTCTCGTCGAGCACCGCGGCCGGCGGGTCGTTGCCCTCCTCGACCGCCGTGGAGAACTCCTCGGGCGTCGCGTCGACCAGGCCCGCCGCCTCGATCTCGTAGAGCGGGACGGGCTCGGTGACCGCGACGCGCTTGCCCGCGTGCTGCGCCTTGATCGCCTCGAGCTTCGAGGTGAGGCCGGCGACCTGGCCGTCGAAGGCCGTGGCGTTGGCGGTGTAGGCCGCCGCGTTGGCCGGGTCGATGGTGCCTAGATCCTTCGCGATCTGGTCGGCGACCTTCCGTACGGTCGGCAGGTGGTACCAGACGTGCTCGTTGAACCCGCCCGAACCGGCGGCCTGCTCCAGTCCGGAGACCTGTACGGCGTCGACGATCGCGGGGGAGCTCCCCGCCGAGGCGACGAGCTTGGTGGCGAAGTCGTCGTACCCGCCGCCGTTCATCACGAGGAGCTTCGCCTTCGTGACGGCCGCGGCGTCCGCGGGCCGCGACTCGTACTCGTGCGGGTCCGCGTCCGGGCTGTCGATGATCGACGTCACGGAGACGTGCTCGCCGCCGACCGCGCGGACGACGGCGCCGTAGACGTTCGTGGAGGCGACGACCGGGACGGCCCCGTCGGCCGGCGCGCCGCTCCCGGCGTCGTCCGAGGATCCGCAGGCCACGACGGCCAGGGAGAGTGCGGCGACGCCGACGAGGACCGTCAGGGAGCGACGCAGGGTCATGGAGGGGCTCCGTATCAGAAGATGCGCATGTCTGTATTGAAAACCATTGTCAATTCACTCTAGCGTGTGTCCTCCGTGGTCGTCGCGCCCCCGGTGGGCGCGGACTACCGGTGCGGGACCGGCGGCGGCTACGGTTCGCACATGACCGGGGCCCCCCACGTGCGTCGTCCGGCGACTTTGGCGTCGCTGGCGGCGGAGCTCGGCGTCTCGCGCACGACCGTCTCCAACGCCTACAACCGACCCGACCAGCTCTCCGCGCCGCTGCGCGCCAAGGTGCTCGAGGCCGCCCGCCGGCTCGGCTATCCGGGGCCGGACCCGGTGGCGCGCTCGCTGCGTACCCGGCGTGCCGGCGCCGTCGGCCTGCTCCTCACCGAGGCGCTGTCCTACGCGTTCCGGGACCCGGTGGCCACCGGGTTCCTCGAAGGTCTCGCGCTGGCCTGCGAGCAGGCCGGGCAGGGGCTGCTGCTGGTCCCGGTCAGCCCGGAGCACGCGGACGTCGCCGCGGTGCACCAGGCGGGCGTCGACGGGTTCATCGTCTACTCGGTCAGCGAGGACGACCCGCACTTCCGGGCCGTCCTGGAGCGTCCCGTGCCGACGGTGGTGTGCGACCAGCCCACGGGCGTCGAGGGCGTGGACCGGGTGAGCATCGACGACCGCGCGGGCACGCTCGCGCTGGGGCGGCACCTGACGGCGGCAGGGCACCGCCGGGTCGGCGTGCTCTGCATGCGGCTCGGTGCCCACCGGCACGACGGGCCCGCGGACATCGAGCGGCAGGAGACCACGACCTACCCGGTGCAGCAGGCCCGGCTCGGCGGGATCCGGGACGCGCTGGCGGAGGTCGGCGTGGACTGGGCGGACGTGCCGGTCCACGAGCGGTTCGAGCACAGCGTGGAGGCCGGCGAGTCCGCGGCCGCGGAGCTGCTCGCCGCGCATCCGGACATCACGGCCGTCGTCTGCACGTCGGACATCCTCGCGATGGGCGCGCTCCGGTACGCCGCGGACGCGAACCTCTCGGTCCCGGGCGACCTCACGGTCACCGGCTTCGACGGCATCCCGGACGCCGACCGGGTCGGCCTGACGACCATCCGCCAGCCGTTCCGCAAGAAGGGACAGATGGCGGGCGAGCTCCTCCTGGAGCGCGGGGACCGCACGCGCCCCCGGCATCTCGTGCTGCCCACCGAACTGGTCGTCGGGGTGACGAGCGGGGAGCCCCGCGCCGCCGAACGGTTCTTCTCCGGCTGGTGAACGAAGGCTGTGCACGGAAACCGTCGCCAGGGCGACGTCTTCCGCGCACGACCTAGCGCCGGCGGAGCCGGGCCAGCTCGGTCAGGAGGGCGGCGACGTCCTCGGGGCCGTCGACCCGGTGGGCGGCGGCGGTGTCGCCCTCGCCCACCTTGATCCCCACGTCGCCCGGTCGCAGCCTCGTGAAGACGGTCTCGTCCGTGACGTCGTCCCCCACGAAGAGCACGGCGTCGGGGTGCAGCCGCTCGCGCAGGAGGTCGACCGCGGCGCCCTTGCTCACCTTGAGCACCGCCAGGTCGATCACGGCCTTGCCCTCGGTGGAGTCCACGCCGTCCCACGTCCCGACGCCCGTGCGCACCGCTGCGAGCAGCCGCTCGCCGACCTCCTGCGGCGCGTTGCGCACGTGCACCGCGACCCCGGCCGGCTTGTGCTCCAGCTCGGCACCGGGCTCCCCGGCGACCAGCTTCTCCAGCGCCTCGGTCATCGCGTCCTTGAGCGCCGCCTGGTCGTCGTCGAGCAGCGAGCCGCCGCCCTCGACCAGTCCCTCGCCGAACTCGCCGCCGTGGCTGCCGACCATCCGGACCGGCGTGGCGAAGCCGGAGACCGCCGCCAGGTCCGCGAGCCCGCGCCCGGAGACGAGCACGACGGAGGTCCCGGGCAGGCCCGCCAGTTCCCGGATCGCCGCCGCGGCCGCCGGGAGCGGCCGGGCCTCGGACGGGACGAGCACGATGGGGGCGAGGACGCCGTCGAAGTCCAGGGCGACGAGCAGCGTCTCCAGCCCCGCGAGGCGCTCCAGCTCGGCCTGCAGCTCGGTCACGTGCGCGGCTCCGGATCGAGGCCCAGGGCTTCCAGGAACGAGCGTGCCCACCGGTCGACGTCGTGGGTCAGCACCTGCTTGCGCAGTGTCCGCATCCGCTTGCGGCCCTCCTGCGGGCTCATCGTGAGGGCCGCGTAGAGCGACTCCTTGACCCCGTCCGTGTCGTGCGGGTTGACCAGGAGCGCGCTGGTCAGCTCGGCGGCGGCACCCGCGAACTCGGACAGGACGAGCGCGCCGCCGAGGTCGTGCCGGCAGGCGACGTACTCCTTGGCGACGAGGTTCATGCCGTCCCGCAGCGGGGTCACGAGCATGACGTCCGCGGCCAGGAAGAAGGCCGCCAGCTCGTCGCGCGGGAGGGACTGGTGCAGGTAGTGCACCGGTGGGTGCCCGACCGTCGCGTACTCGCCGTTGATCCGCCCGACGGACTGCTCGATGTCGTTGCGCATCTTCTGGTAGTGCTCGACGCGCTCCCGGCTCGGCGTCGCGAGCTGCACCATCACCGCGTCCTCGACGCTCAGCCGTCCGTCCTCCAGGAGCTCCTCGAACGCGCGCAGCCGGACGTTGATGCCCTTGGTGTAGTCCAGCCGGTCCACCCCGAGGATGACCTTCTTCGGGTTCCCGAGGTCCTCGCGGACCTGTGCCGCGCGCTTGATCACGGCGTCCGTGCGGGACAGCTCGTCGAGGTTCGCGGAGTCGATGGAGATCGGGAAGGCGCCCATCTTCACCGTGCGCCGCCCGACCGTCACCTCGTTGCGGCTGCGCACCGGCGCCGCGCCCGCGAGGTGGGTGGCCAGCCAGCGGAAGTTCCGGACGCCGCCGGGGGTGTGGAAGCCGATCAGGTCCGCCCCGAGCAGCCCCTCGACGATCCGGGCGCGCCACGGGAGCTGCATGAACAGCTCGGTGGGCGGGAACGGGATGTGCAGGAAGAAGCCGATCTTCAGGTCCGGCCGCAGCTCGCGCAGCATCGCCGGCATCAGCTGCAGCTGGTAGTCCTGGATCCAGACGGTGGCGTTCTCGGCGGCGATCGCGGCCGTCGCCTCGGCGAAGCGCTCGTTGACGGTCCGGTAGGCCCGCCACCAGTGCCGATGGAACGCCGGCGGCGCGACGACGTCGTGGTAGAGCGGCCAGAGCGTCCCGTTGGAGAAGCCCTCGTAGTAGTCCTCGACCTCCTGCGCGGAGAGCCGGACCGGGTGTAGCTGCAGGCCGTCCTCGACGAGCGGCTCGACGTCGACGTCCGGGACGCCCGGCCAGCCCACCCACGCGCCGTCGCGGGCCCGGAGCATCGGTTCGAGCGCCGTCACCAGGCCTCCGGGGCTGCGCTTCCAGCGCTGGCCGCCGTCCGGCAGCTTCTCGAGATCGACGGGGAGCCTGTTCGCGACGACCACGAAGTCCGCGGGTGGGTGCTCGTCCTTCTTCGTCGTGTCCCCGGTGCTGCGTGCCACGTGCTCCTCCTCGTCCACCGACGACCCAGGGGGCCGGCGGATCCGTGGGGCAGAGCCTACTGTCGCTCGCCGTTCGAGGTGGAGTCTCCGGTGTCCGGACCGTCCAGCGCATCCGCCGGGTTCATGACCGGGTTCAGCCGGTGCGGGCGCGTCAGGAAGTCCCCGAAGGTCACCCCGGCGGCCAGCGCGAGGCCGATCGCAGCGGCGACCGAGATCGTGACCAGGCCTTCCGACAGTCCCTCCACCGCCAGCTGGTAGAAGCCCCGGTACGCGGTGAGGCCCGGCAGCAGCGGGGTGATGCCCGCGAGCGTGACGACGAGCGAGGGCACGTGCTTCGTCCGCCGCAGCAGGCCCGCCCCGACACCGACGACGATCGCCGCGATGCCGGTCGACGCGATCGGGCCGAGTCCGCCGTACTGCGTCAGCGCCCGGTAGACGCCCCAGCCCGCTGCGCCCGCCGCGCCGCTGATCACGAGGGACCGCCACGGCGCGTACCCGGCGAGCGCGTACCCGCCGGCCGCGCCGGCCGCGACGACGACCGAGATCCAGTACCGCCCGATGCTCCCCGAGACGTCCCCGGACACCTCGAGCGCGATGTCGACCGCGAAGCCCAGCCGCAGGCCGAGGACGACGCCGGTCAGGAGCCCCGCGGACAGCAGGGCGATCTCGGCGACCCGGCCCGCCGCCGTCACGTAGTAGCCGGAGATCGCGTCCTGGACGGTACCGACGACGGACAGCCCGGACAGCAGCACCGTGATGCTCGCGGCGACGACCAGCGACGGCTTCGTGCCCGGGGGGAACAGCCCGAGGGCGAGCAGCCCGACGGTCGCGGTGGTGGCCACGAACCCACCGACGACCTGCTGGAAGAACGCCGGCAGCCCGGCCTTGTTCAGGATCCGGCCGATCCGGTCGATCAGCCCGGTGAGGAGGAACGCCGTGACGGCCGTGGTCGGGCCGCCGCCGAGGATCACCGCGATCGACCCGGCCAGGGCGGCCCAGCCGGCCGTCGCCGCCCACCGCGGATAGGGGTGCTTGGCCTCGACGGCCTCCGAGAGCGCGACGGACGCGTTCCGCACGTCCGTGCGCCCGGCCTCCAGGTCCGCGACGACCCGGTCGACGGCGGCGAGCCGCGTGAGGTCGAGCGTCCGGTAGCTGACCAGCCGCATCGACGTGACGGGCGACGCCGCCATGCCGCGGTGGCAGCAGATGGTGATCGAGGTGAACGTGATGTCCACGTCGACGGCCGAGAGGCCGCAGATGGAGGCGAGCCGCAGCATCAGATCGGTGACGGCGTCGACGCTCTCCCCGCTGGAGAGCTGCACCTCGCCGACGCGCATGCAGAAGTCGAGGACCTGCTGCACGCGCGCGTCGTCGGGCACCTTCGGCCCGACCATCAACATCGGCACCGTCGGCGGTCCCGCGGCGAGCAGCCGCCGGGCGTCGCGTCGCAGAGCGCCCTTCAGGCGGTTCGCCAGGCGCTCGGCGCTGTTGAGCTCGTCCACCACGGCGCCAGGTTCCCATCCGGGGGCGTGGCCCGTCGGAGCCGGGGTTCGGGGATTACGATGCGTGCTGGCCCGGTCCGTGGACGGGGCCTCGCCGGTGTAGCTCAGTGGTAGAGCAACCGCCTTGTAAGCGGTAGGTCGTCAGTTCGATCCTGACCTCCGGCTCCAGGCCTGAACAGCAGCGATGCAGAAGTCAAGATCGTGCGAGCCGATCGCGTGGCACGAGATGTGGCACGAACGGGCGGTATTGTGCCTGCAGAACGGGTCGTCCGGGGGCCGGCAAGGCTCGCGCCAGAGGCAACATCGAGACTCTGCGCAGCGGCGCGCTCCGGGTTCGGGTCTACGCCGGGCTCGCCCCTGTGACGAAGAAGCGCCACAACCTGATCGAGGTCGTCCCACCCGGCCCGAAGGCGATGCGCAAGGCCGAGGCGATCCGCGACCGGCTCCTGCACGAGGTCGCGGAGAAGCGGAACCCCCGGACGTCCGCGACGGTGGACCAGCTGCTCGACCGGTACCTGGAGCAGCGGCGCGTCGCGCTCGATGGGGAGACCGCAGCGGTGCTGCGTGAGCACCTCGCGCGCTGCCGATCCAAGGCATCGGCTCTCGGCCTGGATCTTCCGGAGGGCGCCTTCGTGTTCTCCGGCTCACCGGACGGCTCCACGTTCGCGCGACCGGACTGAGTGACTCGACGCTACGAGCGCCTGGCCCACCGCCTGGGCATCGACACCACGTTCCACAAGCTCCGGCACTACTCCCGACCGAGCTGATCACTGGTGGCGTAGACCCGCGGACAGTCGCCGGGCGTCTCGGCCACGGAGGCGGCGGGACAACGACGCTCAAGACGTACACCGCGTGGGTGTCAGAGGCCGGCGTGGCATTGACGACGCGCGCGTCGCGGAGTTTGAGATGGACGTTCGGGTAGCCGGTGAAGCGGAGCTGATCACGACCTTCGTCACGTCGCGCAGCAGAAGACTCAGGCGGTTTAGCGGGGAGGGCAGAAACGCTATGTGACTTCGGGTGGATTTGACCTGTCGTAGCGTCCTTCGCGGGTTCGCCAGCGCGATCCCGGTCGGGTGTTTCGGTGTGAAGCAATCGATCGGGAAGCCGGACGGGCGGGAATGTGCAGGTGAGTCGCCTTCTGGCGTCCGTGGGTGTCTGTGTTGTGACGCCATGGTGCGGCCCGGTTGTCACACCGTTGGGTACTCAGCTTGTCGAGCGTGGCCCGCGCTGCAGCCGCGTGAGGAGGTCCTGCAGTTCTACGGAGCCACCCGCTGCACGACCAATACTGACGCTCAAAGGGACTGTGGCGGTTGAGCTCGGACGGTTGCTCGTCTCTCGCTTCAAGAGCGGCAGCATCACCGCTCGCGGACCCGCGGGCTGCCCGCATCCGAGCGCGCTCTGTACCGCGGCGCGAAGGTCAGATGGCCGCCGCCGCGGCCGACACGTCGATCAGCCCAAACCCGGTCGCCAAGTCGCGGCCGGACGTGGCCGGGTTGTTGAAGCGCGGGTGGCAGCGGCCCGCGCGGACGTCGATAGCGGTGTTCGCGAGTGCCTGCGCGACCTGCGCAGGGCTGGCGTTGTTGCGGATGCCGCGCAACACTGCGGCCGCTCCGGCGATCTGCGGCGCCGCCGCCGACGTCCCCGAGAAGAGTGCCCAGCCGTCGCTGGGGCTGGTGCCGTCGGCCGGGTCACCGCCACCGGCCGCAGCGCGCTGAACGTCGATCGGGCACCCCGGCGGGATGGGCATCATGATGTAGGAGGCGCGGGGTCGCATCCCGACCAGACCCGACACGGTCGGCACGTCGACGCCGCCGAACCACTGGCTGTGGTAGCCGCTGGAATAGTCGGAGGCCTGAAGCTCAAGCCCGGCACTCGCGAACACGCCGCCAGCGGCGATCACTCCCGGGACCTGGGCCTCGACGCTGAACTGGCCGTTAGCGGCGGAGAACACGACGACGATGCCTTGTTGGATCGCGTCGAGGATCTCCAGGACCAGCGGCCGGTCTGCCGGGTCCGGCTGCGCCGGTGCAGGGTCGGGGTAGTCACCGCCCCAGGAGTTGGTGAGCACATCGGGGGCGCCCGCCTTGGCGCGGACGAACCCGGCCAGCGCTCCGACAAGATCGCCGTTGTCGTTGGCGGCGCGGAATGGCCGCAGCACGGCGTCGGGGGCGATCGCGAAAACATTCGCCGACTCGCCGGTCCCGTGGCCGTGCGGGTCGCTCGCCGGGTTGGTGCCCGGGACGACAGTGACCGGCGGCTCCACCGTGTAGCCGTGCGCCGTAAAGAACGGGTGACGGAACCAGCCGCTGTCGACCATCGCGACCGTCACGCCCACACCCCGCTGCCCGCGCCGGTGCGCGTCCGCCGCACCCAGAATCGTCGCGACGTCGTCCGGGACACGCAGGTGGAAGCGGGCGACGGACGGCGGGATCGGCGCCGGGAAGATCGCCATCGGCGCCCGCGGCCGTTCCAGGACCACCCCTTCCACGGACGCCGGGCCGGCCGTACCGACGCCCAGCGCCTCGGGCTGTCCGTCCCCGACGATGTCCAGATGAGTGACATACTCCACACGGCCGACGCGCGTGTGCATTAGCCGCTCGACCGCGATCAGCGTGCCGCCGGTGAGCTCCTCGAACGCGGCCGGCGGTCCCGCCACCGCCTTGCCCAGCCGGCTCTCCGCGACGACCGCAAGCCCTGCCCTCTCGATCGCCTGCGCAGCCTCGGAGTCGTCGGCTGCGCTGCCGTAGAAGGGCTCCGGGTCACTGAGATCCTCCGCATCCAGGAACGACCTGCCTCCCTGCGAGCGAACAGAGACATACCCGATGACCACCTCGGGCAAAGCATTGGCCGACTCGAGCATCCGGGGCATCGACATCGGGACTCCTTCCGTCGTTCCTTACCCGCCCGTGTGCAGCTGCTTCGGGGGGACGGCCGAGACCGATTCCACGTCCGTGCGCAGCTCCTCCGGCACGGGGAGCTCGGCGCCCTCGGGCTCGCCGCCGAACGCCGCTCGCACCGCTGCGGCGTCCCCCGCCGCCAGCAGACCGACGACGAGCGGCAAGACCTCGAGCTTGCGCTCCCGCAGCCAGCCTCCGACGCGCTCGAGGTCGCCCCCAGGCCGCAACTGCACAACGACCTCCCGATGCTGCCCTTCCGAACCCATACGTCGATGCATAGCACGTCACCTCGATCACGGTCTCGCAGGCGACTCCGCCCCCGGGGTCGGACTCAGCGGTCGAGAGTCCTCAGCTGCGCCGCCAGGCCTGACTCACCTAATGGCGCCAAGAGCCTTCGCTACGCCAACCACCTGGAGCCGCATCCCCTGCGTGCGGGACTGTCAAGAGAACGGTGTAACTGCGGGTGCTGGCCACCCTGTTGCACGAGGCGGCGCACGCGCTCGCGCATGTGCGAGGAATCAAGGACTCGAGCCGTCAGGGGCGTTGGCACAACGCGAAGTTCAAGGCGCTGTCCGAGGAGCTGGGGATCTAGGTCACCAAGGACACCAACTTGGGGAGTTCCACTACCAGCCTCCCCACCGCCACCCGGGGGGCGTATGCGGGCGCGATCGCCGAGCTCGGGCAGGCGCTGCGCCTGATTCGGGCGATGGAGATCACCGGGGAGGGCAAGAAGTCGAAGCCGACCCGGCCGG
>NZ_JAODNI010000060.1 GCF_025465255.1 Pseudonocardia sp.
GTGGCACCGAGCTCCTCGGGGAGCCGCGGCAGCTGCCCGATCGCGGGCGAGCGGGGCGGTAGCTCCGCGGCCGCGGGCGTGGGCCCGGCCTCTCCCGGCACGGGATCCGGCACGGCCCTGATCGGCGCGTCCGGCCGCGACGACGCGCGGGAGCGCTGCGGGAACCGGGCGGTGACCTCGGCGGCGTCCTGCCTGCGGAAACCGGCCGCGGGCGTCGTCGCGGACGCGGCCTCCGCCTCCGCGGCACGGCTGTGCGGACGGGCCGGCAG
The DNA here is from genome assembly GCF_025465255.1 of Pseudonocardia sp. Lineage (GTDB taxonomy): Bacteria > Actinomycetota > Actinomycetes > Mycobacteriales > Pseudonocardiaceae > Pseudonocardia. Next base: position 270 of record NZ_JAODNI010000060.1, read on the forward strand.
GGCCTCGGCGGCCGGGCTCGCCGGGGCCGGACGGCCGGCGACGGGAATCGCGGTCGTCTCCTCGGCCCTCGACTCCTCCGGCGCGGCCTGGTCCCGGGACGGGGCCGGAACCTCCGGCTCCATCACCGGGGCGCCGGACAGCAGCGGTGGCGCCTCGCGGCCGGCGGTCTCGCGTGCGGGCGCCGGCGCGTCCGTGCCGGCGGGCACGGCCGTCACCGGCTCCGCCGAGATCGGCGCCGTGAACAGCGGCCCCGACGAGATCAGCTCCGCCGGGTCCACGGTCTCGACGGGCGCCGTGACGGGCGCGGCCACCGCGCCGCGCTCGACCGGCGGCCCGGGTGCGGGACGCCCGCTCCCGCCGTCGACGATCGTGCGCGCGTTCCGCAGCGCCGCCAGGTGGTACGCCGGCAACGCGTCCGCGGCGCCGTACACCTCGACGGACGACGGCATCCCGGCCCGGTCCAGCACGGAGCTCAGCCGGTAGGCCAGGACCTCGGCGGACGTGCTCGGCCCCGGCAGCTCGACCAGGAGGACGGGGTGCGGCAGCGGCCCGGGCGCGGCGCCGGCGGGGGTGAGCCGCCAGGACAGCCGGACCGTGCAGCCCGCGAGGTTGCGCGGCGGGACCCGGCGCACCGTGTCCGTGATCAGGCCGGCGGGCAGCGCGTCCGCCTGGAAGCGGTGCGCGGTGCGGTCCTCGCCGACGGCGGCGGGCAGCCCGGCCTCGACGTCGATCTCGACGTGCCGACTCCGCGCGGCCGCGACGACCGCGTCCCGGATCCACGGCGGCAGCACCGCGCGGTCCGCGACCAGCGCCGCCGCGAGCAGCTCGACGGCCTGCGGGTCCTCCCCGATCGCGGCGAGCTCACGGCCGATGCCCAGCAGGTCGTCGTCGACCCGGCCGGCGAGGGCGAGCAGCAGTTCGTGGGTGGTCAGGGCAGGTGGGGCCGACATGGGCCCTCCTTCGCTCAGCTCGCCCCGCTCGGCGTCGGGGTCGACGTGCCGGCGGGATCGTCAGATGTCGCGGGGACGACAGCTTCTTCTTCGGGGGAGGCGGTGCGGGGGACGCGGGACCAGAGCACGGCGGACCCGACGATCGCGGCCTGGTGGTAGGCCGGCGGCTCCAGGCCCGGGGCGAGCACCTCGACGCACGGCGTGCGCTCCCCGTGGGCGCGCAGCAGGCGCTGCAGGGTCCCGGTGAGCTCGAGCGGGCGGGCGGCGTCCAGCACCAGCAGCACGCGCTGCTCGCCGCGGGACCCGCGCCTGCTCTGCCGCAGCTCGGCGGCCCCGGGGTCGCCGCGCACGACGGCCATCGCCCCGAGCGCGGCCAGGTCCGGCAGGCCGGGACCGGCCGCGAACGCGTAGCGCGGCTCGTCCGGCCCGTTCAGCGGCAGGACGGCGTCGATCAGCCGGCGCTGCGGGCCCTCGCCGGCCGCGGCGACGAGCAGCTCGCGCTCGGAGTCCGTCAGCGCGACCCGGTTGCGCAGCAGCGCCCGCGGCAGCAGCGCCGCCACGGGATCGACGGCCCCTGCGGCCAGCCAGTCCCGCAGCCGCCACAGCACGTCGTCGGGGAGCCGGCCGGCGAGCCGCAGCAGCAGCTCGTGCCCGGCCTCACCGGCGCTGCTCATCCGGAGATCCTGGCCATCAGGAGACCTCGACGACCAGCTCGACCTCGACCGGCGCGTCCAGCGGCAGCTCCGCGACGCCGACCGCGGACCGGGCGTGCAGCCCGGCCTCGCCGAAGACCTCGCCGAGCAGGTCCGACGCGCCGTTGATCACCTTCGGCTGGCCGTTGAAGCCCGGCGCGGAGGCGACGAAGCCGACCACCTTCACCACACCGGTGACCGAGTCCAGCCCCACCAGCGCGTCGACGGCGGCGAGCGCGTTGAGCGCGCACGTGCGCGCCAGGTCGTAGGCCTGCTCGGCGGTGACCGTGTCCCCGACCTTGCCGCTCAGCGGCAGAGCGCCGTCGACGAACGGCACCTGGCCGGCAGTGAAGACGAGCGAGCCCGAACGCCGGGCGGGGATGTAGGAGCCGGCGGGAGCGGCGACCGCGGGCAGCGTCAGGCCCAGCTCGGCAAGCTTCCGGGACGGGGTCGTCACGAGGCCACCGGGCGCTTGAAGAACGCCACGAGCTGCTCCGGGTTCGCTCCCGACGTCACGGTGACCAGCTCCCAGCCGTCGCGGCCGAAGTTGTCCAGGATCGCCTTGGTGTTGTGGATCAGCAGTGGTGCGGTGAGGTATTCCCACCTCACGATGCCCGGGGAGCTCATGGCCGGGGACTGTAGCCGGGGCTGTTCACCCGGACGTGCGTCGGACCGGTCGGGTCGACGGGCGGTCGGTGCCGGGCGGTTGGCCGGGCCGATGCACCGGGCGCTCCGTAGGCTGGGGCCGTGACGTCATCCGGTTGGCCCGCCGAACTCGCCGGTGCCCGGCTCCACGTGGTGTCCGGCAAGGGCGGTACGGGCAAGACGACCGCCGCGGCGGCCCTGGCCCTCGCGCTCGCGTCGGGCGGCCGGCGCACCCTGCTCGTGGAGGTCGAGGGACGGCAGGGCATCGCGCAGGTCTTCGACACCGCACCGCTGCCCTACGAGGAGCGTCGCATCGCGGTCGCGCCCGGCGGCGGCGAGGTCCGCGCCCTGGCCGTGGACGTCGAGGCCGCGCTCCTGGAGTACTTCGAGATGTTCTACCGGCTCGGCATGGCCGGCCGGACGCTGCGCCGGATGGGGGCCATCGAGTTCGCGACGACGCTCGCGCCGGGCCTGCGGGACGTGCTGCTCACCGGCAAGGTCAAGGAGTGCGTCTCCCGCACGGAGAACGGCCGGCCCGTCTACGACGCTGTGATCCTCGACGCGCCGCCCACCGGCCGGCTGGTCACGTTCCTGGACGTCACCAAGGCGATGTCGGAGCTCGCCCGCACCGGGCCGATCCACAACCAGGCCGAGGGCGTCGTCGATCTCCTGCACTCGCCGCGGACGGCCGTGCACCTGGTCACCCTGCTCGAGGACCTGCCCGTCACCGAGACGCTGGAGACCGTGCGGGAGCTCGCCGAGGCGGACCTGCGTGTCGGCGCGGTGATCGTCAACCGGGTGCGCGAGCAGTGGCTCCCGGACCGGTCCGTGGCGCCCGCCGCGAACGGCCGCGTCGACGCCGGCCGGGTGCGGGCCGGGCTCGCCTCGGCCGGGCTGGACCTCCCGCCGGACGTGATCGACGGCCTGGTGGCCGAGACGGTCGAGCACGCCGTGCGGGTCGCGTCGGAGTCCGCGGCCGCGGCACGCCTGGAGGCCGCCGCCGGCACCGAACACCTCGCGCGCCTGGAGCTCCCGCAGCTGCTCGACGGCGTGGACCTCGGCGCGCTGTACGAGCTCGCCGAGGCGCTCACCGCGCAGGGTGTCGGCACCACCGTGGGAGCGTCCGCGTGAGCCCCGCGAGGCCGCAGGTCCTGGACGTCGACGCGGTGATCGACGACCCGCAGACGAAGATCATCGTGTGTTGCGGTTCCGGTGGCGTGGGCAAGACCACGACGTCGGCGGCGCTGGCCCTGCGGGCCGCCGAGCGCGGCAGGAAGGTCGTCGTGCTGACGATCGACCCGGCGAAGCGGCTGGCCCAGGCCCTCGGCCTGGACGAGCTGAGCAACGAGCCCGGCACCGTCCCCGGCATCGATTCCACCGGCGACGAGAAGGGCGAGCTGCAGGCGATGATGCTGGACATGCGTCGGACCTTCGACGACATGGTGCACACGCACGCCGCCCCGGACCGCGCCGAGAAGATCATCGCGAACCCCTTCTACCAGACGATCTCCTCGTCGTTCTCCGGCACGCAGGAGTACATGGCGATGGAGAAGCTGGGCCAGCTGACCGCCCGCGGGCACTGGGACCTGGTGGTCGTGGACACGCCGCCGTCCCGCTCCGCGCTGGACTTCCTCGACGCGCCGCAACGGATGTCGAACTTCCTCGACGGCCGGATGATCCGGCTGCTCTCCTCGCCCGCGCGGGCCGGGGGCAAGGGCCTGCGCAAGATCGTCGGGGCGGGGTTCCAGCTGTTCGCGAAGGCCGTCTCGACGATCCTCGGCGGCCAGCTGCTGGCGGACGCGTCGGCGTTCGTGCAGGCCTTCGACACGATGTTCGGCGGGTTCCGCGAGCGGGCGACCAAGACCTACGAACTGCTGCGCTCGCCGGGAACGGCGTTCGTGGTCGTCGCCGCGCCGGAGCCGGATGCGCTGCGGGAGGCCGCCTACTTCGTGGACCGGCTCTCCGGCGAGCAGATGCCGCTGGCCGGGCTCGTCCTCAACCGCACGCATCCGGTGTTCGCGCCGCTCTCGGCCACGGAGGCCAGGCACGCGGCGGAGAACGCGGGCTCGTCGCGGCTCGCCGCGGCGGTGCTGCGGCTGCACGCGGACCGGGTGGACCTCGCGGACCGGGAGGAACGCCTGCTGAACCGCTTCGTGGGCGCGCACCCGGACGTCCCGGTGGCGCGGGTCCCGGCGGTGGCCGGGGACATCGCGGACCTCGACGGCCTGCGCGAGGTGGGCGAGCGCCTCGCGCAGCCCGGCGGGGAGTCCGCGTCGCCGGAGCCGGCGCGGAAGGTGCACCACCTGTAGCCGCGGGCGCCGCCGTGACACGCCCGGGAAGAGGTCGCGCTCAGCCCGTCTCGGTGAGCCCCTCCGCGGCCGTGGTCTCCTCCGCGGCCGTCGCCATCCGCGCCGCGGACTCGTCCGCCGCCGACGCGTAGTGCGCGGCCCGGGCGTCGGACAGCAGCCGCGCCCAGGACGTCACCTCCGGGCGTTCCCGCAGCAGGGCGCGGCGCTCCCGCTCGGTCATCCCGCCCCAGACGCCGAACTCGATCCGCTGGTCCAGGGCGTGCGAGAGGCATTCGGTCCGCACCGGGCAGGCCCTGCAGAAGTCCCGCACCCGCCGCTGCTCGGCGCCGGTCACGAAGAGCTCCTCGGCGTCGGTGGTGCGGCAGCGGGCCGCCCCGCGCCAGTTCCACCTGCCCGAATCCGCATCGCTGGCCACGTCCGCACCTCTCGCCGTCCTCGCCGGTCCCCGACCCGCCTCGGATTCTTCGACAGGATCACGGACCCCGGTAAGAACGCAGAACTACTCAACCTGACAGGAGCCGCACGTCCGGGGCGGTAACCTCCCACGTCGTGGCTCCTCCCCCCGATGCGTCGAGCAGGCGTCGTGACCTGAAGCGGCCCGTCGCCCTCCTGCTCGGGCTGTGCCTGCTCGCCGGCGTGGTGACCGCGGGCATCGCGTTCCCGTTCGCCGCGGGCGTCGGTCTGCTGTCCAACGAAGCGGGGGACAGCGTCAACAGCTCGTCCAGCACGCTGGTCACCGGCAACCTGCCGCTGGCCACCACGCTCACGGACTCGAACGGGCAGCCGATCGCCTACCTGTTCGACCAGAACCGGTCCCAGGTCACCGCCGAGCAGATCTCGCCGGCGATGAAGGCCGCGATCGTCGCCATCGAGGACCGGCGCTTCTACCAGCACCAGGGCGTGGACTGGCAGGGCACGATCCGCGCGGTCGTCGCGAACTCGGCGTCCGGGGACGTCGTGCAGGGCGCGTCGACCCTCACCCAGCAGTACGTGAAGAACTACGCGCTCTACGTCGAGGCCCAGACGGAGGCGGAGCGGCTCAAGGCCACCGAGCAGACGCCCGCGCGCAAGCTCAAGGAGGCGCGGATCGCCCTGCAGCTGGAGCGCCAGCTGAGCAAGGACGAGATCCTCACCCGCTACCTGAACATCGTCTTCTGGGGCAACGGCGCGTACGGCATCCAGGCCGCCGCCCGCACGTACTTCAACACCACCGCGGACAAGCTGACCGTCCCGCAGGCCGCGATGCTCGCCGGCATGGTCCGCAGCACCACCCAGTTCGACCCCGTGCAGAACCCGCAGGCCTCGCTGGACCGGCGCAACCTCGTCATCGGGGCGATGCGCGAGCAGGGCATGATCACCGACGACCAGGCGCGCCAGGCCGCGTCGTCGTCGCTGGGCGTCGCGAGCCCGCTGGCCAGCCGGCCCAACGGCTGCATCGGCGCCGGGGACGCGGGCTTCTTCTGCAAGTACGTCGTGGAGTACCTGACCGAGGCCGGCGTCTCGACCGAGCAGATCAACCGCGGCGGCTACACGATCAAGACCACGCTGGACCGGGACAAGCTCACCAAGATGAAGGCGTCGCTGGACGCCGAGGCGCCGCCGACCCAGCCGAACGTCGCGAACGTGATGTCGCTGATCGAGCCCGGGCAGGACAAGCACAAGGTGCTCGCGATGGCGTCGAGCCGCACGTTCGGGCTGAACGCGGAGGCGCTGGAGACCAGCTACGGGCTGCCGTACCAGCCGGTCAACCTGGGGGCGGGCTCGGTCTACAAGATCTTCACGGCGTCGACGGCGCTGGAGAAGGGCCTGGGCATCAACTACCAGCTCACGGTGCCCCCGAGCGGGTACGCGTCACCGATCTACATCGACGGCAGCGGCCGGCCGATCCCCGTGGCGAACGCCGGCGACTACCCGGGCCGAATGAGCCTCACAGACGCGCTCGCGACCTCGCCGAACACCGCGTTCATCAAGCTCGAGGAGTTCACCGGCGTCCCGGACGTCGTGGACATGGCGGTGCGGCTGGGCATGAAGTCCCTGTCCACCACCCCGTTCGTGGACCCGAACACCGGCCGGCGCACGGACCGCTCGATCGCCGAGGTCACCAAGGCGCAGAAGCTCGCGTCGTTCACGCTCGGGACGACGCCGACCAGCGTGCTCGAGCTGGCCAACGTCGGCGCGACGATCGCCAGCCACGGCAAGTGGTGCCCGCCGAGCCCGATCGACTCGATCACCGACGTCAACGGCGCCGCGGTGCCGGTCACCGAGGCGGCGTGCAACCAGGCCGTCGACCCCGGGCTCGCGGACACGATGTTCACCGCGCTGAGCAAGGACGACCAGACCGGCACGTCCGCGACGGCCGCCCGGCAGGTCGGCTGGGACCGTCCGATGGCCGGCAAGACCGGCACGACGCAGCAGCACAAGTCCGCCGCGTTCGTCGGCTTCCTGCCGAACCTCGCCGGCTCGGTGATCACGTTCGACAACTCCAACGCGCCCCGCCCGCTCTGCGACGGGGCCGGCGCCCCGTTCGCCTGCGCCAACGGCAACATCTTCGGTGGCAAGACGCCGGCCGAGACGTGGTTCGGCGCGGTGAAGCCGATGGTGGACGGCACCCCGGTGCTCCCGCTGCCGCCGACCGTGGACCGCTACCTGCAGGGCGGCGCCGAGTCCCGGGTGCCGGACGTCGTGGGCCGCGGCCAGAACGACGCCCGTTCCCTCCTCGAACGCACCGGCTGGAAGGTCACCGTCACCACGGTGGACAACCTGGCCTCGCGCGGCACGGTCGTCGGGCAGAGCCCCCGGGGTACCGCGCTCCCGGGCGAGACGATCACGCTGCAGGTCAGCAGCGGGACCGTGCCCGCGCCGCCGCCCGCCCCGGGCACCGGCGGGGACGGCCAGCCCGCCCCCGGCCAGCCCGGCCAGCAGGGCGGGGACCAGGGCGGCGGGAACGGCGGCGACGGGAACGGGGACGGCAGGAACGGCGGGAACGGCTGACCCGTCACCCGGACGGGTCGCATCCGCGGCGGAGGCCCGGGGGTCCGGCCTAGCATCTCGCGCATGGGTGAGGAAGGACCCGCCGACGCGGCCGTCCACCTGCCTGTGCCGGCGCCCGTGCCGCGCAAGGAGCCGTGGCCGTCGGCGCGGATGCGGGCGGCGAGACGGGCGGGCGGCGCGGAACCGCGGCCACGCCCGGTCCCCCGCCCCCCGGCCCCGCGCAAGCCCCCGCCACCCGAGCTGTGGGAGGGGCCCGCAGGCATGCACCGGCCCCCGGTCGAGCACGAGCCGGACATTCTCGGCCTCTCCCGGCACGCCCGCAGCAGGCTCGGCAACCGCGCGTTCGCGTTGTTCTTCGTCCTGGTCTACGCCGTGATCCTGATTCAGCTGATCGTGTCGCTGACGAACCCGTGACCTCGGGTGACGCCCGGTCGCTCTGAGAAGTCGCTGAGGCCCCTGACGTGCCCGCATCCCGGAACCGCCGGGCCACACGGCTACCCTGGGAGTGATTCGGCCGCCCGTCGGGTAGCCGCCGCGGACCGGCCGGCCCCCCACCCGGCCCTTCCGGAGGAGGATGAGCGCGATCGTTTCCGACGCCGCTCCAGGCACGCCGTCGATCGCCGCGCCCACGTCGCACCGGGTTCGCAGCGTCCTGGCGATCCCCGCGTTCCGCCGGTTGTGGGCCGTCACCGCGGTGTCCGCCACGGGGGACTGGCTGAGCCTGCTCGCGCTGACCTCGCTCGCCACCCAGCTCACGAACGGGTACTCGGCGCAGAGCTTCGCCCTCGGTGGCGTCGTCGCCACCAAGCTCCTGCCCGCCCTGCTGGGCGGCGCGTTCGCCGGGGCCCTGGCGGACCGGTTCGACCGGCGACGCGTCATGGTCACCTGCGACATCCTGCGCTTCGGCCTGTTCGTGTCCATCCCGATCGTCGGGTCGCTGTGGTGGCTCTTCGTCGCGACGTTCCTCATCGAGGTCTGCGCGATGTTCTGGATCCCGGCCAAGGACGCGTCGGTCCCGAACCTGCTGCGCCGCCCGGACCAGGTGGAGACGGCCAACCAGCTCGCCCTGGTGATGACCTACGGCGTCGCCGTGCTCGTCGCCTCCGGGCTGTTCACGATCATCTCGAGCTCCGGCTCGCTGTTCGCCGGCAGCTCGCCGATCACCACGGTCTACGTGGCGCTGGTGCTCAACGGCTGCGCGTACCTGCTCACCGCGGCCACGGTCTGGTTCTTCATCAAGGAGATCTCCGGCCGGACGGGCCCGCGGGCGAAGGGGGACAAGCCGCCGGGCCTGCTCGCCCTGCTCAAGGACGGCTTCACGTTCGTCGTCAGCACGCCGCTGGTGCGCGGTCTGGTCATCGGCATCATCGGGGCGTTCACGGCGGGCGGCGCGGTCATCGCCACGGCCAAGCTCTACTCCGCGAGCCTCGGCGGCGGGGACGCGTCCTACAGCCTGCTGTTCACCGCCGTGTTCATCGGCCTCGCGATCGGCATGGGCTCCGCGCCGCGGCTGGCGCGCAGGCTCCCGCACAACCGCCTCTTCGGCACCGCGATCGTCGCCGCCGGGTTCGCGCTCTGCCTCGTCGCGCTCGCGCCGCACCTGGTGGTCGCGCTGCTCACGGTCGCGCTCGTCGGCGCGTTCGCCGGGATTGCGTTCCTGACCGGGCTGACGATCATCGGTTCCCAGGTGGCGGACGAGGTGCGCGGCCGGGTCGTCGCGTTCGTCCAGTCCCTGGTCCGGCTGGTACTGCTCGGGGCGATGTCCGTGGTCCCGCTGCTGGTCGGTGTGGTCGCCTCGCGCACGGTGGACCTCTTCGGGCGTGAGTTCCAGATCGACGGCACGCGGCTGGTCCTGTTCGGGGGCGGGCTCGTGGCCGCGGTCGTCGGCAGCTTCGCCTACCGGCAGATGGACGACCGACGGCTCGAGCCGCTGCTCCCGGACCTGCTCACCGCCCTGCGCCGCGGGGACCGCCGGCACTCCGGCGTGTTGATCGCGGTGGAGGGCGCCACACCGGCCGAGACCGCGGACCAGACGAACCGCCTCGCCGAGTCGCTCCGCGCCCAGGGGCACACCGTCGTCGTCCCGAGCGACAGCGAACCGGAGAACGCCCGCTGGGTCACCGCGATGCAGGACGCAGAGCTCTCCGGCGCGCGCGCCCAGGCCCTCGCGTCCGCCGCGCTCCGCGCCGATCTCGTGGAACGCGTGGTGCGCCCGGCGCTGGCGGACGGCGCCGTCGTGGTCATGGACCGGTTCGTCGCGAGCCCGCTCGTGCAGTTCGGCGTGGTCGCGGACCGGATGAACGCCGAGCTCGGCGCGGGTGAGCTGGAGAGCCTCGCCGTCTGGGCCACCGGCCGGCTCCGCGCGGACGTGTCGATCCTGCTGGACCGCGCCCCCGCCACGGGCGAGGACCCGGCGCCCAAGGCCCCGCCCGGGGTCGCCGGCGAGGAGCACGTCCGCGTGCAACGGCTGCTGACGCGCATGGCGGCAGCCGAGCCGCACCGCTACGTCGTGGTCGACGCCGACGGCGAGCCCGCCGAGGTCGCCGCGCGGGTCGCCGCGGGGCTGGCTCCGGTGCTCGAGCCTGCTGCCGGACGGGCGCCGGAGGAGGCCCCGGTCGGGCCGCCCGAGGAGCGCATCGAGGCCGCCGGGGAGCCGGAGGTCAGGCCGTGAGCGAGCGTGCGGGCGAACCGTCGACACAGACGGTGCGCGCAGCGCCGACCTCGCGCAGCGAGGGAGTGCGATGAGTGTCTGGAGCGACGTGGTGGGCCAGCCCGCCGCCGTCGAGGAACTGGATCACGCCGCGCGCAACCCCTCCGCGATGACCCACGCCTGGCTGTTCACCGGGCCGCCCGGCTCGGGTCGCTCCGTCGCCGCCCGCGCCTTCGCCGCCGCGCTGGAGTGCCCGGAGTCCGGCTGTGGCGAGTGCCAGGCCTGCCGCACGATCATGGCGGGCACCAATGCGGACGTGCGCGAGGTCGTGCCCGAGGGGCTGTCGATCTCGGTGGCGGAGATGCGTGCGCTCGTGCAGCTCGCGGCGCGCCGCCCGTCCACCGGCCGCTACCAGATCCTGATCATCACGGATGCGGACCGGCTGACCGAGGGCGCGTCGAACGCGTTGCTCAAGGCCGTCGAGGAACCTGCACCCCAGACCGTGTTCCTGCTGTGCGCGCCGTCGGATCATCCGGAGGACGTCCCCGTCACCATCCGCTCCCGGTGCCGGCTCGTACCCCTGCGCACGCCGGTACCCGAGGCCGTCGCGGAGGTGCTCGTGGAGCGGGACGGCATCGATCCCGAGACCGCCGCCTGGGCCGCGTCGGTGTCCGGCGGGCACGTCGGACGCGCGCGCCGGCTCGCCCGGGACCCCGAGGCGCGCGAACGCCGCGAGCGCATCCTGGGCGTCCCGCTGAAGCTGCGGAACCTCGGCGACGCGTTCGCCTTCGCGGACACGCTCGTGCGCTCCGCGGAGGCCGAGGCGGCGGACGTCAGCGGCACGCGTGACGCGGCCGAGCGCGAGGAGCTCTCGATCGCCATGGGCGCCGGCGGCACGGGCAAGGGCGCGGCCGCCGCGGCCCGCGGCGCCAAGGCCGCCGAGCGCGAGCTCGAGCGCAGGCAGAAGTCCCGGGCCACCCGGACCCAGCGGGACGCGCTGGACCGCGCCCTCGTCGATCTGGCGGGGTTCTTCCGGGACGTCCTGGTGGCGGGCAGCAGCGCCCAGGTCGCGCTGGGCAACCCGGACCGCGACGCCGACGTCCGCCTGGCCGCCCGGGAGTGGACGCCCGAGTCGACGCTGCGCCGCCTCGAGGCCGTCCTCGCCTGCCGGGACGCGCTGGAGCTGAACGTGAAGCCCCGGATCGCCGTCGAGGCGATGATGACCTCGCTCCACACGGGTTGAGCCCCCGGGGGCCCTGGGTAGGTCTCCCGCATGGAGGACAACGACATTCGCCAGGACGTGACCCGCGAGTTCGTCGCCGCGCTGCGCGCCGCGGAGCAGAAGGGCGACGTCGAGGACCTCGTCGCGCTGTTCAGCGACGACGCCGAGCTCTTCCGGCTCGACGGCGCCGGCACCCGTCGCGGCGAGGCGCAGGAATTCTGGCAGCGGGTACGTGGACCAGTTCAAGGAGATCAGCACGCAGTTCACCAACGTGGTCGACGGCGACGGCGACGCGGGCCTGGAGTGGCAGAGCACGGGCACGCTGGCCAACGGGCGCGACATCGACTACGTCGGGTCCACCTTCCTGACCTTCGAGGACGGCAAGATCCTCGGGGTGCGGACCTACTACGACACCGCCGCGTTCCTCGAGGTCCCGGCCTCGACGGGCTGAGGCCCGCGCCGGATCAGACACTCCCCAGGGCCAGACGGTCGCCAGCCAAGCTCGAAGCCCGGGCTGGTCGGCGGCCACAGCCAGGCCAGCACGAACTGCGCGGCTCCGACCCCGGCGAGCACTTAGCTGGTCCGCGGCCGGTGGACTGTCGAACGACCCGGCGAACCCGACAACTCGACCCGTGCGGGTGACCGCCGGGGGGTCGGTGGGGCGTCGCAGGCGGTTGCTACGCTTGCGCTGCACCACGCCGCCTTAGCTCAGTCGGTTAGAGCGACGCACTCGTAATGCGTAGGTCTGGGGTTCGACTCCCCAAGGCGGCTCCACAGAACGGCCAGGTCAGGGATCTGACCTGGCACAGTCGAGTCAGTCAGCTGGCCACCTTGTGGCATGAGTCTTGGCATGTCGGGTCATGTCGGGCTTACCTTTGCGCCATGGCGAGGGGTTCGACCTCAGACTCTGAGGACGGGCTTCCGTGCTCGCGTCTATGCCGGCAAGGACCCCATCACGGGCAGGCAGACGTACCTGCGCGGCGAGACACGACGGTATCGGCGCGAGGCGGAGACCGACGCGGAGCGCCTGGTGGCGCGAGTCGAAGCCGATCAGCGACCGGACCAGAACGCCACGGTCGGAATGCTGCTGGACCGCTGGATGGAGATCGTCGACCACGAACTGAGCACCGCCGAGACCACGGCCGGCTACGTTCGCCAAGCCCAAGCCGTGAGCACAGGCCTGTCTGGCTCCGCCTGACACTTGAACCCGCCACGCTTCGGTCTGTGCGCTCTAGACATCCACGGGCGCAACTTGTCAAGCAGCGTCCAGTTGATCTTGTTGTTGTGGTGGCCACGCGGTGTTTTCGTCGTAGGCGGTGTTGTGGCGGAGGCAACCGTCGAGGATGCCGACCAGGCGGTTTGGCTAGGGCTTGGTGCGGGATACGGTCAGATCGCCATGCGGGCGGTCAGCGGCCAAGGTGGCGGCGATAGGCGGGACCGTGCTAGAGGTTCACGACGTGGAGGGCTTGCTCTAACCCGGTGAAATCGGCGCCGTTGCGGGTGAGCAGCGATAGCCCGTGTCGGGCGGCGGTGGCGGCAATCTGCAGATCCATCCGCCGTGGCCGGGGGTCGCGGCCGGCGTTGCGTACCGCGGTCGCGAGTGCGCCGTAGTACTCGGCGACGGCGGTGTCGAAGGCGAGAACCTCGAAAAGGTCGAGGATGAGCTGGAGGCGGCGGCGGCGGTGGAGTTGTTCGATGGGGTCGGTGGCGGCGGTGACACCGTAGTGCAGTTCGGCGACGGTGACCGCGCTGATGGCCAGCTCGTCGGCGACCTCCGCGACGGCGTTGGCCGGGTAGTCGATCACCACGGAGGTGTCGAGTAGCGCGCGACGGGGGGTTTGGGTCATCCTCGGTGTCCGCCGTCGCGGTCGCGAGGGGCCCGTTGTTCGAAGGGGTCGGAGATGGTGTCGGGCCCGAACACGTGGTCGGCTTCCGCCGTCTCGCGGGTCCAGGCATCGACGTCGAGTGCGGGGAGCGCGGCTAGTGCGTCGGCCAACTCCCGCGTGGGGACGAATCGGCGGCGGGAGTGCTCGCGTTGGTGGGGGACCAGGTCGGCGACGGGTCGGCCGTTGACGGTCACGACGAAGGATTCGCCCTCCGCGACTCGACGCATGATGGCCGCGTTGTCGTTGCGGAGTTCGGACTGTCGAATCGTCTCGCCCATAGCGAAATCATAGCGTTTCCATAGCGCTCCGTCGGGGATGACTTGGCCACCGACCCGGGCCATGGGCCGGCCGCCGGTCATGTCGGCCTCCGGTCGGGGCGCGTGGTTGGCGCAGTGCGTGCAGGGCGGGGGTGGGTTTGCAGTCCGGGCGTTTCCGTGGATGGCCCAGCACAGGTACGCCATGGCTGAGGGTGTGGCGGCGCCGTGCAGGCGCAGTGGGGCACAGTCTCCGCGGGGACGACCGCGGGACCCAACCTGTTCGCCGCTCCGCATGTCCCCCCGACCCAGGGCATCCTCCTCACGGTCGGACTCCTGGTCGGCGTGGCAGCTGCTCGAGCAGCAAATCCAGCTGGGGGCGCGAAGTGGTTGACCCCGGACAAGATGAAGGCTGCCCGCGGCGGGCGACCTCGCGGCAGTGAGGTGGGTACGCGCCGCCGATTGGCGGACGTGCTCAACGAACTCGTGCGCGCCGGCTTCACGTCGCCATCTTGCGGAGTGCTTCTTGCTGCCAGACACGGAGGTCAGACACATTCGCTCCCTTGCGGAGGTTGCACGGCGGACACCCCGGCCGCCCGTTGATCACACCGGTGACCCGCCGCGTGAATGCGGATCGACATGCCATCCCGGAGGATGGTGAGGTTCACGCCGAAGGGCTCGTCCGTCATGTCCCGGCGGCCCATCACCGGTGGCCTCATTCGGGGTCCAGAGCTCAAGGCCCAGGGGGACCGAGTGCTCACCTGCCGGCGGCTACCAGGCCGAGTCTGCCGCACGGGCCGACCCGGTAGGTCTGATCAGGAACGTGCCCGGCCTTGTGCCCATCCCCGCGGCCGCGGCGAAGCTGTCCACCCCCGTGATCGCCTCCGGCGGGTTCGCGGACGGACGCGGTCTCGCCGCGGCGCTCGCCCTCGGCGCGCACGGCATCAACATGGGAACCCCGATTCATGTGCACCGTCGAGTCCCCGATCCACGAGCGCGTGAAGGAGGCCATCGTCGACAACGATGAGCGGGCCACCGAACTGATCTTCCGTCCGCTCCGTAACACGGCACGGGTCGCGTCGGACTCGGTCAGCAGGGAGGCCGTGCGCATCCTCGCTGGGGTGTCAACCGGCGCCGCAAGGGCGGCGACCACACCGGCCTCGGCCTCCCGCGCGCCAACACGGCTGGTGCCGTCGTGCAGGTCGCGTTCGATGCGGCGGCGGGCGTCGTCGGCGGCCGCGACGATCCTCGCCCGGGAGGCGGTGAGCTGGGCGCGGCTGTCGGCGTTCGCGATCGCGGTGCCGATGAGTTCGGTGAAACCGGCCATCCGCTGTTCGGTGTCGTCCGGGAAACGCCCGTGCCGTGTCCCGATGGCGATCGCGCCCCACAGCCGCCCCTCGCCGACGATCGGAGTGGCGACCGCCGACCGGAGTCCCACCCCTCGGACGGCGTCAGCAAACGCGCCGGAGGCTTGGCTGTAGTCGTCGCAGCGTGCCGGGCGGCCGGTGCGCAGGACGAGCGCCACGGCCACGGGCGGCTCAGGCTTCCAGCGGCTCCCCACCGGCAGCTCGGTCTGGTCGTAGCCGACGCGGGTGAGGACGGTCACCGCGCCGTCGGGATCGAGGCGGACGATGTTCGTGGCGTCGGCCCCGAGGACGTGTCTGACCTCGTGCGCGACGGCCGTCAATACCTCGGCCGGTGGCACCCCGCGGGCGACCAGCGTGGCGACCCGCCGCAGCGCGGCCTGCTCCTGCGCGAGCCGGCACAGGTCGTCGCGGCTTTCCTCGAGCTGGGCGCGGCCCTCGGCGTTCGCGAGCGCGGTGCCGACCAGCTCGGTGAACCCGGCCATGCGCTCTTCGGTGTCGGCCGGGAGGTGCTCGCGCCGCGTGCCGATGGCGATCGCGCCCCACAGCCGCCCATCGACGACGATCGGCGCCGCGACCGCCGACCGGAGTCCCATCCGGCGGACGGCGTCGGCGACCGCGCCGGGGGCTTGGCTGTAGTCGTCGCAGCGCGCCGGGCGGCCCGTGCGCAGGGCGACCGCCACGGCCACGGGCGGCTCAGGCTTCCAGCGGCTCCCCACCGCCAGTTCGGCGCGGTGTGCGCCGACGCTGGCGACGAGAGTCGTCGCGCCGTCGGGATCGCGGCGAACGATGACCGTGCCGTCGGCGCCGAGGACGCTGCTGACCTCGTCCGCTACGGCCGCGAACACCTCGGCCGGTGGCTGCCCGCGGGCGACCAGCGTGGCGACCCGCCGCAGGGCGGCCTGCTCCTGCGCGAGCCGGCGCAGTTCGTCGCGGCTTTCCTCGAGCTGGGCGCGTCCTTCGGCGTTCGCGATCGCGGTGCCGACGAGCTCGGTGAACCCGCCCATCCGCTGTTCGCTGTCTGCCGGCAAACGCTCGCGCCGCGTCCCGATGGCGATCGCGCCCCACAGCCGCCCCTCGACGACGATCGGCGCCGCGACCCCTGACCGGACTCCCACCCGGCGGATGGCGTGACCCCAGGCGTCGGAAGCTTGGCTGAAGTCGTCGATGCGGGTCGGGCGGCCCGTGCGCAAGACGGCCGCCACGGCCACGGGCGGCTCAGGCTTCCAGCGGCTCCCCACCGGGAGCGCGTCGACGTATGCGCCGGTGCTGGCGGCGACGGTCGCCGCGCCGTCGGGATCGAGGCGGACGATGTTCGTGCCGTCGGCCCCCAGGACGGTGCCGACCTCCTGCGCGACGGCGGCGAACACCTCGGCCGGTGGTATCCCGCGGGCGACCAGCGTGGCGACCCGCCGCAATGCGGCCTGCTCGTCGGCGAGCCGGCGGGGTTCCTCGCGGCTCG
>NZ_JAODNI010000074.1 GCF_025465255.1 Pseudonocardia sp.
CTGCGCGATCGAGGGCATCCCGATCAAGGTGGCCGTGATCAACAACGGCAACCTCGGCATGGTCCGGCAGTGGCAGACGCTGTTCTACGGGCAGCGCTACTCGAGCACGGACCTCGGCACGCACAAGCACCGGATCCCGGACTTCAAGCTGCTCGCCGAGGCCATGGGCTGCGTCGGGCTGCGCGCGGAGTCCAAGGACGACGTGGACCGCGTGATCTACCAGGCCATGGAGATCAACGACCAGCCGGTCGTCATCGACTTCACGGTCGGGGCGGACGCGCAGGTGTGGCCGATGGTCGCCGCCGGCACCGGCAACGACGAGGTGATGGCCGCGCGGGGCATCCGGCCGCTGTTCGAGGGTGACGAGCTCTCGGCCGGCGTCGACGAGGTGTCCGCGGTGACCGAGCAGGCGCTGCACGACGGGGCGGAAGACTGATGGAGACGCACACGCTGTCCGTCCTCGTCGAGGACAAGCCCGGCGTCCTGGCCCGCGTCTCGGGCCTGTTCTCCCGGCGCAGCTTCAACATCATCTCGCTCGCCGTCGGCCAGACGGAGCAGCCGGGCGTCTCCCGGATGACGATCGTGGTCTCGGTCGACGACTTCCCGCTCGAGCAGGTGACCAAGCAACTCAACAAGCTGGTCAACGTCATCAAGATCGTCGAGCTGGAGCCCGCCGCCTCCGTGCAGCGCGAGCTGCTGCTCGTCAAGGTGCGCGCCGACGCCGGCGTGCGCAGCCAGGTCCTCGAGGCCGTGCAGCTCTTCCGCGCCAAGGTGGTCGACGTGGCACCGGAGGCGCTCACGATCGAGGCGACCGGCACGATGGACAAGCTCCACGCGCTGCTTCGCATACTCGAGCCCTACGGCATCCGCGAGATGGTGCAGTCCGGGATGGTGGCCGTCGGCCGCGGTCCCCGCTCCATCACGGCCAGCGCCGTCCGCTAGACCCGATTTTCTGCAGATCCGCTGAGAGGAATCCCCACCCGTCATGAGCGTGAACATCTACTACGACGACGACGCCGACCTGTCGATCATCCAGGGCCGCAAGGTCGCCGTGATCGGCTACGGCAGCCAGGGCCACGCGCACTCGCTGTCGCTGCGTGACTCCGGTGTCGACGTGCGCATCGGCCTGCCCGAGGGCTCGAAGAGCCGCCAGAAGGCGCAGGACGAGGGCCTGGAGGTGCTCACGCCGGCCGAGGCCTCCGCGTGGGCCGACGTGATCATGATTCTGGCGCCGGACACCAAACAGCGCTTCATCTACGCCGACGACATCGCGCCGAACCTCAAGAGCGGCGACGCGATCTTCTTCGGCCACGGCTTCAACATCCGCTACGACCTGATCAAGCCGCCGGCGGACGTCGACGTGGCCATGGTCGCCCCGAAGGGCCCGGGCCACCTGGTCCGCCGCCAGTTCGTCGACGGCAAGGGCGTCCCGGCGCTCATCGCGGTCGAGCAGGACTACACCGGCAACGCCAAGGCGCTGGCCCTCTCCTACGCGGCCGGGATCGGCGGCGCCCGCGCGGGCGTCATCGAGACCACCTTCAAGGAGGAGACCGAGACCGACCTGTTCGGCGAGCAGGCCGTCCTCTGCGGCGGTGCCGCGGCGCTGGTCCAGACCGGTTTCGAGGTGCTGACCGAGGCGGGCTACGCCCCCGAGATCGCGTACTTCGAGTGCCTGCACGAGCTCAAGCTCATCGTCGACCTCATGTACGAGGGCGGCATCGCCAACGAGCGCTTCTCCATCTCCGACACCGCCGAGTACGGCGACCTCACCCGCGGCCCGCGCGTCATCACGCCCGCGGTCAAGCAGGAGATGAAGAAGATCCTGGGCGAGATCCAGGACGGCACGTTCGCGCGCGAGTGGGTGGGCGAGGACGAGAACGGCCGCCCGAACTTCACCCGCCTCCAGAAGGAGGGTGCCGAGCACCCCATCGAGGAGACGGGCGAGAAGCTCCGCGGCCTCATGAGCTGGGTGGGCGAGAAGGCCAAGTGACCCCGTAGGGGTTGCACGAACGGCACTCTCGTGCGGTAGGTCCGCGCGAGAGCGCCGTTCGTGTGTCCGGGGGTGGAAGAGGCGGCGGCGTCGCGGCGTTGTACTCGTCAGTACTCGTCTTCCCGGAGGTTCCTGTCGTGTCCTTGCCCCTGCCGCTGTCCGTGCTCGATCTCGCCTCCGTCGGGAAGGGCGAGACGATCAAGGAGGGGTTGGAGGCGAGCGTCACCCTGGCGCAGCGCGCCGAGGGGTGGGGCTTCCGCCGGATCTGGTACGCCGAGCACCACAACATGCGCTCCATCGCGTCGTCGGCGACGAGCGTGCTGATCGGGCACGTCGCGGCGAACACCGAGCGGATCACGCTCGGCGCGGGCGGCGTGATGCTGCCGAACCACTCGCCGCTGCAGGTCGCCGAGCAGTTCGGGACCCTCGCGACGCTGCACCCCGGCCGCATCGAGCTGGGCCTCGGCCGCGCTCCGGGCACGGACCAGCAGACCTTCGCGGCGCTGCGCCGGGACCCCCGGGCCTCGGAGCGGTTCCCGCAGGACGTCCAGGAGCTGCAGGGCTTCCTCTCGGAGGAGAGCCTCGTCCCGGGCGTGGAGGCGTTCCCCGGCCAGGGCACCGAGGTGCCGCTGTCGATCCTGGGCTCGTCGCTGTACGGGGCGCAGGTCGCCGCCGTCCTCGGGCTGCCGTACGTCTTCGCCTCGCACTTCGCCCCGGACGCGCTGGAGCAGGCCGTCACGGTGTACCGGCGCGAGTTCCGGCCGTCGGCGCAGCTCGGCGCGCCGCACGTGATGGCCGGGGTGAACGTCGTCGCCGCGGACTCCGCGGACGAGGCGGCCCGGCGGCTGCGGGCCGTCCAGCGCACCCGGGTGAAGCAGTTCCTGCGCGCCGGGGAGCGCACGCTGACCGACGACGAGGCCGACGCGGTCCTCGACATGCCGGCCGGCGACCAGGTCCGCTCCATGACGCGCTTCACCGCGGCCGGGACACCGGACGTCGTCACCCGCTACCTGGAGGACTTCGCGGTGCGCGCGGACGCGGACGAGCTGATCGTGATGTGCCCGGTGGTGGACCGCGCGGGCTGGTTCCGCTCGTTCGAGCTGCTGGCCGAGCAGACCGGGCTCGCCGCGGCCTGAGCGAGGCCCGGTGGCGCCCCGGGCCGGCTCGGGGCAGGCTGCACCTTGCGGGGGAGGAGGGCGCATGGCCGGTGGGCGACACGGGCGGTACGGGATCGACGCGCCCTTCGTGCCGGCCCTGCTCGGCGGCCTCGGGTTCGCCCTGCTGGTCCTGGCCCTCGTCACCCTCCTGACGGGCGGGGCCTCGCCCGGATGGCCCCTCGCGGCGGTCGTCTGGGAGCTGGTCGTCGGCGGATACCTGCTGGCGTCGGCCGCGTCCTACGTGTTCACGGCCCTGCGCGGGAGGTACGCCGTCTGGGCGGAGCTCGCCGAGGGGCTGTGGCTGCGCGGCAGCGACCGCGTGCTGGACATGGGGTGCGGCCGGGGCGCGGTGCTCCTGCTCGTCGCCGGCCGGCTGCGGTCGGGCCGCGCGGTCGGCCTGGACCTGTGGGCCGGGACCGACCCGTCCGGCTCGGCGGACGCGACGCGCGCCAACGCCGTCGCCGAGGGCGTCTCCGATCGGGTGGACCTCTGCACCGGGGACATGACCGCGATGCCCTTCGCCGACGGCGAGTTCGACGTCGTCGTGTCGAGCCTCGCGATCCACACCATCCCGTCCCCCGAGGGCAGGGCGGCGGCGGTCGCCGAGGCCGTGCGGGTGCTCCGTCCCGGGGGCCGCCTCGCGCTCGTCGATTTCCGGCACGTCCGCGACTACGAGACCCTGCTCGCCGGACACGGTGTCACCGGCCTGCGGCGGCGCGGTCTCGGACCCCGGTTCTGGTACGGCGGGCCGTGGGTCGCGGCGACCGTGGTGACGGGCACGAAGCCCGCCGCACCGCTCGGTTCACATGGTTGTGACCGGCGGGTGGAATCGATCATCCACGGCGGGGGAGGCAGCGCGGGGCCACGGACCTAGAATCAGCCGCGTCCATCGTTAACACGCACGTCCCGATCCGGGGAGCATCGCAGCACCGTGAGCACCGTCACCAGTCCGAGCCGTCCTGTCGTCCTCCTGGCCGAGAAGCTCGCGCCCTCCGCGGTGGAGCTCCTGGGATCCGACGTCGAGATCCGCCACGTCGACGGGACGGACCGCCCCGCCCTGCTGGCCGCCATCGCCGACGCCGACGCGCTGCTCGTGCGCTCGGCCACCAAGGTCGACGCCGAGGCCCTCGCCGCCTCCACCCGGCTGAAGATCGTCGCCCGCGCGGGTGTCGGCCTCGACAACGTCGACGTGCCGGCCGCGACGGCGCACGGCGTGATGGTCGTCAACGCGCCGACGTCGAACATCGTCTCCGCCGCCGAGCACGCCGTCGCGCTGCTGCTCGCCACCGCCCGGCACATCCCGGCCGCGGACGCGAGCCTGCGTCAGGGCCAGTGGAAGCGCAGCAGCTACAGCGGCGTCGAGCTGAACGGCAAGACCGTCGGCATCGTCGGCCTCGGCAAGATCGGCCAGCTCGTCGCGCAGCGGCTGGCGGCCTTCGGCGTCGTGCTGTTCGCGTTCGACCCCTACGTCGCGCCGGCCCGCGGCGCCCAGCTCGGCATCGAGCTGATGAGCCTGGACGACCTGCTGCGCCGCGCCGACGCGATCTCGATCCACCTGCCGAAGACGCCGGAGACCCTCGGCCTGATCGGCAAGGACCAGCTCGCCCTGACCAAGCCTGGTGTGCTGATCGTCAACGCCGCGCGCGGCGGCCTGATCGACGAGGACGCGCTGGCCGAAGCCGTGCGCTCCGGGCACGTGGGCGGCGCCGGTATCGACGTCTACGTCAAGGAGCCCACCACCTCCAGCCCCATGTTCGAGCTGGAGAACATCACCGTCACCCCGCACCTCGGCGCGTCGACGGACGAGGCGCAGGACCGCGCGGGCACGGACGTCGCCCGCTCCGTGCAGCTCGCCCTCGCCGGCGAGTTCGTGCCGGACGCGGTGAACGTGCAGATCAACGGCTCGGTCGGCGAGGAGGTCCGGCCGTGGCTGCCGCTGGTGCAGAAGCTCGGCACGGTGCTCTACGCCGTCGCCGGCCGGCTGCCCACGTCGGTGACGGTCGACGTCGCCGGTGAGCTGGCGTCGGACGACGTCTCGGTGCTCTCCCTGGCCGCGCTGCGCGGGGTGTTCACCCACGTCGTCGAGGACCAGGTCACGTTCGTCAACGTCCCGGCGCTCGCCGCCGAGCGGGGCGTCGCCGTCGAGCTCACCACCGCGCCGGAGAGCGAGAACCACCGCTCGGTCGTGCAGCTTCGCGCCGCGATGCCCGACGGCGAGTCGATCACCGTGTCCGGCACCCTCACCGGGCGCGCGCAGACCGAGAAGCTCGTCGAGGTCAACGGCCGCCACTTCGACCTGCGCGCCGAGGGCGAGGTCCTGCTGCTCGAGTACGAGGACCGGCCGGGCGTCATGGGCCGCGTCGGCTCGCTGCTGGGCGAGGCCGCGGTGAACATCGAGGCCGCGCAGATCAGCCAGACCACGGACGGCACGGACGCGATCATGCTGCTCCGCGTGGACCGCGCTATCGACCCGGGTGTGCTGGGCCCGATCGGCGCGTCGGTGGGGGCCAAGACCACCCGCCTGATCTCGTTCGACGACTGACCGCGCCTGGTGGATCTTCCGCGTTCGGCACTCTCGCTCATACGTGGTGAGCGAGAGTGCCGTTCGCTCGTTCACGGGAGGGGAGAGCGCAACCCCGCCCACCCGCCCGCGTGAGATCCCACCCCCGATCCGGTGCGCCTCACGCTCGGATGTCGATCACTGACGCTCCGTCGCCCTAGGTTCACCTTCGCCGTCCCGCGTCCGCC
Source organism: Pseudonocardia sp. (assembly GCF_025465255.1). GTDB lineage: Bacteria > Actinomycetota > Actinomycetes > Mycobacteriales > Pseudonocardiaceae > Pseudonocardia. Next base: position 5,896 of record NZ_JAODNI010000074.1, read on the forward strand.
GGTCCGGTGAAGGGGGATGCCGGGTGAGGCCGTCGCGCTGGCCCAGGGTGATCGTGGGCCTCGGCCTCACCGCCACCCTCGTCACGTTCGGAGCAGCCCCCGCGGAAGCGGCGCCCCGCACGGGCACCGACGCCGTGTTCGTCGAGTTCGACGACACCTCGGCCTTCGCCGACTACAGCTCCGCCCTCCCGCGGGGCCGGGACATCGCCCGCCGCGCCGCCGCGGACGCCCGCACGCGCATCGACGCCGCGGTGAACCGGATCCTGGGTTCCCTGCGCGGAGCGGAGGGGGAGCGCGAGCTCTACCGGACCAGCAACGCCGTCCCCGGCGTCGCCGTCCGGGCGGACCCCGCGACCGTCCGCCGGCTGGTCACCACACCCGGCGTCCGCTCGGTCCGCCGGATCACCCCCGCCCGCCCGAGCAACTCCGCCGCGGCGCAGCTCGGCCGTGCGATGCAGACCTGGCAGGACACCGGCCTGCTCGGCGACGGCGTCCGCATCGGGATCATCGACACCGGCATCGACTACACCCACGCGGACCTCGGCGGCCCCGGCACGATCGAGGCCTACGACGCGGCACGGGCCGGCAGGGGCACGTTCCCCACCGAGAAGGTCGTCGGCGGCGTCGACCTCGCCGGCGACGATTACGACTCCAGCAGCTCGGACCCGGCGAGGTCCGTCCCGCACCCGGACGACGACCCGTTGGACTGCGGCGGCCACGGCACCCACGTCGCCGGGACGGCCGCGGGCTACGGCGAGAACGCGGACGGCACCACCTTCACCGGGGACTACCGCGCGCTGACCCCGGACGCCCTGAACGGCATGCGGATCGGCCCCGGCTCGGCCCCCGCGGCGAGCCTCTACGCGATCCGGATCTTCGGCTGCGAGGGCTCCACCGCGCTCACCCCGGCCGGGCTCGACCGTGCCCTCGACCCCGACGGCGACGGCGACTTCGACGACCGGCTCGACGTCGTCAACCTCTCGCTCGGCTCGGACTTCGCCGCCCCCGACGACCCGGTCAACGAGTTCGTGCAGAAGCTCGTGGACAACGGCGTCGTGGTCGTCGCGGCCGCCGGCAACGCGGGCGACGTGTTCGACGCCGGGACCGCCCCCTCCAACAGCCCGGACGTCCTGGCCGTCGGCAACGTGCGGGACGCCGGCGTCCTCCTCGACGGCGCCGAGCAGCTCGCGCCCGAGGCCCGGACCGTCTCGGGGCAGTACAGCGTGAACTTCGCGGGCGTCCCGGACGTCACCGGGGACGTGGTGGCGCTCTCCGCGGCCAACGCCCAGGGCTGCGCGCCCTACTCGGCCGCGGACGCCGCCCGCGCCGCCGGCAACATCGTCTGGCTGGACTGGCCGGACGCCGACTCGGGCCGCCCCTGCGGCTCCGTCCAGCGGGCGGAGGAGGCCTCCGCGGCGGGCGCCGTCGGCGCGGTGCTCACCTCGGCCCAGGCGGACTTCGGGTCGACGCAGATCGGCGGCACGAAGGACCTGCCGATGTTCCAGCTCGACGCCGGCTCGACGGGCGCCCTGCGCTCCGCCCTCGACGCCGGCACGCTGCGCCTGCACCTCGACGGCACGCTCGCCGGGATGCGCTACGTGAGCACGCCCTCGATCGAGGACACGATCAGCGAGAGCTCGGCGCGCGGCGGCCGGGGCCCGGGCGTGAAGCCGGACGTCGCGGCGCCCGGCCAGTCGATCGTGTCCGCGGCCGTCGGCACCGGCTCCGGGCGGGCGAGCAAATCCGGGACGTCGATGGCGTCCCCGTTCGTCGCGGGCGTCGCGGCGCTGGTCCGGCAGGCCCACCCGGACTGGACGCCGCAGGAGATCAAGGCCGCGATCGTCGACACCGCGGGCGGGGACGTCCACACCGGTGAGAACCACGCGGGCCCGGTGTTCGCGCCGATGCGGGTCGGCGCGGGCCGGGTCGACGCGGCGGCGGCCGTCCGCACCATCCTGCTCGCCGGGAACGCGACCGACCCGGGGGCCGTCGGTGTCGCGTTCGGGGTGGTCGAGGTCCCGCCCGGGGAGCCGCTGGAACGCCGGGAACGGATCAACGTCCGGAACACCGGCGACACCCCGGCCGCGCTGGACGTCGACTACAGGGCGATCACCACGATGCCGGGCGTGACGATCGAGGCGTCGCCGTCGCGGATACGGGTGCTGCCCGGCCTCGAGGCGACGGTCGACGTCCGGCTGACCGTCGACCCGGAGGCCCTGCGCCGGACGCCGGACCCCACCCTGGAACTCACCCGGGACGGCCAGGCGCGGCAGTACCTCGCCGACGCGTCGGGCCTGGTCACCCTGGCCCCGACGGACGGCTCCCCGACGCTGCGGGTGCCCGTCACCTCGGCGCCGAAACCGGTCTCGTCGCTCGCCGCGACGGTCGAGGACGACGGGGTCCGGCTGAGCGGCACCGGCGTGGACCAGGGCAGCGGCCGGCAGGCCTACCGCTCCCGCGCCGGGGTGTTCCGGCTGCTCGCGACCAGCCCCGAGCTGCCGCTGTGCGACGAGCGGCGGATCACCGAGTGCGTCGCGAACGAGACCGGGCACGGCGGGGACCTGCGCTATGTCGGCGTCGCGCGGGCCGGGGACACGATCGGGGTGGCGGTGTCCATGTGGGGCCCGCTCCCGGACGTCGGCGCGACGACGGTGCCCAGCGTCGAGTTCGACGTCGACGGCGACGGGGTGCCGGACCACGCGACCGGGCTGGTCAAGGAGGAGGGGACGGACGTGCTCGTCGCCCGCACCGTCGACCTCGCGCACCCGCTGACCGGCGGCGGCTTCTCCGAGCTCGACGCCCGGCCCGTCAACGGGTTCACCGGCGTCACGGACACCAACGTGTTCGACACCGACACCTGGGTGCTGCCCGTGTCGCTGTCCGCCCTGGGCATCGACCCGCACGCGGCGGCGGCGCCGCTGCGGATGCGGGTGCGCGTCGAGGGGGACTACGGGCCGATCGACGTCAGCAGGCCCAACGAGGAGGGCTCCGACGCGCCCGTCGACGTCGCGGAGGTGCCCGGGCGGTGGGACCCGCTGACCGACGGGCCCGGGGCGGAGCAACTGCTGAGCCCCGCGGACGACGGGACGACGCTGGCCGCGCCGGCGGACGCCCCGCTGCTCGTCGTGCTCACCCAGAACCCGGCCGGGGAACACGCCGTCGCGCTCGGTTCCCCGTCGTCGGAGGGGGAGGCGTCGATGCGGTGGACACCCGGTCGGGTGTTCCCGACCACGCCGCCGCCGACCCCGGGCGCGACGCCCGCGTAGCCCGGGCGCAGAATCTGACCCGCTCGGGGTAGTGACGGGCGGCGTCCGGGCCGGGATCGGCCTCCGGACGCCCATGGTTCACCTGCCCGGGTGACCTCGAACGAGTGGACGCTGGTCATCGGACGGCGGCACAGAGGGTAGCGTCTCGTTGCTCCCCGAAGTGTGAGCCAACTGGAGAGAGGAAGCTCAGGCATGCGCCTTGCGGTCATACCCGGCGACGGCATCGGGCCGGAGGTCATCGACGAGGCGCTGAAGGTCCTCAACGAGGTCTCCCCGGGCGCGGAGACCACGACCTACGACCTCGGCGCCGCGCGCTGGCACTCCACCGGCGAACTGCTCCCGGAGTCCGTGCTCACCGAGCTCAAGCAGCACGACGCGATCCTGCTCGGCGCCGTCGGCGACCCGTCGGTGCCCAGCGGCATCCTCGAGCGCGGCCTGCTGCTGCGCCTGCGGTTCGAGCTGGACCACCACGTCAACCTGCGTCCCGCGCGGCTCTACCCGGGTGTCCGCGGTCCACTGGCCGGCAACCCCGCGATCGACCTGGTCGTGGTGCGCGAGGGCACCGAGGGGCCGTACGTCGGCACCGGCGGCCTGCTGCGCAAGGACACCCCGCACGAGATCGCCACCGAGGTCAGCCAGAACACGGCATTCGGCATCGACCGGGTCGTCCGGGACGCGTTCACCCGCGCGGAGAAGCGCCCGCGCAAGCACGTCACGCTGGTCCACAAGACGAACGTGCTCACCTTCGCCGGCGCCCTGTGGTCCCGGATCGTGGAGGAGGTGTCGCTCGAGCACCCCGGCGTCTCCGTCGCCTACCAGCACGTCGACGCCACGACGATCCACCTGGTCACGGACCCGGGCCGGTTCGACGTGATCGTCACGGACAACCTGTTCGGGGACATCCTGACCGATCTCGCGGCGGCCGTCACCGGAGGCATCGGGCTCGCGGCGAGCGGCAACATCGACGCCAGCGGCACGAACCCGAGCATGTTCGAGCCGGTGCACGGCTCCGCCCCGGACATCGCGGGCCAGGGCATCGCGGACCCGACGGCGGCGATCCTCTCGGTCGCGCTGCTGCTGGACCACGTCGGCCGTCCGGACGCCGCCCGCCGGATCGAGGCCGCGGTGGCCTTCGACCTCGCGACGCGGGACCACCAGGCCACGGGCCACACCCAGAGCATCGGCGACCGCCTCGCGGCCCTGGTGAGCAAGCAGGCGGACCCGAACGCCTGACCCTCGTACGACGAAGGCCCCTCACCCGACCGGGTGAGGGGCCTTCGTCATGAACCGCTCAGACGACGACCGTGCGCTCGCCGACCAGCATCGTGGCGCCCGCCATCGCGAAGTTCGGCAGGTCGTCGGTGGCGGCCTTGCCCTCCGGGCTGGCCATCGACTCCGCCATCGCCTCCTGCGAGGCGAAGTTCAGGGTCGCGATCAGGTGGTACTGGGGGGCGGACCCGTCGGGGCCGGG
>NZ_JAODNI010000103.1 GCF_025465255.1 Pseudonocardia sp.
CTGCGCGACGACGCCGTGTTCCACGACGGCACGCCGGTCGACGCCACGGCGGTGCGGGACACCCTGCGGCGGGCGGCCACGCTGCCGGGCTCCACAGTCGCGGGTGACCTGCGGGCCGTCCAGGACGTCCAGGCGCCCGATCCGCGCACGGTGGTGCTCTCCCTGTCCCGGCCCGCCACCGACGTCCTGTTCACCCTCGCGACGTCGGTCGGGTCCGTGCTCAGCCCGGCCGCGCTGCGCGGCGAGGTCGACCCGGCCACGACCGACGCCGGGTCGAGGCCGTACCGGCTCGGCGAGCTGAAGCTCGGTGACCGGGTGGTCTACGAGCGGGCGGAGAGGTACTGGGACCCGGCGGCCCAGCAGTCGTCCCGCATCGAGATCCTCGGCATCCCGGACGACAACGCCCGGCTCAACGCCCTCCGCAGCGGGCAGGTCGACGCGATCATGGCCAAGGTGACGCAGCAGGAGCAGGCCGAGCAGCTGGCCGCGGACGGGCGTTTCACCGTGGTCACCGAACGGCCCACGTCGTGGTACGCGATGTATCTCGACACGGCGCTCGCCCCGCTCGACGACGTGCGCGTGCGGCGGGCGCTCAACTACGCCGTCGACCGGGAGGCGATCGACGCGGCGGTGTTCGACGGCAACTGCGCGCCCACCTCCCAGCCGCTGCAGGAGGGCGTCGTCGGGCACTCGCCGGCGGTCGGCTACACCCACGACCGGCAGCGCGCCCGGGAGCTCCTGGCCGAGGCGGGTCTCGGTGGCGGGGTCACGCTGACCGCGGTGACGAGCGGGGTGTCCGCCTCCCAGCTGGCCCTCGCGCAGGTGCTGCAGGCCCAGCTGGGCGAGGTCGGTATCCGGCTCGACGTGCGGGGGATGGACTTCACCCAGGCCGTGGCGGACTTCCGGGACCGCAAGGCACACGGGTTCATCGGCTCGCACCCGGGCGTCGCGGACCCCGGGATGACGGTGTCGGACGCCTACCTGTCCGCCTTCTTCCCCGGGCCGCTGCCGGAGGGCTACGAGGACCTCCTCGCCCGCGCGGCCGACTCCACCAAACCGGCCGACGAGCGGCGGGCCCTGCTCGAGGCGGCCTCGGCGACCGCGTCGGAACATGCGCTGGACCTCTATCTGTGCGGCTACTCGGCGAGCTTCGTGTCCACCCCGGACATCACCGGCTTCGACGCCATGACCGCTCCCGACCAGGGCGGGCCCTTCGACCTGCGGTACGTGGGCCGGGCCGAGGCGCCCTGAACGCCGACCGGCGCCGGCCCCTGGGGAACCGGCGCCGGTCGATCGATCGGTCGGTGTCGGTCAGCGGGGCATGCCCAGGACCCGTTCGGCCAGGATGTTGCGCATGATCTCGGTGGTGCCGCCGCCAATGGTGGAGGCCCGGGAGAGCAGGTAGCCGTGCCGCGCGCGGGCCGCGGAGGGCGCCGCGGCCGCGTCGGCGCCCAGCGCGGCGAGGTGCGTCTCGCCGATGTGCTGGGACGCCGCCGACCAGGCCAGCTTGATCACCGAGTGCTCGGGGCCGGGGGAGCCGCCGTCGGCGATCCGGCCGAGCGCGCGGCGGCCCAGCAGGCCGAGCAGGCGGGCCTCGACGAGCCGGTCCGTCAGGTCCAGCCGGATCCCGGGCGCGAGGTCCCGGTCCGCCAGCCCGGCGACGACGTCGAGGACGTCCTGCTCCAGGCGGCTCGCCATCATGATCACGCCGGCCCGCTCGAAGGCGAGCGTGGTCATCGTGACCGTCCAGCCCTTGTGCAGCGGGCCCAGCAGCGCCGAGTACGGGACCCGGACATCGTCGAAGAACAGCTCGGCGAAGCCGCCGTCGCCGGTGATCTGGGTGATCGGGCGGCGGGTGATGCCGGGCAGGTCCAGCGGGACCAGCAGCGCGGAGATTCCCTTGTGGGCCGGGGCGTCGGGGTCGGCGCGGACGAGCAGCAGGCAATGGTCGGCCTCCATGCCCTCCGACGTCCACACCTTCTGCCCGGAGATCACGAACTCCGCGTCCGGGCCGTCGCCGTCGAGCACGGCGCGGGTGCGCAGCGAGGCGAGGTCGCTGCCGGAGCCCGGCTCGGAGAAGCCCTGGCACCAGACCTCGGTGCCCGCCTGGATGGCCGCGAGGTGGCGCTGCTGCTCCGGGGTCCCGTAGTGCATGAGCGTGGGGGCGACGTTGTTGACGCCGAGGACCCCGGCCAGCGCGGGGGCGCGGTGCGCGGCGAGCACCTCGTCGCAGGCCACCTGGTCCACGATGCCGAGCCCCCGGCCGCCGAACTGCCCCGCCCAGTGCGGGGCGATCCAGCCCGCCCCGTGCAGGGTCCGCTGCCAGTCCAGGCGGGCGGCGAACGAGTCGTCGTCGCCCCACTTCTGCTTGTGGCCCGGCAGCAGCTCCCGGACCTGCGCGTCCAGCTCGGCCGCGGGCCCGGTGAGGGCCGGAGCCGGGGCCGCGGTGCGGACCGTCGTCGGGTCCAGCTGCGTCCGGTGGGCCTCCGCGCCGCCGAACAGGGCGGCCGCCGCCCCCGAGCGGCGGAAGTACAGGTGCGCCTCGTGCTCCCAGGTGAAGCCGATGCCGCCCAGGACCTGGATGTACCCGTTGGACGCCTCGTGCGCCGCGGCCCCGGCCCGGACCAGGGCGAGCGCGACGGCGTCGTCCAGGACGTCCGGGTCGCCATCCGGTCCGGAGTCGAGCAGGGCGGCGGCGTGCCGGGCCGCGGCCCGGGTGAGCTCGAGGCTCGCGAGGATGTCCGCACAGCGGTGCTTCACCGCCTGGAAGGCGCCGATCGGCCGGCCGAACTGCTCGCGCTCCGCGGCGTAGGCCACCGAGCCGTCGAGGCAGTGCGCGACCAGGCCGACCAGCTCGTTCGCGAGCGCGGTGCCGGCGGCGGCGCGTCCCCGCCGGGCGGCCGCCAGGGCCTCGTCCCCGCGGGCGAGCACGGTGACCGGGGCGTCGGCGAGCTCGAGCGTCGCGACGGGCCGGGTCAGGTCCAGGCTCGTGTGCCGCCGGAGGGCGACGGCGGAGTCCTCGGTGGCGGCCAGCGCGAGGACGGGCCCGTCCGGGGCGTCCGCGAGCAGCAGGACGACGTCGGCCTCGGGGGAGAGCAGGGACTCCGCGCGGCCCGAGACCCGGGAGCCGGACCAGGCGAAGCCGGCCCCGGCCGCGGTCCAGGTCGTGGTGGCCAGGGTGGCCCCGGACGCGATCGCCGCCCGGGTCTCCGCGACGCCGTCGAGTCCCTCCAGCGCGCCCAGCGCGCCGGCGGCCCCGATCGACGGGACGGCCGCGAGCGCACCGCCCACGGTCTCCAGCGCGACGGCCAGGTCCGCCCAGCGCCCGCCCGAGCCGCCCTC